>JAWXCC010000085.1:0-49164 GCA_034440475.1 Phycisphaerae bacterium | reverse complement strand
TGGACAGCGGCATTGTCGAGATCAGCCCGGCGCCGCTCAACAAGGGCGAGAGGCTGTTTGTCGAGGATCTAAAGGCCTTCCACGACAGCGCGGCGGAGTTCTTCAAGACGCGCGAGCTCTACCTGCTCCGCAACCTGAGCAAGGGGCGCGGCGTCGGCTTCTTCGAAGCAGACAACTTCCATCCCGACTTCATCCTTTGGTTGCTGGTCGGTGGGAAGCAACATGTGATCTTCGTCGATCCCAAGGGCATCAGGCACCTCGGCCGCGACGATCCGAAGATCAAGTTCTACGAGATGATCAAGGTCCTCGAGAAGCGCCTTGGCGACACGAACGTTCGGCTCGAATCATTCATCGTGTCGAACACGCCATCGAACACGATGCAGGCAGTGTGGAGCATGAACAAGAGTTGCATGCGCAAGCGACACATCCTCTTTCAAGAGGAGGATCAGGCTACGTATGTGCGGTCGATGCTGGATGAGGTGACGGGCGGCGCGGGATGAATCTTGAGACGTAGCTCGGGGAAACCCGTTGAGACTCACTTGAATGTGCTTCGCTCGACCGCTCGCTTCACCAGATCAGTCAACTCCATCGCCACAATCACTCGTCGTCACCTTCTGGAGAATCTGTCCCCTGCCCGCTTATAACGCCGCTCCGCCGCTGCTTTCTTTTCAGCCGCCTCCGCCTCTTGCCGCATCGTTTCGAAGATCTGATCCACAGCAGGGAGAATCGCGCCGGAAAGCGCGCGCACGCCGTCCGCCGCGAAAAGAAGGTGCTTCTCGGGGAGCCTTCCCTTCGCATTGAGCGCGGCGAATCCGCCGGCCCGCAGCGCATCCTTCGCGTCATCCGAGAGCCGCCCCCCGTAGGCAAAGCCCGCGCTCAGACCTGCGTTGTGGGCTTTTTCCGCCATGCCGACCGCGTTGAGCATCTGCGTCTGCACTTCTCTGTCAACGACGATTCAACGCGCAAAATGCTCCTGTACCGCGCGACCAGAGCGTCCCAGCAGACTCGCTGAAAGACCTATCGCAAACCCTGTGCGCGTGTTTCGGTCTCGAATTGCGTCGTGCGCCTCCGCGTACGAGCCCGCAAACTGGGCCATGAGCGCCAGCGCGTCGAGCGGCCCTGGCAAGAGCACATGGAACGCCATCGACCCGAACTTGGCCACGCCTGAGCCAACTCGCGCGAGGCGCGTCGCTGCTTTGATGTCTGCACCTGCGGTGCCTGCGACCGCGCTCTCGACCTTCGCGGCGCCGGTGGTGGCGGCGGTGCTAGGCACCTCGACCACTGGCGCGGTCCTGACGCTGGTGGGTGTTCGGATCTTCGGTTCGCTCTTGGGGGCGCTCTTCACCCTCCTCCCGGCGGTGTTGGGGGCCTGGAAAATTTGTGTCGAGGCCAGTCTCACCTCCTCCAATTCACGAACTCGCGATCGCAAGCGTTCTATGTCGTTCGCAATCTCCCGAGCGGCTGCAGCGTCACGTCCACCTCGGCCTTCAATGCTCACCAATCCTCGCTTGACCGAGGCAAGATCCCGGCTCCTTGGCGGATCGGGAATATTCTTCGTTACGAGCGCTCGTCCGGCGATGAGCGCTTCCCGCAGTTGACGCTGCCTCGTCGCTAGATCCGCCAACTTATCTATGTCTGCCGCTAATCCCGCTGCAGCGGCTGCACTCGAACCGCCCGACCCCGCGATCGTCTGCAATCCGCGCTCGACATCGCGGACGGACGCTACGTTCGCTGCTTGCCCCAGCTTCTGGAGGACGAGGTCGTTGGCGACCATTACGGCGTCATCCAATGTCTGCCGTGCTACGCCGATCCCGGTCCGTTCCGACACCCGCACTTGGCCCACGCCCGTGACAACGGCCAGTGCGGCCGCGCGAGCGTCCGCCTCGTGAGGCGCGGACGAGGAGACCCCCGGCATCCGCCGCCCGGCACCACCACTCTGCTGCACCACATGCGCCAACTCGTGTGCAAGGAGAAACCGCGCTCCGAGCGAATCAGCCGAAGGCTGCCCCGCACCGAGAACGATGTGATTCCCGACGGTATAGGCCCGCGCCTGGACCGCCGCCGCGGACGACGCTGCGCCAATGTCGGAATGGACTCGTACGCCGCTGAAATCGGGACTGAAGCGCGATTCCATCGAGGCGCGGGTCGCAGCGTTGAGGGGTTGGCCCGGCGAGCGCAATACTGCGTCGACGGCCGGTGGCGTCGCTCCTGCTGCTGGAGGATGCGTTGGGATGCGTCGAATGTCGTGCCGAACGAGCGATGTCGACTGATGGCCGATCGTGTCTGGCGCTTGAAGCGTCGAAATCGCAGTGCGACCAAACGAATCGTGGGCGCGGCCGGAGACTAGCGACTTGCCTGCCGTAGTCTCTTGAGCTGCGTCGTGCGGTTTCCGAGCGAACGTGCGCATGCGATCCCGCTCTGCCTTTGATCATCCAAACGAACTCTCGATTATCCCAGCCCCACACTCAGCAGCATGCTTAGCGGCGCATTCACGGTGTCGATGAACGTGTGCGCCTTCGCTGGATCCATCAGCCACAGCCAGTCGTCGAAGAGAAACTCGAACCGCTCAGAAAGAAGCGCGATGCGTCCCATCACGGTGAAGCCGAACGCGGATCCGAAGAAGATCATCAAGTACCAAACGCCGACGCGCGCGACTTTACCGAATCCACCCTTGTGCTCGAACGAGAAGAAGAAGTACGCGAGCACGCAGAGGATGCCCACGAGCATCGTGATGTTGCCAAGCGACGCGGATAGATCGAATGCTCCCGACGCGTCCGTCGCGTAGAGGGGAACGATGGAGTTTGAAATCTGTCCAAGCAAGTCCGCTTGCACGAACGCAACGAACTTGATGGCGGCGGTCGTGCCGAAGATAAACGCGAGCGCCCACGTTGAGAGCCAGCCGCCCTTGGGCAAAAGCCGCATAAGTAAGAGCACGCTGAGAACGAGCGGGACGAGCGTCAGCCACTGGGGCGACGCGTCCTCCGGAAGTGCCGGAAGCGCCCACTCGCGCATCACGCCTGGCATGAGCTTGCCGAGCAAGTTCTGCACGATCGTCGACCAGAACCCGACGACCATCCAATACGCCGCCGACACACCAACGAGCAGCGACTCCGCAAGTTTGTAGAGCGGATTGTCGCCCCACAGAAATGAAAAGATCGCGAACGTGCAGAGCGCCGCGATCCAGACACCGATCGTGTCGCGCCAACTTATTCCAACGTTCTTCGCGCCAGCGGCTATCTCGGCACGCGCGGCGAACGGGCTCCGGGTCTCTGGTTCCTTCCAACTGATTGGCGCGACGCCTTCAATCCGTACGACACCCGGTCGAAGCAATTGACTGCTGTCAACGGGCAACCACGCGCGTTCGGCCTTCTCGTCGGCGTTGCCGCCAATCGGCGGCGGCACGTCTACCAAGACGAACGACTTGTCGACGATTCGCTCGTAGCGCTTCCCCGGCAGCTCCCCCGCTCGAATCGAAGCGAGCACGCCGAAGAGAATGAAGATGCCGATGACGACGAGGGCTGCGAGATTCGGACGCATTACCGTTTTCCCTCGCGCTTGCGGGCAAACTGCACCACGTTGCCCAAAATAATCAGCGCGACCATGAGCAGGTGCGCTGTGAGCTGCGGTGCCATTCGGCGCTGACCTTCCACGAGGAACTTCTCAGGTCCGCGCGAGGTCTGGAGGGGATACTTCTCGTTGACGAGTGTCTCGTATTCGGCTGCACCCTTGATCGCGCCGAGCATCCCAACAATCTGCTGCGGAATGTACGGATACAAACTCACCGACTGAACCCCCGTCGTGCCAGTGACCAACTTTTCACTTGGATAGGCGGCGACGTAGTACTGCGCCCACTGCTTCGAGCCTGGGTCACCAGCACTGATGACGACCGCGAGATCCATCGCGCGAATGTCGTCAACGCCTGCCATCATCGGGATCTTCGCCAGCGGCGTTCCCAGCTCATCGTTCGGAAATGGCTTTGCGAGATCAGTCACGATGAGTTTGATGACTGTTTCGTTACCTGCCTTGAACCCGAGCTGCATGTAGTCGGTGCCGTAGACGTAGCTCGGGAAGTGAGCCTTCAAAATGTGATTGATTGTCTCCTTCGCCTTCGCCGCCCCCGCTGGCCAGAGCGACATGAAGTACAGCTTGTGACCCTTGGATGCCGCGTGATAGACGAGCGCCTCGGCCATCGGCTTCAACTCTCCCTCGCTTGCGGGGTCATAATCGAACGAGAACAGCAGCTTCGAGCCCGACGGCAGACTGTCGATCGCGTCAAATGTCGCTCTCGCGTGCTGACCCGCGACTTCAGGGAAGCTGATTTGCGCGAGGAGGGGAATCGCTACCGCGAGCCCCATGAGTAGGAACACGATGCGACGGTCAAAGGTTTCGAGAAATCGGATCATGCTGTCTTTCCTAGTGAGACGCGATCACTCTTTACCCAGATAAGGCCGATCGATGCCGAGCAAGATTCGCAACGACGTCGCCGCGATGCCGAGCGCAATGCCGATGACGACCGCGCGACTCCCTGCGGTGCTGATGTACTGCATGAGCCAGCTCAAGAGGTAATCAAGCTTGAGGAACGACAGCGACGGTGGCAACGCATCGGTGAGCCGCGCGACTGCGGTCCGTGCGAGAAGCACGACAAACGCTGTACCGAGAAGCAACGTGGCCTCGACGTTCTTCGCGCGAAACGCCCGGAATGCTGCGCTGGCGACGTAGAAGGCGAGCAGCGCGAACATTGTTCCAGTGAGCGGTGAGAAGACGTACGCGTAGAGCCAGCCCAGCGCTCCGAACGTAGCCTCGGCGTCACCCGACCAGCGATGTGTCGGGTACTGCTCTGCGGGGCGTACGCCAACTTTCCCTAAGCCAACGAACAGCATGACGAAGAAGGAGACGAGCGTCACTGCGGCGTATCCCCAACCCGGACGTCGCGCAGAGATCGCCTCGAGTTGCGCCTTGAGCAGGCTGCCACCGCCAAGAACAAATGCAACCGCCGCGAGAATCGCGAACCACTCCAGCGCCGTCTCGCCTGCTGGCTCGATCCAAGGCGAAAAGAATGACACCATCAGCACGAGGCCGGTCAGCGCGACGATGAGAACTGGGATGGATCGTTTCAACGCGAGGTCTCCGTTATCCCTTGAGTACCACGTCGCGGAGATAGTTCGCCGCTGTCTTCGCCCCGTCCGACCACGGCGCGATTGTTGCGAGCAGGATGCCAACGATCAGTATGACTGCGGTCAGCGCCTTACCGATGTCTTGCCCGCGCAGACTGCCAAGTTGCGTTTGTTCTCCCGACAGATACGCGCTGGCTGCAAAGAACTCTTCGCCAATCAGCGTGTAGTCGCATGCAGCAACGAAGAAGGGGAGCTGAGATGTTTCGGCGGTGCCAGCGATCTGGATCGCCCCGATCTCATTGCCGTTCTCCGCCAGAAGCAAACTTTCGGCGTAAAACTGACCCATGTAGATACAGGTCGCTGGCTTCTCTCGGCGCATGCGACCGGCAACCCACGCGACATAACCAAACTGCTCGTCGGTGATGTAGTTAATGAGGTCGGGGTTGTATGCGTCGGAACGGCCCGCGGCCAGATACGCGCCTTCAACGGCGTCGCGGCAGGCAGTCATCACGAGCGAACGCGCCGTTGGTACTTCGATGCGCGCGTCGTATTCAGCAGCAATCTTGGCCACGCGCGCCAAGACGGTGACGCCCGCGACCGTCTGCACGTTGTCCATATCTTGAATGCCCGGGATGAAGAGGACCGGGCGGCCCATCTCGGTCGCGCGACCAATTGCTTCGTCCACCGCGTCGAGTCCCGCGATATGCCGGATCTTCGCCGGTCGGCCGCCACGCGCGAGCATGATCGAGATGAGAATCGTCGCGCAGAGCGCCATGAGAATCGCGAAGAACCACGTGCGATGGGTGAACCATGGATTCGCCATCGGGCTGGCGGAATTCGCCGCTTCGACTGCCGCACCGCGCGAGCCATCGTCAGCGATCGGACTAACGCGAAAGCGACTGGGCTTTCCGTTCGGAACACCGTCAGCGATTGCTTCGCCCTCGGCGCCGTCCACTTTGACGGCGGAGATCCACAACCCTTGCGTCGCATCGGCGATTTCCGCCGCAGCCGCGCCAGCGGCTTCCGTCGCAACACGCCACGCTTCCGCATCGGGAGTCGCCAGGCCACGACGCTTGGTCTCCGCTTCCAAGGTCTTGCGAACGACATCGCCAGCCGCGGCAACCCGCTGGCTTCGAAGCTCGGACTTGGCCGCGTCCGCTGACAAGAATCGCTCGACAAGCCATTTGGACGGCTGGTCGCCAGTCGCGATCCAAGTGACTTGCACCCTGCCGCCAGCGTCGCCGCTCGCGTCGGTCGCGAGGACTTCAGTGACGGCGGGCGCCTCGGCGATCGCTGTAGAATTCGCGACGAAGAGCGCGGAACACGCGAATATCCGTCGAAAAGCGTCCGACCGTGCGTGTCGTGTCATGCGTGAGCCTCGCTCTTCAACTCTCGATCAACTCCACGTTCGCTCGCGGAACCGTGACACTGTCGCCGGAATCGAGCCGAACCTCAAGCACGCGGGCTTTCGATCCGGACCCGAGCACCTGCGGCTCTGGGGGGAGCGCCTTCACCGTACCGATTCGACCGAAGTACGGATCGCGAATGATGCGAACGAGCGTGCCGAGCTTGAGTTCACCGATCGACGTCTCGGGCGCCAGCGCGACCGACGATGAATCGGCGCTGCGGGCCCCGATCGTGATGAGGATCTCCGGCCTCATCACGCCAGCTCGGATCTGCGTGGCGCCGTTCACGCTCGTCGCGGCGCCAGCGTTCGCCGCGAGCAACGCGTGGGTACGCGATGCCATCGCAATGTCGCCAAATCCCTCGGTAATGATGAACGTGAGGCCGACCTTCTCGCTTCCCGTAATGGCGACACCAAGGTCGTAGCCGAGAAATTCCTTCAGGTCGTGATCGTCGATTCCACCTGCAATCAGCGCGGAAACGCCGATGTCGCGCGCTTTTCGCAGAGCGTCTACCGACATACGTCCGCCTCCGACGACGATCGCGCCGCGCATGTCGTTCGTGAGCAGCGAAGCGTCGAGTGGTTGATCGGGCTTTGTCCCCGCCATTCGCAGCGGCCCGAATGCCTCGCCTCCAATGCCGAAAATCCCCTGCACAAACGCGACCTCGTTCTCGATGATCGCCCCTTCGTGAGGCATAACTTCGACGACTCGTCCGGCGAGGAACGCCTTGACATCGACCGCCTGTTGCTCCCCGCGCACGATCATCTGACCGGTTGTCGCCGAGATCGATTCGATGCTGCCGGTCGCGGGTGACGCCGCGTCTTTCTTCATCATGCCGAAGATGCCCTTCGACCGTGCGACAAGTTCGCCCGTCGACACCGCGTCGCCCACTTTCTTCAACATCAACGAAGGCACATCGCTCGCGGGCACACCGAGCAAATTCGCGAGATTGACTGGAGTGATCTCGCCGTCGGTGAACGTGCGCGCGACGACTTGCGTGGCCCCAACTGAATCACCAACCTTGACGAGCACTTCGCCCGCAACGGGCAGCGATCGACGCACGCGATGAAGCGTGCGGGCGGCGACTTTGAGACCGGGTGTGTAAGCCTTTGCCATAAGGGGAAACTCGAAATTGCCGCTACGCGTACTGCTCAAGCGACTTCACCCAGTTCGAAACCAGCGCGCGGCAGGCAGCGCGATCTTCTGGGAGCGAAAGCGGGCGACCACGGGCGTCGAAGATGATGCCGACTGTTCCGCACTTCACCGTGCGCTCGACGGTCTTTCCGGGACCTGCTCCGACATCAAAGTGACGCTCGGGCGTCACCTCAATCTTGCACGACTCGCCAGCAACGCGAAGTAGTTTGACCTCGCCGACTGTCAGCGATCCCTGCACTGCGGATTGAGTAGCGCTAGCTGACGTCGGCGTTACGCGATACGAGAAACAAGGCTTGCCAAGTTTGCCTTGGCCCTTCGCTGCGACACAGGTTCCAAGGACGACGAGGCAGTCGCGCTCGAAGACGTGCATTGCAGCATCAAGATGCACGCTCGCAAGTACGCCGAGGTGCGGCATCATGAAAATCGAATCTTTCGCGAGCGTCGTGAAACCTTCCGGTTCAAAGCTGTCGACGAGCATTGCCGCCGTTTGTTCCATGCGCGGCGCGTGGCTCAGCACGCCACCCGATGCGACCAAGAGATCAAGTCGCATGTTGTCAACAAGTGAGCCGCTCCCCGTCCCCTGCGCAAATGCGTCGCCGACGGTGCGCTGCTGCTGCACGCCCTTGAGGGATGTCGCGAACTCCTTGTGCTGTTGGTACGCGAGACGGAGCGCTTCGCGCGCGACGGCCTGCTCGAAGACGAGCGCCTCAAGCGTTTGCGGAATGGTCGTCGGCCGAATCATCTTGTTTTTGACGCGGTTCCGCAGCTCGCGCTCATCCATATCGAGATGCACCCAGCGCAGCACTCTGGGCATCGTCGCTTCAGCGCAGACGTTCGAAATGGAATAGCTCATTCCTAAGTTCGCGCTGACGGTGCGATTGAATGCGCCGTCGAAAACGCTGAAAACGTCGGTCGTAGCACCACCAATGTCGACGCACACGGCGTTCAATCGATCTCGGGCCGCGATGCGCTGGAGGATGTCGCCGACCGCGCCGGGTGTTGGCATGATCGGCGCGTCGGACCACGAAATGAGCTTGTCGTAGCCCGGCGCGTGCGCCATCACGTGCTCAAGAAAAACGTCGTGAATCTTGTCGCGCGCGGGCCCGAGATTCTCACGCTCGAGCACTGGACGCAAGTTGTCGACGACGGCGAGATCGAAACCGTTCTTGAAAATCTCGCGCACCTGAGGCGCTGCGTCTTTGTTGCCCGCAAAGATGATCGGGAGTTGGTACTCGCCACCGAATCGCGGACGCGGCTTAGCTGGCGCGATGCGTTCTGCAATCTGAATCACTTGTTGCGTGTTGCCACCGTCAGTACCACCGGAAATCAACACCATGTCCGGGCGCAACTCACGAATCCGCTGAATCTGTTCGTGCGGCTTCCGCTTGTCGTTGGCAGCGATTGTGTCCATGACGATCGCGCCGGCACCAAGCGCCGCGCGTTTTGCGCTCGCTGCGGTCATCTGCGCCACGACACCCGCGACCATCATCTGTAATCCGCCGCCGGCGGAACTCGTCGAGATGTAGATGTCGCAGCCTTCGGTTGCGGTCGCTGGGCGAATGATGTGTCCTTCGTCGTCGATGAAACGGCGGCCGGCGAGTTCGCCCACCTCGGTGAGCGAATTCACGACCCCGACCGTGACGTCAGCGAACGGCTCCTCGACCGTCGTTGGCGCTTCGCCGCGCTGCGTCTGGCGATATTCGTTCCCCACCTTCTGGATCAGAATCGCCTTCGTGGTCGTGCTGCCGCAATCGGTCGCGAGAATCCAGCGGATGGAGTCGAGATCGACCTTCGAATAGACGCGCTCGGCCGAAGTAGACATGGGAATCGAAGAGTACCGGAACCGCCATCGCCGGGTACGTTGGGTGCGATGCCGTCGTCCGATGACAAGCTTGCTTGGTCCTCATGGCCCGCTCGAGAACGCCCTGGAGCGGCGCTGGCCGGACTCGTCGCCGTGACGCTATTCGGCGTCGCTGGAGCCGCATTCTCTGGCAACGTCTACGTCGGCGCGGGCGCCGGATTCGCGCTGTTCTGTTGCCTCCAGCGTTTCTACTTTCCCGTGCGCTGCACGATCGACAACGGTGCCGCTGGCACCGCCACCGTCCGCACTCTGCTCGCGACCCGAACGATGCCGTTGTCGTCCGTCCGTCGCGTCGCCCACGACGGGAAAGCGCTCATGCTGTCGTCAAGTTCGAAATCAACAGCTGCCGATGTCGTCCGCGGATTTCTTCTGCCCCTACCTCGACGCGGCGCGGACGCGATCATTCGCGAGGCACTCTCGCGCCTGGGCACCGACGCTGTGGTGGTGCGGACGTGAGCGGATTTCGCCAACGTCTCGCTGATGGATTTCGCCACGCATTCGATCTTGGCCCCAAGGGACCGATCGAACCAACGCCAGCGCAGCGCGAAACAATCGAGCGCATTCTTGCCGTAGTCGCCCGAAAAGGAATGACCGGGCCTGCGACGCTCTTCTTGGAGTCAGTGCGGCCACTCAACAACATCGGCGCGAGCGCGATCCGCTTCTTCGAGCCCATCGCGTCTGGCGTCGTCGATCAGCGCGCGCTTCGTGATCTTTCGACGTTTCTCGAGCTGCGCGGTTCAATTGACTGGGTCCTGAGCCGGCTCGACGTGCTTGAGCTCGAGGCTGCAAGCGGCACCGTCGAGCCCGAACGCGGCGACGGACGAGCGAAGTGACTCGCTCGCGTCTTCGAGGGCACGAACAGTGGCGGCGATGCGCGTGACGCCGTCCACCGTCGATCGCGCCGACTCACGAAGCTGCGCCGTCGCATCGCTGATCTGCACCGCGCCCGCCGATTGCGATGCCATGCCATCGGTCACGGCGCGGAAGCGGACCGCGTTCTCACCGACCTGACTGATGATCTCAGCCATCCGTCCGCTCGATCGCGCGACTTCGTCGACGCTGCGCCGCACTTTCTCGCTGAACCGGTCCATTTCCATGACGCCGGCAGAAACAGCGGACTGCATGTCCTGAACCATGCGCTCGATCTCCAGCGTCGCGCCGCCGGTTTGATCGGCGAGGCGCCGAATCTCGCGGGCGACGACGAGGAATCCGCGCCCTTGCTCGCCAGCCTTCTCGGCTTCGATCGCTGCATTCACCGACAAGATGTTCGTTTGGTCGGCGACCTTGGTGATCGTCGTGACGACGCCATTGATCGCCGCCGCTCTCTCGTTGATCGCGGCGAGTCGTTCCGCCACCGATTCAGTCGCGCCGTCGAGATCACGCATCGAGCCGTCAACGCTGGCAAGATTCTCGCGAGTGCGCCCCGCGAGTTCCGAAGTGGACATGGCACTCGCTTCGAGCGAGCGCATCGTGCCGGCAAGCTCTTCGCTTGTCGTCGAAATCTGCCGCGCGGCAGCGGCGACCTCGGCTGTCGTCTGTCCAAGTGGAAGTGCTGCGCGGCGCTGGCCCTCGGTCACGCGCACCAACTCATGCACGCCGCGATCGACGGTGGCTGATGCTGCGTGCACTGCGCCGACGAGTAGGCCGAGTCGTTCGGCCATCACGTCGAGTGAGCCGAGCAGCAGCGCTGATTCGTCGCGTCCCGCGGTGGAGGTCGCCCGCGCGGAGAGATCGCCCGCCGCGATTGCGGTGGCAACCGACACGGCATTCCCAAGTCGACGACTCACGGAGACAGAGAGCCACACGATGAGCGCGGTGAGTACCACCAAGCCGGCACCCGCGACGAGCGCGTTCCTCACGGTTTCCATCACGATCGGCGCGGTGATTTCGTCGACTGGTTTCATCAACACTATGCGCGCGCCAAGCGTTCGCGTAGTGCCAGATGCTGCGTAGGTTGCGCGTCCAGAAACCGGATCGGTGACGAGCTCAAGCCGCGCGTCCTTGTTCGCGGCGGCAACGATTGGTCCGAGTACGGACGCGAGCGATGTATCGCGCACGAGTGTTCCAGCAAGCGCGGCTGCATCGAACGAGTCGTGTGAGCCGCCAGCGATGATTGTGCCGCCCGGACTAATGAAGAAGATCCGCACGTTCTCGTCGCGCGCGACGGCGGCGGCTGAGTTCGCCGGACCGTCGAGCGAGTACTCAGCGCCCGCTGCACCAACGAAACGACCACCCACGATGATGGGAAAGGCGACGTCGAGAAAGCGCTCACCATCGCGCACGGCGACTTCACCACCGACGGCAATCGGTTCCGCTGACTCGCCCGAACGTCGCGCTGCGAGGTACGCGGCACCGGACGTCAAGGTTGCGTCGTCGACCACGCGCGGCGTACCACCTGCGGCGCTGTGCGCCACGCGTATTGCGAAGGCTCGACTGTCTTTGCCGCCTCGCGCATCGCGAGCGACCCAGACCGCAGAGATCGCTGGATCACGGGCGACTACCTGCGAGAGGAACGCTCTCGTCGCGGTGGAGTCATCGACGACTCCGGCCGCCTCAGCCTCGGCAATGATGCGCGCTGTGCGAGACGCATCGTTCATTCGGTCCTCGCCGACGCTCCGTGCATATTGCAGCGCTTGCAGAATTCGCGTCTCGCCGACAGACTTGAGCGTGCGGTACTTCTCCGTCATCCCGATCGCGACGATCGCGACGATGAGCAAAACCATCGGCAGTACGCCGAGGACGAGGAGACGACCGGTGAGACTGTGGCGGAATGGGACGTTCATGCGGAGCTGGGACCATGGCGGACACCGACCCGCTCTCGGGCGCGTTGATAGCGTCGTCTCATCGGCTGGACGGGCGTCCGAAGCGCACTTCTGGAGCTGCTCGCTCGCGTTGGCGATCGCTTCTCTTGGGTGCGAGAGGTATCGTGCGGGCATCCGCCGAAGCCCGAGGACGATTCGATGGAGGCCCACCATGAGCACCGCTGCTGCCAAACCAGTCTCAAGTACGGTCACGAACCCAGACACCCCGCACGAGCCGAACGGGCTAGATCGCGATGGTTCGGTTTCGTTCCCCTTCAACCTGAAGGAGTGGGTCGAGAAGAATCGGCACTTGATGAAGCCGCCGGTGGGCAACAAGTACCTTTATAGCGGCAAGGATTTCTTCGTCATGATCATCGCGGGCCCGAACGCCCGGAACGATTTTCATATGACGAGCTCAGAGGAATTCTTCTATCAAATTAAGGGCGATGTCGTCATTCGAGTCATCGACGGCGGCAAACTGAAAGACTGCGTTGTCCGCGAAGGCGATGTCTTCTTCGTTCCGCCAAACGTGCCGCACTCGCCGCAGCGCGGCCCCGACACGATTGGGCTTGTCGTCGAGCGCCGCCGCCCGGCCGGCGAGACTGAGCACCTGATGTTCTTCTGCGAGAAGTGCCACGGTCTGGTCTATGACAACGAGTTCGACTGCAAGGACATCGTCGACCACTTTTCCTCCGCTATGGAGACGTTTTGGGCCGATCCGAAGCTGTCGACGTGTAAGACGTGCGGCACGCGCGTCGTAAAGCCGACGCCGAAGGTCTGAGAGCACTCGCGGCCTGTGGCGCACGGATGCGGATCACCATCGTCATTGGCCCGTTTCTTCCGATGCCGCCGGCTCCGACCGGTGCGATCGAAAAGGTGTGGCACAAACTTGCTGAGGCGTTCGCTGCGAACGGCAACGAGGTGACCGTGATTTGCGCCGCGGCCAGTGGAGGGCCTTCCACGGAGATGTTGTGCGCGGTGCGCTATCTGCGACTCAAGCGAATGAAACGAACCGGGTCGACTCGGTTCGATTTGGTGAAAGATGCCTTGTATTCATGGCGAGCGCGACGACAACTCCCACCCGCCGACGTCACTGTGACGAATTGCTTTTGGCTGCCCGCATTCCTACGAATCTTTAGCTACGGCTCTCGCAGCCGTCGCAACCGAATCGGAGCGCTGAACGTCCACGCTCAACGGTTCCCCAAGAACCAGTTCGGCTTGTATCGCGGTGCCGATCGCATCTCGACTGTGTCGGAGGCAATCGCCGCGGCGATCCGCGAGCAGACGCCGGAACTCGCCTCGATCGTGAAGGTGATTCCGAATCCGGTCGATGTCTCCGTGTTTCGGCCCGACGGCCGAACGGTGCGCGATGAGACTGCACGCACGATCTTGTTCACGGGTCGCATTCACCCCGAGAAAGGGCTTGAGCTGCTCGTTCGCGCATTCATGATCGTTCACCGGGCGGACCCGCGAGCGAAACTCGTACTCGTCGGTCCCACCGCGATCGAGCAAGGTGGCGGCGGTGCGACTTTCGTGCAGCGACTCGTCACACTCGCCGCCAACGCGCCAGTCGAATTTCGTCCGAACATCGCGGATCCCGAGGAACTCGCGACCACGCTGCGATCGTGCGACGTCTATTGCTACCCATCGATCGCGTACTTCGGCGAAGCCTCGCCGGTCGCTCCGCTCGAAGCGATGGCGTGCGGCGCGGTGCCCGTCGTGAGCGACCTGCCGCAGTTTTCTGGATACGTCCGCGACGGCGAGACGGGCCTTGTCTTCCAGCGCGAGGCGTCAGATGCAGCCGAGCGGCTCGCGGCGTGCCTGCACGTCATACTCAACGACCCTGCGCGAGCGAGTGCGCTTCGCGCCGCTGGCGTTATGCGAGCGCGCGAACTCTCCGTCGAACGTGTCGCGGCAGAGCACCTCGCCGACTTCGCTCAACTCGTTGCCTCGCGCCGGGAACACGCTGCATGAGTGACCACAAAGTTCGACTTGAGCCGAAGAGCCAAGCCACCGCATACGTGTCACCGTGGTCGTTCGGCACGCGCGTGCGACTCGCCCTCTGGAGCGCGGTGTGGTTCGTCTTGTTCCGCCCGACGCCCAAGCCGTGTTCGCCGTGGCGCGTGCTGCTGTTGAAGGCGTTCGGCGCGCAAATCTCGGGAACACCGTTCGTGGGCAGCTCCGCTCGCATCAAGATGCCCTGGCACCTCACCCTTGAAGACCGTGCCTGTCTCGCAAGCGAATGCGACGTCTATTCGCTCGGTCCCTGCATCGTGAGGGCGCGAGCGACGGTTGCGCAGAAGGCCTATCTGTGTGCGGGTTCTCACGACCTCACCAGCGAGGCGTTACCTCTGGTGACGGGACCGATCGAGATCGGTGCCGATGCCTTCATCGGTGCCACCGCGATGATTCTGCCCGGCGTGAAAATCGGAGAAGGTGCAGCGGTCGGCGCGGGAAGCGTTGTCACGAAAGACGTCGACCCGTGGACGATCGTCGCGGGAAACCCCGCAAAGTACATCGGTCCGCGCGAGCACCCACGGGCGCCTCGGTGAGTTCCCTCGCGTTTGAATCTGCGGAATCTGCGGATGCTTTGAAAACGCTTCGTCCGCCGCAGTGTTAGGCGGCGTGAAGCTTCGATCGCTGCGGTCGAACCCGATCCGTAAAGAACCCCTCTCTCGACTGAACTCACAGCGCAATCTGCGAACCGAAGTCGACCACGCGCTCGGGCGGCAAGCTGAAGGAGCGCGTTGCATCTGCTGCGTTGCGCGATAGCGCTGCATACAGCAGCTTGCGCCAACGCGACATTTTCGTCGTGCCAGTCGGTACGACTTCGACACGGCGCGAGAAGAACGTTGTGGTCGACGGGTCGTAGTCAAAACCCTGTTCGCGAGCCCGTTCCAGAATTCTCGGAATGTGCGGCGTCTCCATGAAGCCGCATCTCGCCGTTACTTTCCAGAGTCCGTCCGGGAGCCACTCCACCTGCACGCTTCGATGCGCGCTGACCGTCGGCGCGTTGACCGGCATGATGGAAAGAAGGACGACGCGCTCGTGCAGCACATGCGCGTGTTCGACGAAGAACGCTAGCGCGTGCGGCGTGTTGTAGTTCGTCGTCAGAAAGACGGCCGTACCGCGGACGCGCGGAATGTCTTGGGCCCAAATCTGCCCGAGGAATTCGTGGATTGAGGTGCTTTCATCGGCAATGCGTTTGCCGAGCAGGTAACTCCCCTGAAGCCACGTGGAAAGAACTGCAAACACGCCGACCGCGACGAGCAGCGTGAACCAACCGCCGGACAGAATCTTGACTGCGTTTGACGCGAAAAAAAGTAAGTCGACGGTGAGTGCAGCACCGACGATTGGAAGTAACAGACGCCGTTTCCAGCGCCAAAGTCGCCTAGCGACGAGCGCGAACAGAATTGTCGTAATCACCATCTGCGCCGTCACGGCGATGCCGTATGCGCCGGCGAGTCCGGTCGAGGTTCGGAAAATGGCCACGGTGATCAGGCAGCCGATGAGCATCAACCAGTTGATGCCTGGCACGTAAATCTGCCCCGCGTGCTCGTCGGAAGTGTGAACGACTTGAAGTCGCGGCAGGTAGCCGAGACGAATCGCCTGCTGCGTGAGCGAGAAGACTCCCGAAATCATCGCCTGGCTCGCGATGACAGTTGCGATGGTCGCGAGGATCACCATTGGCAACTGGAGCGCGGACGGAACGAGTGCGTAAAACGGGTTCGCCATCGCCTCGGGTTGCGCGAGCACGAGCGCACCCTGTCCGAAGTAGTTCAGTGCGAGCGCTGGCGCGACGAACGTGTACCAGCCGAGCCGAATAGGCGCTATTCCGAAGTGCCCCATGTCCGCGTAGAGCGCTTCGCCGCCGGTGATAACGAGCACCACCGCGCCCAGCAGGAGGAACGTGTCGGCGGGCTCACGCGCGAAGAGCGAGATCGCATACCAAGGATTGACGCCGAGCAGCACGCGCGGTTCAAGCATCAGTCCTTTGATTCCAAGGACCGCGATGACGATGAACCAGACGACCATGATGGGGCCGAAGACGCCACCGATCCGTCCGGTCCCGAACTGCTGCACCGCGAAGAGCAGCACAAGAATCACGATCGTCAGCGGCGTCACGAGTGACGAGAGATTCGGGTTGACGACGCTCAGCCCTTCCATCGCCGACAGCACCGAGATGGAGGGCGTGATGATGCCGTCGCCAAACAGAAGTCCGGCACCAAGCATCGCGAGAAGCGCAGCGCCTCGGTAGAGGAGTCCACTCCGAGCTGCGAGGCTGCGCGGAACGAGCGAGAGCAGCGCGAAGATGCCGCCCTCGCCGCGGTTGGCTGCCCGCGTGATGATGAGTAGATATTTGAGACTGACGACGATCGTCATCGCCCAGAAGACGAGCGACAAGACGCCAAGCACCTCAGCCTCATCTAGGTGGCGGAAGCTCCCGCCCGCCTGTCGCGAGAGGTGGTGAAGCGACTCCTTCAGCGCGTACAGCGGGCTCGTACCGATGTCGCCGTACACCACGCCGAGGGCACCGAGTGCGAGACCGAGGCTGGCAGCGAGGGGTTTCCGCGACCGGTGGCCGGCGGAGTGCGTGGGCATAGGTGTTGATGACCGACGAGGCGTCGATCCTTGCAACCTGCGTCGGCACAGTTCAGAGCACGGTCAGACCGTTGAAGGTCACATCAAGGTCTGGCCGCCGCAGGTGGAACGAGAGATCGTACCGCGCGCCGCGTGTGAGCCGATCCCGCGCGAAGAGTACCATGCGACCGATGGCGTCAGGGAAGATCGATCTCCACACGCACATCCTTCCCGAACGGTGGCCGAATCTGCGGCAGCGGTTCGGCTACGGTGGCTGGGTAGAGCTTGAACACACCGGTCTCTGCTGCGCCCGAATGCAGGTTGACGGCCGGTTCTTCCGCGAGATCGATTCGAATTGCTGGGATCCCGCTCGACGCATCTCCGATTGCGATCGATTCGGCGTCTCGATGCAAGTGCTCTCGACGGTGCCGATCCTCTTCTCCTATTGGGCCCGCGCCGCCGACGCGCTCGTTCTTGCGCGTTTGCTCAACGACCACATCGCCGACGTGTGCCGCACCCGCCCTGATCGGTTCGCCGGACTGGGCACGGTGCCGCTCCAAGACCCAGCCCTTGCGATCACCGAACTCGAGCGCTGCATGGGTGAACTCGGGTTGCGCGGCGTCCAGATCGGCACCCACGTTAACCACTGGAACTTAGACGCCCCAGAGCTGTTCCCGTTCTTCCAGCGCTGCGCCGAGTTAGGTGCGGCGGTCTTCGTGCACCCATGGGACATGATGGGACAGGACGCGATGTCGAAGTACTGGCTCCCGTGGCTCGTCGGCATGCCCGCTGAATCGAGCCGCGCGATTACCTCCATGATTTTCGGAGGCGTGTTCGCGCGGTTGCCGTCGCTCAAAGTCTGCTTCGCGCACGGCGGCGGTTCTTTTCCGTTCACGCTCGGTCGCATCGAACACGGATTTCGTGAACGCCCCGATCTCTGCGCGATCGACAACGCGATCTCGCCCCGCGAGACACTCGGCCGCCTATGGTTCGACTCGCTGGTCCACGACATCGACTCGCTTCGGTTCCTGCTGCGACTCGTTGGCGCGGAGCGCATCGCACTCGGCACCGACTACCCGTTTCCGCTCGGTGAACGAGAGCCGGGTCGACTCATCGAGGCGATGACGGAACTCACGAACGCTGAACGCGCCCGACTCCTCTTTGGCACCGCAACCGAGTTCCTCAATCTCCCTTCGTCATGAGCACACTCAACGCCCTCGCCGACGTGAACGCCGCAGCTTTTGAAGCAACGGAGGCCTTCGCGCGACATCTTGATTCCATTGACGAGCTACGAACTCACCGCGCGCACTTCTGTGTTCCGAAGCGACCGAGTGGCGAGGACGCGATTTACCTGTGCGGCAACTCTCTGGGACTCATGCCACGTCGCGCGCGTGAACTTGTTGATCGTGAACTCGACGATTGGGCAGCGCTTGCGGTCGAAGGACATCATGACGCTGCAACCCCGTGGCTCTCGTACCACGAAATTTTTCGCGACTCCGGCGCGCGGCTCGTCGGCGCCCGCCCCGGCGAAGTCGTGATGATGAATTCACTGACGGTGAACTTGCATCTGATGATGGTCTCGTTCTTCCGTCCCCAAGGTCGAAGGACGAAGATCCTCATCGAAGACGGCGCGTTCCCGAGCGACACGTACGCAGTGAAGACGCATCTCGCGTCGCGCGGACTCGATTGGCGCGAACACCTCATACTCGCGGCACCGCGGCCTGGCGAGCACTGTTTGCGAACCGACGATCTCAAGACGCTGATCCTTCGACACGCTGATTCGCTTGCGCTCACGCTCTTGAGCGGTGTGCAATTCTTCAGCGGGCAAGCATTCGATATCGCGAGCATCACGCGTGCTGCACACAATGCTGGCGCCATGGTCGGATGGGACCTCGCGCACGCTGCGGGAAACCTTGAGCTCGAACTCCACGATTGGAATGTCGACTTCGCGTGTTGGTGTTCATACAAGTACTTGAATGCCGGTCCGGGCGCGATCGCCGGGACGTTCGTGCACGAACGCCACGGTCGCGATCATGCGCTGCACCGTTACGCGGGCTGGTGGGGCAACGATCCGGCGACACGATTTCAGATGCAGCTCATCCCCGACTTCGTGCCGCGCGACGGCGCCGACGGTTGGCAGTTGTCGAACCCAACGATTCTCGCGATGGCGCCGCTCAAGGCATCGCTCGACCTCTTCGACGCTGCTGGCATGTCGCGCCTCCGCGCGAAGAGCCGCGTGCTGACTGGCTACCTCGCATGGCTTCTGCGCGAGCTCGCCGGGACGGCGAAGGCTTGGGAAATCATCACGCCCAACGATGCAGAAGCTCGCGGCTGCCAGCTGTCCATGCTGGTACACGATCGCCCGAAAGAACGGTTCGCAGCCTTGGGCGCTGCGGGTGTCATCTGCGACTTCCGCGCGCCAAACGTCATTCGTATCGCACCAACACCGTCGTACAACAGCTTTCTCGATGCGTGGCGGTTCGCACACATCATGACGACGCTGAAGGACTAACAAGAAACCCGTGGCACGGCGAGCACTCATCATCGGCGCTGGACTTGGCGGATCGTTACTCGCCGTATTTCTCGCGCGAGCGGGTTGGCGCGTGCTCGTCGTCGAGCGACGCGGCGACCCGCGCGCGAAGAACTTTGTCGGCGGCCGATCGATCAATCTTGCAATTTCCGCCCGTGGAATCCACGCGCTACAGCGTGCCGGACTCGACCACGAACTACTGCGCCGCGGCATCCGAATGCCTGGCCGAATGATCCACCCGATCACGGGTGCCCCGGTCTTCCAGCGCTATTCGCACGATCCGGGTC
Organism: Phycisphaerae bacterium; assembly: GCA_034440475.1. Taxonomy (GTDB): domain Bacteria; phylum Planctomycetota; class Phycisphaerae; order Phycisphaerales; family SM1A02; genus JAEUIT01. The sequence continues at coordinate 29,429 of JAWXCC010000085.1, read as the reverse complement.
GCGCGATCAACTCAGTCAGTCGATCGGGCCTGAATATGTTGCTGTTGAACGCAGCGGCGGCCGAGCCCAACGTTGAGTTCCGGTTCGACCGATGGTGCGCCGACGTTGACTTCGCGCAGCCGGCTGCAATCTTTCGCTGCGGCGACGGAACTTCCGAGCGTGTCGATTCCGACCTCATCGTGGGTGCCGACGGCGCGTACTCCGCCGTGCGCGGCGCGATGCAGAAGACGGATCGCTTCGACTTTAGTCAGGAATACCTCGGACACGGATACAAAGAACTCTGTATTCCAGCGACTGAGAACGGCCAGTTCCGGCTCGAGCGCGACGCGCTTCACATCTGGCCGCGCGGCGGATCAATGATGATCGCGCTTCCTAACCCTGATGGCTCATTCACGTGCACGCTGTTCTGGCCGTTCGAGGGCGCTGGATCCTTCGCCGAGATCCGCGGCGACGACGCGGTACGCGATCACTTCGCGCGCTTCTATCCAGATGCGGTTCCGCACATGCCGACACTCCTTAACGACTTCCGCGCAAATCCCGTCGGGTCTATGGTCACGGTGCGCTGTTCGCCGTGGCACATCAACGGCAACGTGGCATTGCTAGGCGATGCGGCCCACGCAGTCGTGCCGTTCTACGGTCAGGGGGCGAATGCGAGCTTCGAAGACTGCGAGTCGCTCGTCGACGCGCTCGTCACACACCCGAACGATCAGCGCGTGGCTCTCGATCGGTATCAGGCGGCGCGCATCAAGAACGCAAACGCCATTGCCGACATGGCACTCACGAACTTCGTCGAGATGCGCGACAAGACCGCGTCACGACTCTTCCGTGCGAAGAAGACGGCCGAGCACGCCCTCCACGGCGCGCTCGGAAATCGCTATTTGCCGCTCTACGACATGGTGTCTTTCACGACGATCCCCTATGCGGAAGCTCGCGAACGGAGCCAGCGGCAGCAGCGCGCAGTCATTGCCGCTCTGTTCGCAGGCGTCGCTGCCGTGACAGTCGGCGCGGCTTGGTCAATTTTTAGGTAGGCGCGAGGTACGATCTCGTCCGTGAGTCAGACGAAGAAACATCCCACCACAAGTGGCCCGGCGCTGGGTGCGCCAAGTTGCAGCAACTGCGGACACGACCTCACTGGCGCGGTGACGAGCAGTATGTGTCCGGAGTGTGGTCGACCGTTAGTCGAAGTGCTCGTGCGCGATAGTTCGCAGCTCATCAAGTTGATGGGCAAACACTACACGTCCAAGGCGACGCTGTTCGGTATGCCCGCCATCTGCGTGGCGCTCGGGATCGGCGACGATGGCAAGCCAGCGCATGCGCGAGGATGGATCGCGATTGGTGGTCGCGCGACCGGCGTCATCGCAGTGGGCGGTATGGCGCGAGGCGTCGTTGCCGTCGGAGGCCTTTCGGTTGGCGTGTTTACCTTCAGCGGCGTGTCGCTCGGCTTACTCGGCGCGTTCTCGGGAGTCGCGATCTCGCCGTTCGGGCTCGCATTCGGCGGAGTTGCGATTGGGCTCATCGCAGTCGGAGGCGTTGCAATCGGCGGCGTCACTGCGGCGGGCGTCTGCATCGGCTGGTACGCGTGGGGGCCGCCGGGTGCATGCACGGCGAAGTACCTGTTTCGATCCGGTGCTGCTGCGGCTGTCGATCCAGACGCGGCCGCGATGTACGGACGACTGACGTGGCTGTTCGGGCGCAACCTCGCCACCGCCACGGTTCGACCGATGTACTGGCTCCCCGGCGTCGGATCCTTGGTCGCGCTCCTTCTAGCCCTGCCCGCACTCTTCGTCTGGCATCGTCACGGCGACGACGACGTCGAGGCGCCACCCACCACGAAGCCTAGCGACGTAGCGGATGCCGGAATCACTTCGAGACATCGAAAGTACTGATCCCGTGCCACAGCTCTGGGACATCACACCACCGATCACGCCTTCGCTCGCGGTCTGGCCCGGCGACACAGCGCTCACGCGCGAAACACTGTGCACGATCGACGGCGGCGCCAGCGTCACGCTCTCCACTCTGAGAGCGACGGTCCATCTCGGCGCTCACGTAGACGGACCCAACCACTACGGCAGCGGCGCGCCCTCGATCGACGCGCGGAGTCTTGATTTCTATCTCGGTCCATGCCAGGTCATGCGCGCGAACGTTGCGCGCGGCGCTCGGGTGCGCGGGAGCGACCTCGTGTTAGGCGTCGACGCCGTCACTGAGCGACGAATCCTCATTGCGACGCGCACCTATCCCGACGCATCGCGATGGAACGAAGATTTCGCTGCACTCGATCCCGCGCTCATCGACGCGCTGCATGCACGCGGCGTCATGACCATCGGCATCGATACGCCAAGCGTTGATCTCTTCTCGTCGAAGGATCTTCCCGCGCACAGGCGCTTCCTTGCCCACGACATGGCGATCATCGAAGGACTGCGCCTAGCCGACGTGCCCGAGGGGCGCTACGAGCTCATTGCGCTGCCGCTGCCGCTCGTCGGGTTCGACGCAAGCCCGGTACGAGCGGTGCTGCGCGAGTTGGCCTGATAGGCCGACCGCCCTGATTGACCAAAGCTGCTCCTGCCGCGCTTTCGATCATTCGACGACCGCGATGGCCTTCACTTCGACGGCGATCGGGGTCGGCAGCGCGGTAATGCCAAGCGTCGTACGGGTGGGGTTTGGGTTTCCCGGGCCCGCGAAGTACTCGGCGTACACGCGGTTGTAGATCTTGAAGTCGCGCGCGATGTCAGTCAGAAACATCGTGACGTCGGCAATTGCCGTCCAAGGCACGCCTGCGTCGTCACACACAGCTCGCAGGTTGTCAAAGCACGATCGGCATTGGGTTTCGATGTCCGTTGCAGCCACCGAGCCGTCTGCCGCGAACGTCACGCCGGGAATTTCACTCGTTCCGCGCTTGCGCGGTCCGACGCCCGAGAAGAACACGAGATTTCCCACTCTCTTGGCGTGGGGATACGGCCCCACCGGTTCGGGGGCCCGGCTCGAGTGATGGTCCGTCCTCGGAGTTGGTCTCGGGGGAGGGCTGGAGTTCGAGTTAGGCGAAGGTGTATTCATGGAGGCGTTTTGTACAGTCCGCTGATGCTGCCGTCGGATCCCGTCATCGCAATCGTCGGAGCCACTGGTGCGGTTGGAGAGGAATTCCTCTCGATTCTCGCCCAGCGACGCTTCCCGTATCGCACGCTCCGGCTCTTTTCGAGCAAGCGTTCCGCTGGAACGGTGATCGATGTTTCTGGGCGCAAACATCTGGTTGAGGAGCTGACGGAAGACTCGTTCGACGGAGTGCACCTCGCGCTTTTTTCAGCGGGAAAGAACGTCAGCAAGCACTTTGGCCCAATCGCCGTCGCGTCGGGAGCGATGGTGGTGGACAACTCGTCGTGCTTCCGCATGGATCCCAGCGTTCCGTTGGTGGTGCCAGAAGTGAACGGCGACGTACTCGACCGAATCACGAAGCCGTGCATCATCGCGAATCCGAATTGTTCGACGATCATCGCACTCGTCGCGGTGACGCCGTTGCACCGCGCGGTTGGCATAGAGCGCATGGTGGTGAGTACGTACCAAGCTGCGTCCGGCGCCGGCGCGCAGGCCATGAAGGAACTCGAAACGCAAGCACGCGAGTTTGTTGCGGGTTTCCCCTACACCACCAAGATCTTCGGTCGTCAATACCTCTTCAATGTATTTAGTCATAACTCGACGGTCGGTCCAGACGGCTACAACGAAGAAGAGAAGAAGCTGCTCCTTGAGACTCGCAAGATGTGGGACGACACGCGAGTGCGCATCAGCGCGACGTGTGTCCGCGTCCCCACGCTGCGGGCCCATTGCGAGTCGATCAACCTCACTTTCCGAGGTTCGCTGAGCGAAGCTGAAGTGCGCGAAATCTTGGCGCACGCGCCAGGTGTTCGCGTCGTGGATGATCGTTCGGCGAATCACTTTCCCGAGCCGATCGATGCTGCGGGCGGCGACGATGTCCTTGTCGGCCGAATTCGCGCGGATATGGGTCAAGAGCCTGGGAAGGGCGTCGAGCTCTTCGTCGCGGGCGATCAGCTGCGCAAGGGTGCGGCGCTCAACGCGGTGCAGATCGCAGAGCGGTTCGTGCGAAGTAGCGTGACGGCGTAATTGGCCTGTGATGGCGACGCAGTCAACATCGACCCGACGGAGAATCGTTCGCGCGCTGTTGGTGACTGCGCCGCTCATCGCGCCGCTGACGATCGCGACGCTGTGGCTTCGTCTCAATCTGGCGACTCCCACAATTCGCTTTTCCGCCATTGATCAGCTCAATGCGCAGATCGAGAGCGACCGTGAACATGCTGTCTTCCCCGATCTCGACGACGTCCTGTTGTCGATGTCGATGGAGGTCTCGTACGACGCGATTCGGTTCGGTGACGAGGACGAGAGGACGGCCGCAGAACAGTGGCTCAGCGCGCATGGCGATGAGGTCGCGCGGGCACGCCAGCTCATGGAGCGACAGCATCTTGGCCTGCGTTTCGCGCCGACTTTCGCGAGTGGGATTCCGGACCTCGACGGAAGCCTGCTTCTCGCTAACGCGGGAGGTCCTAGCACCACAGCGCCCCTTAGCTTCGTCGCGAGGGCGAGCGGGGCCTTTGCTGGCAAGGAGATGCGCCGGTTTTGACCCGATGGTGTATCCGCAGCGATACATAGAGGGTCGAAACCAAGCATCGACGCAGCCAGCGAAGGCATCCGCTCGGCCGCAACAGAAGGTAAGGGGCGCTGTGGTGCAAGCCTTGGGCGAGCGCGATCGGCATGCCGCATGTTCGGCGCCGACGCGATCGTCGCCGCGCAGGCGGACGATGCGAAACGGGTCACCGACGATTTGTTAGCGCAGGTCCAGCTTGCGACGATCGTGGCCAAAGATGCCCGGGGCAACATCGAGTCGCTCGTCGCCAAGGCGATCACCGCCTACGCCGCGCGAACGACGCGGTGCATCCTCACCGAGTTCCCTGTGTTACTGACAGCAGCCCAGCTTGACGCACTCGACAACGCGTTCGGCAGCATGCCCGAGCGACTGTCGCACCTCGATGTCGCGACAGCGCGTCTTACCGCCGATGACCTGCTTCAGCGTGTCTACACCGATGACGGCGCAGGAGACGGACGCATCACGATGGCGGGAGCGGCATACGCGACCGTAGGCGTCGCGATCGCGTCCGGCAAGAAATCGCCTTCGCTACCGCTCACCTTCTTGGCACTCTCTGTTCCGTCACGGCGCGAGACGAAGCAGGAGTCGGATCGGTATCTCGATGCGTTAATCGCCGAGCTGGAGAAGCCACTGACACAGCAAGACTTCGCTAGCGCGACGTCGTCCATCGATGCTTTTCCGGCCGCCATCGTCGAGGTCACGCCGTCAGTTGCGCAGTCGTGCTCGCTGATGCGGCCGGTGCTGCTCGCTGCCCGAGTCGCGATCGCCGTCTCGCGCCATCGAGCCCTGCACGGCGGCGCCGAGCCTATGTCGATCGAGTCGATCGATGGGGCCGCAGCGGGAATGCCGCTTGTCGATCCATTCGACGGCAAACCACTGCGCTCGCTGTTGCGCGACGGACGCCTCGTCATCTACTCGATTGGTTTCGACGGCGACGACGACGGTGCGCTCTGCCTTCGATTCGACACGCGCTCGACGTTGGTCGACGAGAACCCAATGCAGCCGGCCGGGGGCGCGATTCCCGACTGCGACTGGGTCCTGTTCGGACCGCTGCGCTAAGGAGCGCGACGATCACTTGCCGCGCCACGCCAGCGTGATCCTCTGTCTCGCATTGCGCGCCAGAGGTGTCTGACACCTTCGGTTCAACGAAAGCGGTGTCGGGCACTCGCCGTTGCGCGCCAAGAGTGTCTGACACCTTCGGCTCAATGAAAACGGCGTCGGACACCCGCCGTTACGCGCCAGAGGTGTCTGGCACCTTCGGATCGTTGAAATCGGTGTCGGACACTCACCGTTGCACGCCAGAGGTGTCTGACACCTTCGGTTCAACGAAAGCGGTGTCGGACACTCGCCGTTGCGCGCCAAGAGTGTCTGACACCTCTGGTTGCACGCCAGAGGTGTCTGACACCTTCGACTCGTTGAAGACGGCGGCAGACACCCCGCCCGACAAATGCCGGCCAATCTCGCTTCGCGTCCTATGAATCTCTAACCGCGTGGCCTAAGATCCAAGTGATGCGGTTTCGCCTCGCGCGCATACGCACACTCGCGATCATGCTCGTGGTCGCAATTCCCCTCGTCGGCGGCGCCAGCGCATTCGCGATCACCGCGCCTCCGAACGCGCCGTCGACGGCATCGCCGTCTCCAGATTCCGCTGCGACATATCGCCAAGCATTCGCGTGGTGGAAGGCCGCGCGCCACGTCGAAGACGGCGCGCCGCCGCCTCTCCTCAGCCTTGATGATAGAGATCATGATTGGCGACGGCATTCGAGGCGACGTCACGCCCGAGCTGCGCGCCGCATTGCGAAAGCTCGCGCCATACATCGAACTCATGCGTCAAGCCGCGAGCGCCGATGCGTGCGACTTCGGCATCGATCAGTCGAAGGGTATCGACGCCGACCTCTCTCATCTCGCACCTCTGCGCCAAGCAGCTCGTGTCATGAAGATCGACGCCCAGGTTCGCTTACGCGATGGCGACATCTCGGGTGGGAGCGATAGCCTCGCCTCCATCGCAGGTCTGTCGAAGCACTGCTCCGGCGACAGCGTTGTCGTCTCGAGTCTGGTGAGCGCCTCGATGCTGGCCCTCCAAGACCGCGTGATCGGCGAGGCGTTAGATGTCGGCCTTGATGCGAGCTCCGCGAACAAACTCTTCGAGAGCCTCGCGCCTTTCGACGGCAACGATCCAATGCGGCTTCAAGATGCACTGCGGGCCGAGGCCGCGGCCAACAGCGCCCGGATCGAAAAGGCGCTTGTAGACGGAGCGGGCGCGGGGGATGCGCAGCTCTACAACACCGACGGAGCGCTCGTGCCGTTCGAACCTGACGCCATTCGAACTCAAGCCGCCACGCTCGACTCGATCTATGCAGATGCCGACCGCGCCATGTCATTGAAGGATCGTGACGAAACACGAAAGGCTCTCGAGGCGATCGATGAGCGCGTCAAGAGCGGCGAGTCAGGTGAACTGGCGGCGGCGCTAACGAGCCCCTTCGCGAAGCTCTTCGACTCGAATTGCCGCATCGCGGACATGCTCGCCGCTCGGCGACAGCAACTCGACGACATTCGCTCAGGCAAAGTCGCGCCAGGAAAAGTCGCTAACGCCGCAACTGCATATCTGCGGGCGGCCGCGCTGGTCATGGGCATCGCAGCCGAACAGCAGGCCGAACTTGAGGCGGCGCGGGTGTCGACGGCGACGCTGCCTGAAGAGAATCGCGCAATCGCGCGCCGCTTCATCGCGGCGCTGCGCGAGCCGCTTCGTCGCGCGTTTCGCGACGCATCAGAGCGTGAGCGCTGCGACTTCGCCGTGAGCGGCTTTTCGCGTCCATCGCTCGCGCCGTCGTATGTCGGACCGTTGCGCGGGGCTGTGCGCGTTCTGTTGACTGACGCGCTGCTCGGCGCGGGACCAGACCCGTTGCCCGGCGGCAAGCCAATTGATTTAGAAGAAGCGACCGCAATCGCGCTTCGCCTCGTCGTTCATCTCGGCAAGGATCCTTCGCTGGCGCATTCGCTGCTCGCGACGTCCGTGCTCGTCGACGCGCTTGACGGACTCGAACGGATGAAGTCGTCGGGACGTCTTGACGAACCTGCGAAGAGTCGACTGCGCGAGTTCGCGGCGCTCATCGAGCGACCAGGTCCGCTTGCGTTTTCTCTCGCGTTGAAGAAGGAGCGCGAACTCCTTCGCCGCGCCTACGGTTACGGTCCTTCGGACGCCAACTCTGAATTGCCCATGATGATCGAGAAGGCCATAGCAAGCCGCAGTCCCGAATCGCTCGCGGCGATGCTTCTCGCAACGCAGTTACTCAACGACATCGCCTACGCCATACCGATGCCGAAGCCCGGCGAGCTGCCACCGCTCCTTGAGTGTTGGAGCGCCGAACGCATGCGGGCGCCGCTCATCGGAATCGCTGACCTCGTTCGACCGGAGTCGATCGAGCCGACGCGCAATGCGGCACTCGCCACGCGGCAGCGCATCGCCGACCTTCAGGAAGCCGAATCGCCCGATCTCGACGCGATCCTCAAACTCCTCGCGGGTTTCGCCGCCGACCCGATGCCCGTTGATGTCAGCATCAGAGTCGGCGACGCGGCCACGATGGTCCTGAAGCTTGACGCGCTGCTCGAGGCGGCGAAACCGAGCGGACAGCCGGCCAGTCGCTGATAGTCGGGCCGAGAGAATCTTCCGAATCTCCCGCAACCCCCTTGCTCCACCGGCCGAAAGTCGTTGTGATGCTATGCGTCGCCAAGTATTAGGCGACGCCTCATCGCGACCAGTCTGTCTGCTTGCCTCGGGAGCTCACTCTCATGCGAATCGAAATCGAACTGATGCGCGGCGCCGGACCAGTCGCAATCCTGAAACTACTCGAGCGAGGCGAGATGTACGGCTACGAAATCGTCGAAGCGCTGGCACAGCGCAGCGACGGCCTGCTCACGATGGGTCAGTCAACGCTGTATCCGATGCTCTACAACCTCGAAGCAAAAGATCTCATCGCCAGCCGCTGGGATGACACCGAAGGACGACCGCGGAAGTACTACCGACTCACGGCGAAGGGGAAGAAGAAGCTGGCCGAAGCAACGAAGGAGTGGCGCGGCATCGCAAAGGCGATGAGCGCTCTGGGCGTCCTGACGCACGGAACAGTCGCGGGAGCGTGATCGATGCCCGAATCACTCCCGCTTCGCGATCGATCACCGATTCTGCGCTGGTGGCGCGGCGTGCCCGCACCATCGATGCAGGGGTTAGAACCGCGCCGCCTCCGAGCGGTCACTCGCGCCATCATTGAGGCGGCGGCGCTCCCGCCTCGCCTCTCGAACGCTGTCGATCAAGTCGTCGCTCGCGCGGGCGGCTTCCCATCCGAACGCCGCGACGTCGCGCGTGAGCTGTGTGCGCACTTTGCCGCAGGCGTTGCCAGCGGCACCAACGAGACGCAACTGCTCGCAGCGTTCGGCGATCCGCGTCGCGCTGGCAGACTCCTGAAGCGAGCAATCCGTCGCAAGCGTGGCTGGACGTGGCACACGTGGTGGTGGGCAAGTCGCGCGATGATCGCAACTGCACTGTTCGTTTCTACGGGCTACGGATTGATCGCGTGGAGATTCTGGTCAGCGCGCCCCGCGCTCGCGGGCGACTATCTCAACTCGCTCAATGCCCTTGCACCGATCGGTCCAGAGGGCACGAATGCCTGGCCGATCCTCGGACCAGCTTGTGACGACCTTGAACGTGCGGAATCATTGTTCCAGATGTCGGTCCCCCACGACAAATTCCTCTATCTCTACGGCATCCAGCCACACGACGAGCTCTGGCCCCAAGTTGGTTCCTTGCTATCACGCAGCGCCGAATCGCTTGATGTCCTGCGACTCGCCTCGCGTCTTCCGCACCTCGGCGCGCCTTGGGTGCCGCGTCCTGATGCCAATGATCTGGGGTCGCTCGGCACCGCGCTGTATCGCGTTCACCCGCGGCATGCCGAATTGATGGAGACGGCAGCGAAGTGGCTTTTCCTTGACGCTCGCTTCGCCGCAGAGTCAAGTGATCTCGACCGCGCCGTCGGCAATGTCGAAGCGATCGTTCGGCTAGCCAGTTTACTTTCAGCGCCGCGCGGTAACGAACGCGTCGTCGGTGCGACCATTGCTTGGTGGGCAGCGACGACAGTGATTGACATCGTGATGCGCGCTGGCCCGAAGCTCTCCGATGCGGACCTGCATCGACTCACCCTCGCGCTCGAAACCCCGCACACCTCCGACGGCGCGATCGATCTCGAAGGCTGGCGACTGATCTGGCAAGATCTTGCGGACCGGATCTTCACCGACGGCACGAACGGTCACATAACGTCGAGCGCAATTGGGGCGGCAGATGAGCTGGTCACACAGTCGTATCGCAGTCACTCGAAGACTTCGCCACAGTCCTGGCGGACGCCCGCAGTGTTAGCCATGACCGAAGGCCGCGCCGAAATGACACATCGCTTCGAGAATGCGTTGTCCGCGCTCGTCTCCAAGCACCGCCTTCCACCTTGGGAGCGTCCCAGCGGCACGATCGTTCTGGCTGACGACGCGCCTCTTCCCGAGCGCGTCAACGCGATCCCTGATCTGTTCGTGCGACGCATCGAGTACGCGACCTTCATGCTTCCCCTGTTTGACCTCGAAATAAGCGCCGCGCAAACGGCGCTCGCCGTCGAGCGCTTCCGTCGCGTGAATGGCCGGTTTCCCGACGCGTTGACGGAGCTGCCTGAAGCGGACCTAGTTCGCGTCATTCGCGACCCGTTCGACGGATCCCCGTTGCGATACGCCGCGCACGACGGAAGCGCGAGCTTGTGGAGCGTCGGACCTGATCGTACTGACGAGGGCGGAGACTCGAAGTATCTCCAACAAGGGTACGTCTGGCACCTCCGCGACGCGTATCGAGATCGCCCAGACTTGGTCTCCGTAGGCGACCTGCGTCTGTGGAAGCTCGCGGCACCGGAATTCGCACCATGACGCGCACGCTTCCACTTCGCGATCGTTCGCCGATTCTCTCGACAGCTCTTGATGTCGTACTCCTCGGCCGCGCGCAGCGGGCAGCACATCGCGCCGTCCATAGCAGCGCGACCCCGCCGCGCGTCACAAGCCTCATTCTCTCAGTCGTTCGCGCTGCTGGCGGAAGTTCGCGCGAACGTGTCGAGGTTGCAATCGAACTGGTCGCACACTTTCGCTCATCGTTAGCCGCTGGGTCGAGTGAAAACGAAGCGATCGGCGCGTTCGGCGATCAGCTCGTCGCAGCGCAACTCATCCGGCGCAGTCTGCGGCGCAAGCGCGGACGATTCGTGAACTACACGAGGCGAGCGACCTTCGGCATTGCCGCGGTCACACTTGTGTTGGCCGTCGCGTACGTCGGTGTTGTCGCACGTTGAATTGCGGGCGTTCCCACGTACGACGATGACGTTGCAGACCGTCGGACTCGCCAACTCGACAAGGCGTCCTATCACGAAGCAGATCGCACCATTGACCGCCTCGCCCCAGCCGTCGTCAGCCTCGCAGCGATTGAGTGGCGCGTCGGACAAGCAGCAGCCGACGAAGGAGAGTCCGCCTCGAGCGACTCGTTTCGGCCCTGGACCGAGGCGGATGGGTTTCGCTATGACGAGCGTCTCCTGCACGAGGGCAGAAATGCGATAGACGCGCTGCGAGCGGCCTGCGACGGAGAGCGCTTCGGCTCGCCGATGGACCAGTTCCAATCCGCTGATGCACTGCAGCGAGATCGACTCCTATCCCGCGCGATTCCAGGCCATTCGGAAACCGACCGCAGCGTTCGATCGTGGCTGGGGAAAACCTTGAACGTACCGAGCACCTACGTCGAGAGCGCATCGCGATGGCTCAGTCTCGACATGCGACACGCGGCAACCGCTGGCGATGCCGAGCGAAGCCTCGCCGACGCAACCGCGCTGTTCAGACTCGCGTCGTCGGTGAGCAGCTACCGGCCCGACGAGCGGCGTGCCTCACAGCAGCTCACACTCGAGGCGATCAATAGCGTTCTGCGTCTCCTGGCACAAACGCCTCTTCTCTTTACGCCAGAGCAACTGGAATCGCTCGCCCACCGAATCGACAAGATAACAGACGCGGAGTTAGGTATCGATCTGGAGTCGCTCGATGCACTCGGCGACATAAGCCTTGATCGCGCGTTCGACCAGCAAGGTCGAATGCGTAGCGATCGAGCCGCCTCCTATTACGTTGAGCGCAGGCCCGGACTCGAATGGCTTCCTAAGGGCATCAAAGGCCTTCTCGCGCCTCTCTCCACGATTCTCCAAGGCGACCGCTCGTCTTTTGCGCGAGGAAAGGATCGCTGGCTCGCCACTGTCCGTAGCCTCACGGAGAAGACTCCGTGGACCGTCGATTCGTCTGACCTGCGCGCGCTCGCGAGGTCTGAACGCTCGCGCCCCTGGTGGTCGAACGATGGCTCCCTCAGTTCAGATATCGGAATTCTGCCATTCACTGCCGACGAGCTTCGCCGGGCCGTCGCGCTCCGGACTCGACGCGATGTCGCCCGCATTGCGATCGCTCTCCTTCGGCATCGGCTCGCGCACGATTCGTGGCCGTTGACGCTGAATGACCTCGTGCCCAAGTTCCTCGCTGCCGCGCCGCTTGATCCGTTTGACGGCCAGCCGCTTCGTCTCGCGGTCGTCGACGATCGCGCATCGATCTGGTCTGTCGGCCCCGACCGCGTGGACGATGGCGGACCGCTCAGCACAGTTCAGATTCTTCCCGATTCCGGCGATTTGAACTCGTGGCCCCCAACCGATCACGTATTCAAGGGAGATCTCGTCCTCTGGGAGCAGGCACTAAGTACGATCGCGCCGCGATGACCACGCCTGCGGTCATCGCTGATGACTCGAGAGCTAACCGCAGATGCCACGACGCCTCCCCCCACTCGCGCTCGTATTCGCGCTCGTGATGGCCTGCATTGCGGTGCGAGCTCCTGCGCAGCAGCCCGCGCCCTCCAACGCCGCCGACATCTATCGCGAGGCGATGGCGTGGTGGGTCAAGAACGCACAGGGGGACGAGCGGACGTTGAGCGACGATGAAGTCAATGCGCTCAACGACTATGTCGTTGGTTCGCTGAGCGACATACAGCGCTCTGCGTACGACAAGGTGAAACCGTACATAGACTTGGTTCGGCGCGCGGCGAGCACGAAGAACTCCGACTTTCAACTCGACCACAGTCAAGGATTCGACATGCTCCTACCGCATCTCGCGCCGATGCGGAACGCCACCCGCATGTTGCGCTTCGACGCGAACTCGCGCATGGCCGGTGGCGATGCCGCAGGAGCGTTCGAGAATCTCGAGGCGATCATTGGCATCGCGCAGCACGCTCGCGGCGATGGCATTTTGATATCGAGCTTGGTGTCCGGATCTATCATCTCGCTTCACGATAGTCTCGTTGATGAAGCCCTCGAAAGCGGCGTCATTGACAGCGCTCGCGCCGACGCGATGCTGAAGACTCTCGGCGGATTCCAAGGGGACGATCCGCTTCGTCTTGCGCCAGCGCTCCACGAGGAGGCGGCGATGCTCAACACCACGTTCGATCGGCTCGGCAACAACCCCGCCGGGATTCACGAACTGCTCGCATCCATGGCGTGGGTCAGCGACTCGGTCAGCGACGAGACGAGCGCCAAACTTGATGGACTCACCCCCGATTCAATCCGAGACGACGCAGCGCGGTTTAGCTCGCTGATGGATCGGTACGCCGCCGCAGCGAGCAATCCGGATCGCGACGCCGCACGCAAAGCGATCGCCGAGCTCAAAGCCGGTGCCGCGCGCGGTGACGAAGGCTTGCTGGCGTCACTCCTTGCGCCTGAGGTCGAGCGAGCGGTGGGAACGAGTTGGAGGGTGATGGATCTGATCGCGGCGCGGACGAAAATGCTGGAAGAGATCCGCGACGGCAAGCGTTCTCCGGCGTCGTTCATGAACGCCGCGTACGCGTACCTGCGGCTCGCGGCGCTCGTCGATGGCATGCCCGAAGAGACTCAGCGGGACATTGAGGCAGCGCGAGTCGCGGGAAACGCGCTGGACCTAGATGCAGTCGAGGTCGCGCGGCGGCACATCGCGCCGTTGCGCGAGCGAATGCAGCGCGAGTTCCGCTCGGCATCGACGTGCGGCCGATGCGACTTCGCGATTCGATACGGCCCGCGTCCAACGTTCATGCCGGCCTACCTTGCGACTCTGCGCGGCGCAGCTCGCGTCGCGCTTTGCGATGCTCTCGTCGGCGCATCGCCGAAGGGACCAGATGGTCGGGATCGAGGAAGCGACATCGCTCCCGTCAAACCCCGCGAAGCAATCGCGTGGATACTCACGCTGGCTCGGCATCTCGCGTCCGATCCGGCGATCGGTCACTCGCTCGTCGCAGCAACACTCCTCGCAGACGCGAGCACGGCACTCGACGATGCAACACGACGCGGTTTGCTCGGAACCAGCGAGCTCGCGTCGCTCCGCGAGCTGCTTGCCCGGTTCGACGCGATCGATCCGATTGCGATGCGGCTCGCGGTGGCGAAGGAGCGCGAGCTGATCGAGAAGATCTATGGAGTCATGCCCGACGGAAGCCCGAGGCACGAGCACCTGCGGCGAGCACTGGCGCGGCGCGATGCGAACGCGATCGCGGCGTACCTCTTCACCGGACAGTTTCGCAACGAGATCCGTGGCGCGGGCACTCCCGCCATCGAACCGGAGAACTCTGCTTGGTCTAAGGCGCGACTGTCCGCTCCCCTCAACGGTCTCGGCGACCTCATCGACATCAGCGCAGTCGGAGCGCAGTGGCAATCGAGCGAAGACGCCCCAATCGGTAGCGGCCAATACTTATTCGACCCGACCGGCGCGGATCTCGCCACGTGGGAACGCATGTTCGCGACCTTCACCTTGAAACCATGCGACGTGAGCGGGTTCGAAGCGAAAGCAACGATTGCGCTCGCCACCTTGAATGACCTCGCGAAAGAGAAGATCGCTCCGACAGTCCAACCGGCGGCCCCTGTAAAAGCCCAATAGCCAAACGCGATCCGGCAGCTTTCGCTATCTTCTCGCCCCTACCGACCAAGGACCCGACGCATTCGGTTGATGTGCCGGTCGCGGTGTCGGACGTGGAGGCCTTTCGATGCGCAAGTTCTTCGCCGAGTTCGTTGGGACCTTTTTCTTGATGCTCGCGATCTGCCTCGCGGTCACCGGCGGGCTCGGGACCATGGCGCCAATCGCGATTGGACTCACGCTGATGGTGATGGTCTACGCCTGCGGTCACCTGTCCGGCGCACACTTCAACCCAGCGGTTTCGATCGCAGTGTTGCTGCGAGGCAAGATGACGGCGGGCGAAAGCGTCGCGTACATCGTCACTCAGTTGTTAGCCGCGACTGCGGCTGCGGGCGTGGCGCTCGGCCTCAAGGGTGCCGGCGCGACATCGGCTGGCGTGAGTGGCGCCAGCTCCGCATTCGCAGCCGAAATAATCGGAACGTTTGGACTCGCGTGGGTCATCCTCAACGTCGCGACCGCGAAATCGACGCAGGGAAACTCGTACTTCGGCGCCGCGATCGGCCTCACCGTCACCGCGATGGCATTCATCTTCGGTGGCTTCTCCGGCGGGGCATTCAATCCCGCGGTAGCGCTGGGCGGCGCGATTTTCGGCATCTTCCGCTGGACCGACATCTGGATTCACATCCTCGGCAGCGTGATCGGTGCCTGCGGCGCTGCCATGGCGTTCCGCGTCACGCATCCTGGCGAATGATCGGCGGCTACCGACACGCGCCCCACGCGCCAAGCACGATCGCCAGATCGGCGCCGTTGACAGCACCGTTCTGATCGATGTCGGCGCTGCACTCGACACAC
Organism: Phycisphaerae bacterium; assembly: GCA_034440475.1. GTDB lineage: Bacteria > Planctomycetota > Phycisphaerae > Phycisphaerales > SM1A02 > JAEUIT01. The sequence goes on along the minus strand of JAWXCC010000085.1, from coordinate 13,972 downwards.
TCACCCCACGCGCCGAGCACGATGCCCAAATCGGCGCCGTCGACGACACCTGTCGCATCAAGGTCCCCCGGACACACCGAAGCGGTCACGAGTGTCAGACACACTTGGCCGAGCGCTCCCGCGTCGATCGTCGCTTCATCGGTTGCCACCAGCATCCACGTTCCTTGCGGCGCGAGACCGTCGAACACGCTCAAGGGCGCGAACGGCTTGAGTACACCCGCGAGCACAGGTGTTGCCGTCGTCGAACAGGTCGTCTCGGCATCGATCGTCGCTGCGTCGCTGAACGTCGCGGCAATGTCGGCACCACCACAGCCCCACGGTCCGGGGAATCCGACGCTCGGAATACCTAGTCGGTCGAGCAGCACAACTTCGACGCCTGATGGATGTTTGAGGACGAGTCGAAGATCTCCGACCCACGGGTGCGTCACGTTGACGGTGACGACAGCATCGGTGATGACCGAGGTCGAGGTCGGCGTCGCAACGACGATGGAACGGTTCGCCGCGCCGCCACCATCGGGAATCGGCGTGGAACCGCTCGCGCAGAGTGTGTCGGCACTGGCACTGGTCGCGAGAAGTGTTGCAACGAGAGCAGTCGCAGTGTTGAGGTCGTGTCGCATGAATGTGCTCCTCAGCGGGCGGCTTGAGCGTTGATTTGTGCGTTTCGAGTTGCGTCGGTGCACTGCGGCGGATCGGCCATTCCTTCGACGTGGCACCATCCCGTGGTATGTCCCATGTTGTTCGCGCTGGGAAGTTGGCCGCGGAACTTCTCGACGACTCCATCATCGGGATCGGTGAGGAAGAAGTCCGACACGATGTTGCAGTAGTCGAAGCCCGGCCCGTCGAAGAATGACGTCGTCCAGTACCACACCTTCTGCCGCGCCCAGGTTGGAATTGTCGACAACCAGATCGTCGCGCCAGCGGGCGAGAGGTCCGTGACTGAACCGCAACCGGTACCAAAGATCTGTCCCAAGATCGCAAGGTTGCCTGCGAGTGGCGTGCCCTGATACGGACTGCCGACTGATTGGATCAGCCGACTTCCGCCCGTCGCATTCGGCTTCGCCCAATCGAGTCCACTCCAATAGAAGGTGTAGAGATGGAGACTCGCGAGTCCGCCCTGACTGTGCGCGGCGACGCCATAGCTCTTGTACTGATTGCCGTAGGCCAGCAGCGTCTGCGCAAACGCGTCGTTCGACTTTGCTTGGTTGATGTCGAGAAAGACACCGACCGGACCCGTGAACGCCGACGGCGGAAACGTCACGCCTCCCGAGCAGTAGCCGTGCACGATGAGCAGCGCATGATTGCCCGGTGCTGCGTCGTCGGCTGGCGGCAACTCCGAGATCGTCATCGGCGCGGAGTGCCCACCAGCACGGCCGCGCTCCATTGCGTCGATGTCGACGACGGCATCGTTCGGCGGGAGAACCGCTGGGCCAAGCGGCATTGCATCGATCATGTCGACAACGCCCCACGTGCGGCGATCGTGAACGCGCACATGACGCAGCTCGAGCGAAGTTCCTTCGCGAACGCCAGCGACGCGGAGCCAGCGACGATCAAACGCAAGTGCAGCGCTCTTACTGAGTTCGTTGCCAACAAGCGGAGCAATCGTCGCGAGCCAGCACACCGGCACGGGATCCGTTGTGTCTGCGGTCCAAACTTCCGCAGCGAGTACGACCGAATCGGCGGTGCCTGTCATCGCGAACTCGAGCGTTTCGCTCGCGGCGTCCGATGCGATACGAGCAACTCCGCCCGTGAGTTGCAAGCCGCTCGCAGCAACATCGATCAACGTTTCGATCGTTCGAACAATCGGCGCACCGTTAAGAGCGATCGTGGTCGCTTGAATGGTGAGGGTGTGTCGACCAGCCTCGGTCGGAGTCGCGGTCACAACAACGTGATCGCCCTGCGCCGCGATATCGACGGGCAACGCCATTCCGTTAGGCCCGATGACGGCCGCATCAACGTGCGATGCATCGAGCACCAGCGCATCGTGGGCTCGCCAAGAGACGTTCATTGCAATCGGGTTGCCTGACACGAAACGAAACGACTGCCATTGCGCGGCGAGCGCGACATTGTGAGCGTCTTCGATCAGCGCGACACATGGGCCTTGCGCTTCCGCAGCGATGCCGACGCAGCGAACGCTCCATGAGCCCAGCATCCGCGCATCGATGTCAAAACGGCGCACGTTCCACTCCAATCCGTCGCCAAACAATGCGCCGATGTCGCCGTTCGAAACTGCCACGCGTCCGGCGCGATCGCTCGTCGCGTCGCCATCGACAACCCGCGTGCCGTCTGGCGCGCGAATCTCTACCTTCCACGCCGCGAGCTCGCCGGGGGGAACGATCACTGCGATTGCGACACGGCCCGGCACGGTGACCGCGAACGGCGCCGCGAGGTCGCGCGTGAGGCGAATCATCGCGTGCGTCGAGTGCATCTCGAACGGCGCGGGTGGCGCGACGACCCCCGAGATAATGTCACTTGCTGGGGCGGAGATATCGCGCGCTGCAAGCAACGGTTGTTGCGCATGCAGTCCGCCTGCCAACACACCACCGCACAGGAATAGGACTAAACCCGCTCGGACGACGATGACTCTGGTGTGTCTTCGCATGAGGGACCACGATATCGACCGGCCGACCAAGAGCGTCGCGCCATCTCTTCGGATTCGCGCGGCGTCCGCTACGATCCGCCTCCTCTCTGCGAGACGACTATGAATTCGGCTCTTCTACACGAACGTACCCCTGACGGAATCGTCTTTCTCTCGCTGGTCCCGAACCCCGCGAAGCCGCGCGGCGGCGTCGTCGTATTGGACGCGTGGTTGATCGATGAGTTGCGCCGGGTCTTTGATGCGCTCGCGCACGGACCAGCGCCGACGGGGTTTGTGTTGTGTTCGGCGAGCCCACGCGTCTTCATCGCGGGTGCGGATCTAGCCGAGATCGACGCGCTCGACGATCGAGCGCTCGACGCGCACCTGCGCGCTGGTGCGGACGCATTCGGGCGGATCCCTCGGTTGCCGTGCCCGTCGGTCGCTGCGATCAACTCGAGCGCGCTGGGGGGAGGACTCGAGATCGCAATGCACTGCGACGCGCTGATTGGCGTCGCGACTTCCCCAACCGAGAAGCCCTATCGGATTGGACTTCCCGAGGCTGGCCTCGCGATCTGTCCGGGGTGGGGCGGGACGCAAATGCTTGCTGCTCGAATCGATCCCGCGACCGCCATTCGTGCGACCGCATTGGGCGAAACGTGGAAGTCGACCGAAGTGCCCGCAGGACTCTTCGCTGAAACGACCACAACGGTCGCCGAACTCCGCGCGGCAGCAACTCGGTGGATCGGTGGGCATCCTCGAACAACTTCTCGGTCCCACCCGATCTCGATCGACGGAACAAATCGCCAGCGCGTGCTCGACGGCCTCGACGCGGCTTTCTCTACAATCTCAAGCTCGGCCTCAATCGCGGGCCAAACTCTGGGCGCGGCGGCCGCGGTCAAAGACGCCATCGAGATTGGTATCCGCGACGGCTGGGAACGGGCGATCGAGGCGGAGCGTGCGCACCTCGTTCGGCTACGTCACACGCCCGAGGCACGCGCGAAGTTAGATGCGTTCTTCTCGAAGTCCTAGTCGGTGACCACGAACTCACTCGGTACGAGCCCACACCACGACGCGTCTTGAGCAAGGATCAACCTTATGAGCAACCCTAATCTCGCTACCGACCTCAAGAATGTCGCCGCCCGCGACCGCAAGCAAATTGAAGCGGCACAGGAAATGCTCGGGCCCGATCCTTCGACGATGGGGTATCTCAAGAACGTCTTTTGGGGGAACTTTCGCGAAGACCTTGTCTTCCCGTATCCGATGATTTCAGCCGACGAGACCGCGCGTTGCGATCAACTGCTCGCGACGCTCGACGACTACCTGCGCAACGAGCATCCGCGCTTCGAGATCGATCAGAAGCAGGAGATCCCACAGTGGGTGATTCAGAAGCTCTTCGATCTCGGCGTGCTCGGCATGACGATCACGAAGGAGCACGGCGGCGGAAACTTCGGCATCACGAGCTACAACCGCGTGCTTGAGCGCATCGGCCGCACATGCGGGTCGACGGCGGTGCTCGTCTCTGCCCATCAATCCATTGGCTGCAAGGCTGTCATGTTGTTCGGCAACGAGGAGCAGAAGAATCGCTTCCTGCCGCGCATGGCGAAGGACACACTGAGCGCCTTTTGCCTCAGCGAGCCCAACGTTGGTTGTGACGCAGGCGGCCAAGAGACGCACTGCGAGCTCTCGGCTGATGGCTCGCACTACATCCTGAACGGCGAGAAGAAGTGGGCGACCTCGGGCGCGCTCTCTGGCCTCTTCACCGTGATGGCGAAGCAGATGGTGAAGGACAAGGAAACAGGCAAAGAGAAGGAAGTCGTCACCGCGCTGATCTGCACGCCGGACATGGATGGTGTCGACATTTTCAGCCGGAATCGCTCGAAGTGCGGTATTCGCGGCACATGGCAGGCTCGCGTTCGGCTCACGAACGTGCGCGTGCCCAGGGCAAATCTTCTGTCGCGCGAAGGACATGGCTTCAAGATCGCGATGACCTGTCTCAATTACGGTCGATGCACACTCTCTGCGGGCATGCTTGGCGGTGCGTCGTTCGCCTTTGAGCAAGCGTCGAAGTGGGCGCGCTATCGCTATCAGTTCGATCGTCCGCTGGGCGAGTTTGATCTCGTCCAAGAGAAGCTCGCGCGCATGGCCGCGTACACGTACGCGATGGATGCGATGCTGTACATGACAACCGGCTTCCTCGACCGTGACGACTCGGACATCATGCTTGAGACTGCGATGTGCAAGATCTTCTGTAGCGAGTACGGGTTCAGAACCGTCGACGATGCGCTTCAGATCATGGGCGGCGAGTCGTACATGACCGAGAATGACGTCGAGCGCACGTGGCGCGATTCGCGCATCAACATCATCGTCGAGGGGGCGAATGAGGTCATGCATTCGTTTGTCTTCGCGTATGGATCGAAGCAGCTCGGTGAGTGGATGCTCGCGGTGCGAAACGCTCCTACGAAGAACATTGGCGCTGTCCTCCGCATCGGTGCGGAACTCTTCTTGGGCATTCGTCGTCCAGTGCCCGTGTTTGGCAAGGTCCATCCGAAGCTCGCCAACTTCGCCAGCGAACTCATGCTGCGCATCCGCGAGCACAGCCACGCCGTGAAGGTCGCATTCAAAGAGCACGAAGAGAGACTGATCACGAATCAGTTCGTCCAGAAGCGACTGTCGATGTCTGCACTCTGGATCCATGCCATGACCTGCGGCCTCAGCCGTCTCGATGCGAACATCCGCAACGGTCTCGACGGTGCGGAACTCGAGTACGAGATGAGCGTTGTCACGCATCTCTGCGCGATCGGGAATCAGGAGATCGTCAGCCAGCTCAGAGAGATGGGGTCGAATCACGACGATTCGGCGCGCAAGGCTGCGGCACAAGTCTTGAAGTGGGCAGACACGCTGCCAAACAATCGATACGACATTCCGGAGCAAACGCCTGACAGTTCGGCGCGCGGCAAGGGACGACTCGAACCGACCGAGGGAATCCCACAGTTCGGGAGCGGATCGATCTACGCTGGACCGCTGGCACAGAAGGTCTGAACGGGCGCGTGCTGGCGCAGAAACGCGCGGCTGAACCTGCTATTTTGATGGCCACTCCCCTGCCAATTGGCGGGGGCGTTTTTCTCCAGCGCTGTCGCGCGTTCGCGCAGTCCCCTCTACGCAGCCATGTACGTAAGCGAGCACTTATGAACGTCCTTGAGCAGATGATGTCGTACGGTCACGAGCGAGTGACCTTTCACCAGGATCCGGCCACCGGACTTCGTGCGATCATCGCGATCCACTCCACGACACTCGGCAACGCGCTCGGTGGTACTCGTCGTTGGTGCTACGCGAGCGAAGACGATGCGATGTTCGACGTGCTGCGTCTTTCGGAAGGCATGACGTACAAGGCTGCGGCGTCCGACCTCCAGATGGGCGGCGCGAAGTCGATCATCTTGATGCCGCGCCCCGACCACCAACCGACCGAGGCCGAAGCTCGTGCGATGGGACGTTTCGTCGACACCCTTGCTGGCAAGTACATCGCAGCCGAAGACGTCGGTGTTAGTCCGCAATTTTGCGATTGGATGGCGCTTGAGACGAAGCACGTTATGGGGGGCAACACCGTTTCGCACGGCGGCGATCCTTCGCCGTACACCGCCCTGGGCTGCTTCAACTCGATGAAGTCCTGCCTCGCGTTTCTCGGGAAGAAAGTCGATTTTTCGAACCTCACCGTCGGCATTCAAGGGGTCGGTGCGACGGGCTACCGACTGGCGAAGTTGCTGCGCCAAGAAGGCGCTGCGGTCCTTGTGACCGATGTCCACGTCCCGACGATGAAGCGCGCCGTCGAAGAACTTGGGTGCGTTGCCTTGGGCAACGACCGCAATCTCTTCGCCGAGAAGCTCGATATCGTCGCACCGTGTGCCCTTGGCGGCACCTTGGACACGAAGACGATCGACAGTCTGAAGTGCACGATCGTGTGCGGCACCGCGAACAATCAACTGAAAGTGCCGGACATTGATGGCGCAGCGCTGAAGCAAAAGGGCATCCTGTACGCCCCAGACTTCGTCGCGAACGCTGGCGGGCTCATTCGGCTTGCAGGCCTTTATCTCGGATTGAGCGAAGCACTAATCGACCAGAAGATCGATCAGATCGAGCACACGACGACAGCGATTTTCACCGAGTCAAACTCACAACCATCGACCTCGGCAGCCGCGGTCGCGTACGCCAAGCGGAAGATTGCGGCGGGCGCGAAGCCGCGACAACCCGTGAGTGCAAGCCGCTAGCGATGCATCGTTCGTTACGCTGATTGCGTGGCGACCGTCATTCCCGATCTGCGCTGCGAACGCTGCGCGTACGACTTGGCTGGGACATCCTGCGACGGCGCGTGCCCTGAGTGCGGCACCGCCGTCGCGGCGTCGTTGCCAGAGGCGCGGCTTGGCATTCCCTGGCAGCGCGACCCTTCGTTCACGACATGGTGCTCGACCTTCTGGGCGACGCTCACGTCGCCGCGGCGAACGGCTCGCGCGCTTCGCATCGAGCGCGGCCGCGCACGCTGGCTCATCGCCGTGAACGTGGCCGTCGGCGCAACGCTGTCACTGATCCCAGCCGTGGTGACGCTCTTCCGCGGACCGCGCAACATCACGATCGAGTTGCCGACGAAGACCATCCACATGTTCTGGGATGTGTCGTTCATGACGGGAAGTATCTTCGGACTTCTACTCCCGCTCGGACTGCTCACCACTGTCGCGTTGGGTGCGAACTTCTACGCACGACGACGGTCGCCGCCGATGCACGGCGAAGTCGTGTGGGCAAACCAGGCGATGTCCTCGTACGCGTTCGTGATCATCGGCGTCGTCACGATGCTGAGCTGGAGCGGATGGCGAGCCATCGCGCCGGTTGGCGTCGTCGCGGCGTCCACCGCGCCATCTCAGACCGTGCTCATGATGCTGCAACTCGCGCCAGCAATCGGCTGCGGACTGGGCGCGATCTTTGGTGCAGCGGTCGACTGGATCACGAAAAGCGAGAATCATTTTGCGAACGTCGTACGCGCTCCACGCGTCCGAACGGTTGACTCCCATGTCCACTCCATGTGAGCGCTGCTTTTGGTGCGGCACCGATCCGGTGTACGTCGCATACCACGACGACGAGTGGGGCGTGCCCGTCACCGATGACCGCGCGCTCTACGAGAAGTTAGTCCTCGACGGATTTCAAGCGGGGCTCTCGTGGATCACAATCTTGCGAAAACGCGACGCCTTCCGCGCGGCGTTTCGCGACTTCGATCCACTCACGGTCGCTCGCTTTGGCGAGCGCGACGTCGAGCGACTGCTCGCAAACGAGAAGATCGTTCGCAGCCGGGCGAAGATCGATGGCGCGATCAAGAACGCACGCTCGTGGATCAAGCTCATGGAGAACGGCGACGGCGGGTTCCGCGACTTTCTGTGGAAGCACGTCGACCACCGCACGACGATGAATCGCCTCAAGGATCGGGCCGACATTGAGGCCGAAACCCTTGCGAGCCGCGCGATGGCAAAAGACCTCAAGAAGCACGGATTCAGCTTCTGTGGCCCGACGATCTGCTACGCGTTCATGCAGGCGGTCGGCATGGTGAACGACCACCTCGTCACGTGCTATCGGCATCCTGCGGTGGAGAAGATCGCCCGACGTCGGTGACGGCGCGGTTGCGTCGACGCACTCGCTTGCGTCGGGAGCGTCCGGTCGCGAGACTCCGGGAATGCCCGACGCTCGAAGCACTCGTTCGGTTCAGTTTCTCGCGGGCCTGAGCATCGTCGCGGCGAGCGCCGTGACCGCCGCCGCGCTCTGGTGCGTGTTCGGGGGACCGCGCCAGCAGGTCGCAGTCGATGTTGCGACACGAATGACCGACGCTGTTCCACCCGTGGTCGCGGCGGTTCGCCCGACGCCGAGATGGATCTGGACCAACCCTGACGATCAAACCGCGTCGCTTGAGCGCACGGTGAGCATCACAGCGGGCACGCGCTGCACGGTTCGCTTCGCGTGCGACAACCATGGCGAGTTGTTCGTCAATGGAGAGCGTGTCGCACAGAACGACGACTGGGCCGCAGCGAGCACCGTCGACGTCACGAAGCATCTGCGTGAGGGAGCGAATGCGCTGCGCATCGATGCTCGCAACGACGGTGGCGTCGCTGCCGTGATTGCGGAACTTGAGTTCAAGCTGCCCGACGGATCGCGGCGTATCGAGGTGACCGACGAACAATGGACTGCGGGCCTCGCCCCAGCGCGCGTAGTCGCCACACTTGGGGACGCGCCGTGGGGCACCATTGCTGGCTTCGGTCCGCTCGATATCGATCGCGGGATTCGCGTGCCCGACGGCTTCGTCTGTGAACTCGTCTGCGCCATCCCGCGCGATCGCGGTTCGATTGTCGCGCTCGCTGCTGCGAAGGACGGGACACTTGTTGCAAGCGGACAAACGTCGGGACTGCTTCGCATCGATCCGTGCGCTTCGGGTGGCGACCCCGAGACCACCCGCATCACGCCGATTGATGTGCCCGGCGTTCCGCAGTTCGGCGGCGCGCAGGGCCTCGTCTTTCGTGGCGATGACTTGTACGCCGTCGTCAATGCGCCGGTCGCTCAAGGTCTCGGGCTCTATCGCTTGCGTGACCACAATCATGACGGGACCTTCGATCGCGTCGAACTCTTACGCAAGTTTCCCGGCGATCCGTCCGAACATGGGCCGCACGGGATCGTGAATGGACCAGATGGCGACATGTACGTCGTCTGCGGCAATCACGTGCAGATTCCGGCACCCGAGCGCTCGCGTCTTGCGCGGCACTGGGACGAAGACCAGCTAACACCACGCATGTGGGATCCGAACGGGCACGCCGTCGGAATCCTCGCACCCGGCGGATGGATCTGCCGCACCGATCCTGATGGGAAGTCGTGGGAACTCGTCGCGGCGGGCATGCGCAACGCGTACGACATTGCGTTCAGTCCCGAAGGCGAACTCTTTACCTTCGACGCCGACATGGAGTGGGACATGGGCGCCCCGTGGTATCGGCCAACGCGCGTCTTGCACTGCGTCAGCGGCGCCGAGTTCGGTTGGCGCTCTGGTTCGGGCAAATGGCCGGCGTGGTATGCCGATTCACTGCCCGCGACTGTTGACATCGGACCGAGCTCGCCCACCGGCATTTTGTTCGGCACCGATCTCGCATTTCCCGAGCCCTGGCGCAGCGCTCTCTTTCTTTGTGATTGGACCTTCGGAACGATTCACGCGGTGACACTTGCTCCCGACGGCGCGAGCTTTCAAGGCACGCGCGAGATCTTCCTGAGCGGAAAGCCGCTACCGGTGACCGATGTCGTTGCGTCGCCGCGCGATGGCGCGATGTACTTCGCTATCGGTGGGCGCGGTGCTGCGTCGTCGATCTACCGGGTTCGCTGGACGGGCGCGCCCGCACCCAAGCCTGCCGCGCTCGTGGCTGGCGCCGACGCACGAACGCTGCGCCATTCTCTCGAAGCGTTTCATCGTGACGACGCGCCAGCGACTGCGATCGACGAGGCGTGGCCGCATCTCGCGTCGAAGGATCGCTTCATCCGCTATGCAGCCCGCACAGTGCTTGAGCATCAACCGGTTGAGCGCTGGGCCGACCGCGGCCTCGCCGACGAGCGAACACTCGCGTTTCTAGAGACCTCGATCGCACTCGCGCGATGTGGGGCCAAAGACTGGCAGCCGAAGTTACTCATTGCACTCACGTCGGTTCAATGGGACCCACTCTCGGTCGACGAGCGACGAACGCTGCTTCGAGCAACCGCGCTAAGCGTGATTCGCCACGGCAAGCCAGCCGACTCGGACCGCCTCGCACTGGTCGCACAGCTCGAATCGCGCTTCCCTTGTGACGACTTCGCGGCGAATCGCGACCTCTGCGACTTGCTCGTCGTACTCGGCTCGCGCAAGGTCGTTGCCCGCGCGGTTCCGCTGCTTGAGCGAGCTGATGCCAACGCGGAGCAATTCGACGAATCGCTCTTGCGCCGCAGCGACTCGTACGGATCAGTGATCTTGCGGATGTCCTCGCAATCGCCGCAGCGGGAACAAGTACACATGGCTGTGAGTCTGCGCAGCGCGACCGAAGGTTGGACCGACGACCTCCGGCAACGCTACTTCGGTTGGTTCCGTCGCATGCAGCGCACGAGTGGCGGCAATTCGTTTGCGGGCTTCCTTGAGCACGCGCGGAAGGATGCGCTCGCGATTGTGCCCGAGGCGCAATGCGCTCGATTTGATCGGCTGTCGCGTGAAGACGAACAACTCGCTGCTGATCTCCCGCGAGCCGAAGGCCCGGGTCGGCACTGGACCGTCGACGAAGTCGTGGCACTCGCCAGCCCCGCCCCAGCATCGCGCGACTTCAAGCGCGGCGAATTGATGTTCAAGGCGGCGAACTGTGCAACCTGTCATCGCTTCGTCGCGAACAGCCCGACTGGAGGCGGGCCTGACCTGACGGGCGTCGGCAACCGTTTCGGCGCTCGCGAACTTGCCGAGGCGATCGTTGAACCAAGCCGCGTCATCAGCGATCAATACCGCATGACGGAGTTCGACTTGAAGGACGGCACGCTCGTCGTCGGCCGACTCGTCGACGAGGACGCGGTGCACGTGCACATCGTCGAAAACTTGCTCAATCGCGATGCAGTGCGCGAACTCGGTGTTGCTTCTATAACCGCGCGCCGTCCGTCAACGGTGTCGCCAATGCTGCCGGGTATGGTCGACGGGCTGTCGCGCGACGAGCTTGCAGATCTGATGGCGTACTTGCTGTCGGGTGGTGATGCGAGAGCTGCGGTGTTTGTGCAAGGCGCGAAGCGGTGAGGCGCGCGATTCGATGGCGTCTGATCCGATCTCAAGGCGTCCACAAGTGCGTCGCATGCCTCGACTGTCGTCAATCGTGCTCGAACTTGTAACGCGCCGAGCGGCCATGGCCGACGGCCAGACCCGTCCGTCAGAGCGGCTCGCGAACGCCGCGAAATCGCTGGCGAGGGAAACATCAAAGCGAAAGGTGTTCTGGACTGGGTTGCCAGCAGTACGCCACTTTGCGAAAGACGTGCCACACATGATTGAGGATCGCATCACCGTTAACCCGAACGTCATGGGGGGCCGACTGTGCATTCGCGGCCTGCGCTTCCCCGTGTCACGACTGCTCGGACTCCGTGCGTCCGGGGAGTCTGAAGCAGAGATTCTCCAGCGACTCCCAGACTCAGCAGCCTGTGGCGAAAGCCATTCGGGCTGCCGAGGCAGTGGACGAGATCAGCAGTACTCCAATGACTTGAAGTAGAGTCGGTCGTTGCGCGTCCGCAGCGTATCAGCGGCCCCGGTACGTTCCGGTCACATGGGTAACACTTTTGTCCGGGCACATGGGTGACAGCCGCGCGCCCTTCGTCGCTTATTCGGTTGCACCTTCGCGCCGCGTCCGGCTCACTGCCGATTCGCTCGGCAGGAGGCCGCATGCGCGCAAACATATCCCACACTTTGCGAGGCGAGTAATGCACGTCGTGCTCGGCGCCCTTCTCCCGCACGAGGTCTGCGTCACCGCGCCATACGCCGATTCGGGAGAAGGTGGCACGAGGTGCCGGATGAGGGCGCATAAGGGACACAACGACGCGCCCGACCCGCCAGCTCCAGATGCGGCCACAAGGCCGCACTACGCGCCTCGGCCTAACGTCTCGTTTGACCGTTCAGCCGCACACGCCGACCGCCGAGCTGCACTGGAATGTGAGTGTCCAGTGTGTGGCCTGCTCGCGAAGGCGGCCGATGCCCGCAGCGAGCTCTGGCGATCACTCGATGTCGGCAAGCGCAGCCCAGTTTCGCCGCGCAACGCAACCGGATCGATCAAGGCGATCAAGCCAGTCACATCAGGCAAGCCGCTCGGCCGTCGCGCGACGGGCACCGCCACAATCTTCCTTCGGTCTCGCGACATGCTGGGAAACGACCTGCGCTCGTTCCTCATCGGGTACCTGATCGGAAGTCCCCGTGGCATCCGGCTGCGGCTTGTGCAGGAGTGGACCGGCTACTCGTATAGGAGCATCTCAGAGGCCACGGTCGGTTGGGAGCGAGCCGGTGTCGTGAGAATCCAGCACGGCCACTGTGTGCTCACGAACTCAGCCCCGTGGCGTGAGTTGCTCGAATGTCGCGACGGCGATGTGGTTGTCGTCGACTGGCCGGGCGCGTGCGCGGCGTCGATCGAGTTGTTGCGGACACTTCGAAAGGCGCGGGAGAAGGGTTTCGAGGACATGCATTCGCTCGTCACGTCAGCGATCGCGACGACGGCGTCTTCACTCGCGACTGCGGCGGCTGGAGCGGATGATGCCTCAGCGACGGCTTTGGCTCATCTGCGGGCGACCCTTGCGGGGGCCTTACGAAGCATCAGGCACGCTTAACAGAGGAGGCCGAGGACCTTCGCCATCCTATTCGCTCAAATCGATCGTTCATTGAATTCATGCTACGAGACGAGACGCGCAGATCACCGAGGCCGCACAGCATGGAGACGCCGTTCTTCGCGGTCGATCCGCGCTCGGTGGGTTCGCCGAGTTCGCAGCGCTGGGTGTCCGTGAGGAACATCGCTCGCCGGGGCCGCGGATTCGTCGCGACCGCCTCGATCCCTTCGTCGCGATACGAGCGGGCCCATCGCTGCGCGACGCCCCGCGAGCGCACGAGGCAGCGAAGGGAGGGCGCCACGTAATCCGCGCCGTGCGGCGAGCGAGGGTCAACAGCAATCCGTATAGCCATCGCTTGCGCAGCGCCGGTACCATCATTCCGCACCGGTGAAATCGTGCGACCTAGGTTTGTGATAGGCCGGTGCGGACCACGATAATCAACGCGCATACTCCTCATAACAACAGGCTCGCACGGCGACATTACCCGTTCTTGGCGGTCGCTCGCGAGCTCCTGCGGCGCGGGCACGAGCCGACGATCCTCACCAATCCCACGTTTCGCACGCTCATTGAGTCGAACAGAATCGCGTTCGAGGGTTTGGGCGATGACAAATCCGTCGAGGAGCAGATGCGCGACAGTCCGGAGATTTGGGACCCCTCGAAGGCCAACTCGAATGTGCTCCAACTCACAGTCGCGCCGTTGCTAAAGCCGACGTACGAGCGGGTGTTTGCATGCGCCGGTCGAGGTTGCGCCGATCTGGTCGTGGTCCACCATGCCTGCTTCTCGGCACTCTGGGGTGCCGAGAAGGCAGGCGTTCCCGCTGCGGTCTGCGTCCTCGCGCCGTTCTACTGGCTGTCACGCCACGAATCCTTGTGCGACGCGAGGCTCGGCGTCCTTCCCCGGGAGTCGAATGGGTGTGGCCGCTATGGCTTTGACCTGCCCCCAACTTCCGGACCAGCCGCTATGGGAGTCGGTTGAATTCCATCAGTTGCATGATCCCACGCTTGCCGCTTCGCAGCGAAGGGGCGCAG
>JAWXCC010000084.1:0-10205 GCA_034440475.1 Phycisphaerae bacterium | reverse complement strand
GGTTCAGGATGCTCGCTCTGCGCCCGAACGACTGCAACGTCGCCGCCAGCTCTGCGCTCGAGTGAAATCGTGTATCGGATGTCGCCGAGTGAGGCGACAGCCTCGTCACTGCGACCCCAGCCAAACGTGCCCGATCGCTTGACGGTGACCTCGGTCTCTTTCGCCGATTCGTCGCCAACAATCGTCACATCGCCCGCGAACGTCTCGACGTCCACCGCGACGAGTCCCTGCGTCGCGAGCGTCACGGTTTGATCGTGTTCGCTCTTCCATCCGATGACGCCCTCGTGCGCGGCCCCAGCCACAACGACTATGGGGTTCGGATTCGAATGACTGGCGCAGCCGGTCACCGCCCCGAATACAGCGATTGCGACGCAAAGAAAACTCGTAGTCGGCGTTCGTTCCATTCGGTCACACCTCGCTGGATGCCGGTCGCGGCAACGGCGACCCGAATCGACTGTATCGGCTCCTCAGCCGCAGGCGACCGCAGAAACCACGACGCTTTCGGGGCGGTTTCGGCCAGCGCCGGTCTCGTAGGATCTCATCTTCATGATCGCCATCCCCGCCTTACTCCTGTTCCTTCAGACCGCGCCGCCAGCCGAGGTGGCGACGCCAAACGAGCGCGACCATTACGTCATCAGCATTCCGAAGGGGTCCGACGATGGGCTCGGCATCAAGGACGGCGACGCGGGTCCGGGTCGGCTGCTGCTCTTCTTTATCAAAGACGGAGCCCGAGGCCCACGCGGCGAACCGATGGATGCGCCGTTCTATTCCAAGCCGCAGCCACTCGCGTCGGTCGACCTTCCGTCGCTGAAGCCGGGAACGAGCGTGACGATCGACGGAAAGACCTTGGCTTGGCCCAACTCGCTCGACAGCCTCGATGGATCGTTTCGCGTGCAAGCGGTCTATCGCCGTAACAGTCAAGCTCGCTCCCACCTCGCAGAAGGCAACATCTACAGCACTACGAAGACGATCGATCTCTCACCGGCGCGCGGCGACGACACGACGCTCGTACTCGATCAGGTGTATCACGACGAACCGTTGCCCGAGAAACAGAACCTGAAGTGGTTCTCGATGAAGAGCGACATCTTGAGTGCCGCGCTTGGACACACCGTGACGATGCGCGCTGGCGTCGTGTTTCCTCGCGACTACGACAAGCTCGACGCAAAACGACGCATCTGGCCGACGATCTATGTCATTCCCGGATTCGGTGGCGATCACACGATGGCGGCGCACTACGCGTCGATGATGACGACGCGCGGGACTGAGGCGATCGCGCCGCAAGCGGTGTACGTCGTACTTGATCCGGACTGTCGGCTCGGGCATCACGGTTTCGCCGACTCTGACAATAACGGACCGCGCGGCGCCGCGCTGGTGAAAGAGTTCATTCCAGCGCTCGAGAAACGATTTCGTCTTGAGCCGAAGCCCGAAGCCAGAATCGTCACCGGACACTCATCGGGCGGCTGGTCGAGCCTGTGGCTGCAGTTGAACTATCCTGAAACATTCGGCGCCTGCTATTCGAGCGCGCCCGATCCGGTTGATTTT
Source organism: Phycisphaerae bacterium (assembly GCA_034440475.1). Classification (GTDB taxonomy): domain Bacteria; phylum Planctomycetota; class Phycisphaerae; order Phycisphaerales; family SM1A02; genus JAEUIT01. The sequence continues at coordinate 8,663 of JAWXCC010000084.1, read as the reverse complement.
TCGGCGTTTCAACTCGCGGATCTCTATCGCGACAAGAGTCTCATGACTGACACCGAGGGTCGCGAACAAGCGAGTTTTCGCCAACCCCTGGGCCCAAGTGACGACCGCGTCATGATGACCGTGCGCGAAGAGACCGGCGTCGAACACATCCTCGGACCAAAGAACGATTCGGGCGAGCAGTGGGGCGCGTGGGCATCCATGTTCTCAGCCCGCGATCCGAAGACGGGATTGCCGAGTCGTATGTTTAACGTGGAATCGGGCGCCATCGATCGCACGGTCGTCGAGAACGAGTGGTCGCGCTACGACATCACTCGCCTCGTCGAGAAAGACTGGGCGAAGTACGGGCCGATCTTGGCGAAGAACGTACATCTGGTGTGTGGCGATCGTGACTCGTACTACCTGAACCGCGCCGTCGAACGACTGCGCGACAAGGTCGAATCGCTCCGGAAGCGAGATGTCGATGCCGGAAGAAAGCCGCTCACCGGCTCCGGCTACATCGAGATCGTTCCCCGCGCCACCCATGAGACGATCGTGCCGTTGACGACGATGCGATTCAACACCGAGATGATCGAGCACCTCAAGCGACATGGGCTGCATGAGTGACCAGCCCGAGACGCGGTTTGATGCTCGTTACCGAAACTCTGCAATCACCTCGGGCCAAGCCGCGCGCTCGAACTCGCGAAAGAGCTTGGTGAGCGCCCGTCGCTCAGCACGATCGAGTGCATCGCGCGCCGCGTGATCCTTCGTCCAGTCGTTGCCGAGTTGCGACGTTGACTCCGACGTTTCCGCAGTCGCGAGCGAGAAGCCGGTGACCACGTCGAGCAATGTTGCGCTTGCCGTGAGATCGACCGCCGCGCTTTTCGTCGGGAGCATTCCGAGTGTGAGTACGTTGATCGGGCCGAGATCGAGTCGGTCAAGTGTTCCGATCGCGCCGACGGTGTAGATCAGCACTACGTCTGCTTGCACGCTTGCCGCCGCATCGCGCACCTCGTCAATGCTCGCAAGCTGTGACGGAATCAGTTGCGCGCCGATCGGCACCACGTCACGCACCAGCGACAATCGGCGCAGCGACTCGACGACCTCGTCGTCGACTGCGCTCCGCACAACGACCACGCGGGCATGCGACCTGTTGACAGCCTCGCCTTGCAGCCGCGCGATCGCGATCCGCGCAGGGAAACGCACGCGCGGAACTGCACTCACAGCCGTCGGCTTGCCAACGCCCGCGGCCGCCGCCAGCGGCTCGCGCCGTCCGCACCACGGGTCGTAACAAGCGAATGAACACGACAAGAATGCGAAAAGCAGAATCCACGGCAACGTGCGCATGCCATGGAAGCGATCAGATGCGTTCAGAGTTCGCGCGGAGTTCAGGAATGCGCGACAGAAATCAAGACCGCGTCCGATCGCTCCGTTCATCTGCGGTCACGCCCCAGCCGAGCGTGTCGGACCAACCGATGCCGTCGAGCCAACGATCAGCTCGGCGGTCACTTTCGCGGCGAAGATTCAGCTTCTCGGGGACGCGCCGACTCGCGTGATTCCGCGCGGCGCAGTAAATCTGAAGACGGCGCAATCCCCAGCCGCCAGCTGCCTGCGGTGCGAATGCCCAGTCGATGAGATGTTCTGTTGCCTCTGTGCACAACCCCTGACCGCGCCGCGACGGGCGCGTCCAGTAGCCAATCTCTGCTTCGTGCGTCGCGAGGTTCATGCGATGTAGGCCGGTGCCACCGACGACGTGCCCGGTCGCGCGATCGATGATGCCAATGACGAAGTTGTCTTTCGGTCCATCGATGCGCTCGCGGCGAAATCGCTCGATATTGAAATGCGCCTCCACGATGGTGCGATTGTCGATCGGCACCCACGGGAGCCACGGCATGAAGGACGCTCGGTCTTCGTCGAGCGCTGCAACGAGCGACTCTGCGTCGGTGGGCTCGAAATAGCGCAGCAGAAGTCGCGGCGTCTCGCGCCGAATCGGAAGCGGCGACGGCGCGCTCCATGGCAGGGGTTTCGGAGTCATCAATGCCACCGCTCTTACACGCCAACGCCAACGATCTTCGCGGCCTTCGCGGCAATCTGCGTGTGATGCAATCCGCACATCTTCAAGATTTCGTCTTCGGTGCGTGCCGACTTGGGAATGCGGCGCACATACATCTGCTCGAGCGTAAACCCGTCACCGGAATCGGTGCAGGCCTCGCTCACGGCGCCACCGATCGCAGCGCCGTAGTTGTCCTCGACGGTCAAGATGAATCCGCCGTTCTTGTTTGCGAGATCCATGAGCGCGTTCGCGTCAAACGGGATCGAATAGAGATCAACTAACGTCGCGTCGATGCCCTGCTTGTCGAGAATTGCGATCGCCTTATTGCACTCGTGCACCATGGCGCCTGCAGTCACGATCAGCAAGTCGCGACCTTCGCTGAGCACTTCGAACTTGCCAAGGTTAAAGACAGTCTTCTCGCTGTAAAGGAACTCGACTTCAGGGCGGAAGGTCCGCATGTAACAACAGCCTTCGTACTCTGCCATCACTTGCGTCAGCGCGTACGCGGCGTATGCGTCGGCGGGTTGAAGGATGTAGCAGCCTGGATTGCCACGATGATCGCGCACGGTCGACAGCGAGCGGAACCACGCAACGTCCGGCAACGCCATCTGGCTCGGTCCGTCGGCTGCGAGCGTGATGCCCGCGTGCGAACCGACGACCTTCAAGTTGGCACCGGAGTTGATCGCCATTTCTATCTGGTCATAGGCGCGGGTGAGGAATTTCGCGAAGGTCGACGCAAACGGGATTTTGCCCGCCGCAGACAACCCGGCAGCCACCGAAATCATGTTCTGTTCCGCAATACGACATTCCGCGAAGCGGCTGTTGATCGCGCGGTCGTTTGCGAACCACTCGGCAAACGTAGAGTTCTTGACGTCGGCATCGAGGCACCACACATCGGGATTCGCGTGGCCAAGGGCGCGGAGTGAGAGCCCATACGCTTTGCGCGTCGCGAACTTGCCGCTCGCGAGCACCGTCGCAAAGTCGTATGCCTTCATCGCCTGCGAGAAGGTCATCGGATCCTTCGCAGTGACCGTGGGTGCCTTTGACTCGGCAGGTGGATAGATCTTGAGCGCGTCGCCGGAGGCCAGCCCCGACGTGAGTGAGAGACGCTGCGCATTCAGTTCTTCCTTTGCCTGCTTCAGCTTGTCCCCCGTCGCGGGCTTGCCGTGCCAGCCGCCACCTTGAATGCACTGTGCGCCCCAGCCCTTCACCGTCTTCGCGACGATCGCCGTGACGCGTTCCGACGTCCGCGCCTTCTCGTACGCGTCGCGGATCGCCTTCGGATCATGACCATCGATGGTGAGGACCACGACGCCCGCAGCTTCCAGTTTCTTCGCGAGAACCTCGGGCGACTGCTGCGCCGAAACCGCGTCGGATTGGCCGTACTTGTTGCAGTTGAAGATGGCGATGACGTTTGACAGCTTGTGGTCCATCAGGAAGTCGACGGCTTCCCAGATCTGACCCTCGCGAGCCTCGCCGTCGCCGATGATGCACCAGATCCGCTTGTCATTGCCGTCGCGGTCAGCCGCGAGCCCAAGGCCGGCAGCGACTGAGAGCCCCTGACCAAGCGACCCGGTAGCGGCGTCGAAGAAGGGGAACCCTTCCATCGGATTCGGATGGCCATCGATCTCAGACTCCGCCTTTCGCAGGTTCTTCGCGTCGGCGATCGTCATCGGTCGGAGGTTCCCCTCGCGCCCGATCATCAGGCCAAGATCGGCGCCAGCGGCGTAGATGAACGGCACCGCGTGTCCTTCCGACAGGACCAAGCGGTCCGACGTCGGATAGCGGGGATCTTCAGGCGTCCACCGCATGGAGTGGTACATGAGGACGGTGACAAGGTGCCCGATCGAGAGGGAGCTCGTGGGATGCCCGCTCCCTGCCTCCGCGCAGATGTCCAAGACGAGTTGATCGAGTTGGATGGCCTTGGCGTGGACGGCGGCTTCGAAACTCATGAGGATCCCTTTGCGGAAGTGCGGTGGCGCGCCAGCGCGGACGTCGCCAGCCGTCGCCAGACGGTCGGAAACCCCGAGAAACGTCGATACGAGTCAATGGTCGGCTCGATGGTCTATTGGGGCAAGCAACGAAGTATCGTGGCGAATCGTGAAATCCGCAACCGCTCTGCTCCGCACGATGCGCGTCACCGATCACGCGTAATCCGCTGATTGCGTGGAGGTTGCGAGGTCGCGGGGTGGTTCCGCCCGGGCAGGACGGATTCCATCGATTGTGGCATCCTCCGCGGTACAACGTGATTCCCGCGCTCGCCGAGTCCCTTCAAGAATTCCGGTCGCGCGCGTTTTTCCCCGACGAAGGAGCCCGTCATGCGCGTGTGGTCTACCGTCGCCGTCGTTCTCGCCGTGCTCTTCTGCCGCGTGCCCACCGCCTCGGGCCAAGGGACGACCGACCTCTTCCCCGAGCCGATCACGAGCGCCGACGCGGGCACGATCATCGACCGCGCCGGGCTGACCGGCGATGCGAAACTGGCGTCGCTGAAGGCGTTTGAGGCCTACGTCGCGCGGTTCGTCGACCTGCAAAAGGGTGACATGGACGCCTTCGTCCAATCGCGGGCACCCATGGGCTCCTCCCCCGCGCGCGAGGAGATCGTGGCCCGCGTCGACCGGCGCCGCGCGCTCCTTCGGAAGATCGCAGGCATCGAGAATGACTTCTTCGACAGCGTTCAAGCTGCGGCTGGCGAAGCGAGCGCCCCGCGCGTCACTCGCGAACGGGCTCGAGCCGAGCGGCGGCGCGACTGGGCGGCGTCCAATGCGTACCTCGGGCGCGGGAGCAGAGTCGAGTTGGCCGACATTGCTTGGGAAGTCATGGCTTCAAGAGCTGTCGGAGAATCAGCATTGTCGGAGGAGACGCGCAGTGCGGTCGACGCCACCGTGAAGAGCTTCGAGCACCAGTACACCGCGCTTGCTCGCAAGCTGTTAGACCTTGCCGTGGAAGAGCCGATCGCGATGAGCGACGCAAAGGCGGCAGCGAATATCGCGGAGCCTCCCGTGAGCGACCACGACGTCCAGCCAACTGCGTGGCGCGACTATTTCGAGTCGATCGAGAAGGCGCGCCGAACGGCGCGCGAACCGCAACTTGAAGTTCGCGCCAAGATCCGGTCGAACGCGCGAACGAGCGCCAAGACCATCTGTGAGTTGCTACCTGCCGACGTCGCCGCCGAGTTCCGCCAGAAGTTCCTTGAGAAGTCGTATGCCGTTGTCGCCAACCCGCGCGATCCCGTGCCCGGAGTCGTCAAGCAAGCTCGCGCCGCGGTAGAGACGGGCGAACTCACCAAGGACGAACTCAAGACGATCGAAGATCTCGCTGCGAACCATGCGCTCCGCCGCGCCGATCTCGTCGACAAGATGATGACTGCGGCCGACAAGGGTGCCGCCGACAGTTCAGGTTTAGCGTTCCGGCTGCGTCTCGTTGGCGACTCTCCAGACGAGCAGAGCGACCTGGAGCAGCTCGCCAAGGAGCGACGCTCGCTCGACACGGAGTCTATGGCCGCGATCAGCGGTGCCGCTCCGACGCTAGCGGCGGCGAAGAGCTCCGACGACAAGCAAGGGGGCGGCGACATCGTCATCAACGGCATGCATCTTGAGATGCCCGACATGATCGAGGCCGGCGGGATTTCGGGTGGCAGCGCCAGCATCGTGGTAGTGGCGCGCGACGATGGCGGCGACGGTGGCGGCGCGGTCATTTCTACGTTCACGCTCGACGCAGGATCAGGTGATCGCCTTGGCACGCCAGCGCCGCTCTCGCGGCAAGACGTCGATGCGCTCCGCGAGCAGTTCAAACTCTCGACCGATGAAGCGGCAGTGCTCGACGTTCTGTTCGAGGACTACCAAGCGAAGTGGCACGAGATCGAAGCGGCTGAGCTTGCGGAACTGAGGTCGCTGCCCACGGGCGGCTTCACGAGCATGACCGTTCGGGGCACCGAGCCAACCGCACCATCCGCCTACGACGTGTCTCGCAGTTTCGAACTGCGTCGCGCCGTCCTCGATCGCTCGCTTGCACTCGAGCTTGAATTCACCGAGGGACTCAGTGCGGCCCTGTCGGCGAAGATCACGAAAGACGGGACTGCGCGAGTGTTCCGAGCGCGGCAACGCGCGGCGTACCTCAGCAGCTCCGACGGTGGGAGCGGCTTCGACATGCTCCACTTCGGCGGTTCAGGGGCGTCGTCACAGGACCTCGCCGCCATCGTGCGCAGCGCCGGGCTGCCTACAGAGACGTTAGCGGCAATGGTGCCGAAACTTGACGACTGGGACCGTACCTCGGTTGATCTCTTGAGGAGCCGATTTGAAGCGCGATTTGCCGAGCAACGCGTACGCAGTGAGATGGATCGAAAGCTCGCTGAGGAGGCCGCGTCGGAAGGGCGTGCGGGTGAAATCGTTTTCGACTCCAACAATCAGGAGTTCGCCAAGGTCAATGATGCCGCTGAGAAAGCGCGTGTGATGGACCGTGCGGTGGAGACCGCGAACAAGCAGGCACTTGCGGCAGTCCTCGCGGCGACACGAGACGAAGCCGCGCGCGAAACGCTCAGCGAGGTGTGGAACCGCAAGGTCTGGCCGTCGGTGTATCGCGATCGGCGCGACGTCGAACCATTGATCGCGAAGGCAATGGCCTTGAAGGATCTCGCTCCCGAGACAAAGGCCAAGCTGGAGACGATCGCGACGGAACATCGCGCCGAGTACCGGCGCATCTGTCACGAGATGATCGCCGCGAACGAGAAGAGTATCGAGACGAAGGAGCCGAATTCGGGCGGACCTAACATCGACATCCGCGCGATCCAGGCCCGGCAAGACGCGACAACCCGGCTCAAGTTCGAGCGCAACGAGCTCAACGAAAAGACACTGCGCCGTGTGAAGGAGTCGCTCTCGCCAGCACAAGCGGAGAAGATCGGCGATTTATCGCAGGCGAAGCAGGCGATCAGGTTTGGGCCAGGGGGTTGAGTTTCCTCGAAATGTAATTCGCAGGTTGCGTCGGGGCTGCTTGATGAGAGCACCCCAAGCTGCGAGGCCCGTACGATCCGCGACATGTCCGCAGCTCCCGAACCGCCGTCGTCGCGCCTCACAGTTCTTGACTGGATCGAGCGAATCGGCAATCGGTTGCCTGAGCCCGCGCTCTTGTTCGCGATTCTTGCAGCGCTAGTGATCGCCGCTTCCGCCGCTGGATCGTGGTTCGGGTGGACTGTTCATCCGATGCAGCCGCGCGTGACCCTCGTCGACAAGTTCGACGCCAGCGGCGCGCCCATCTTTAACGCCGACGGCACGCCAGCGCGAGTGCCGGAATACGACGCGCGCGGTCGCCCGGTCATCACGTTAGTGCCGCAGCTCAATGCCGACGGCACGCCGCTTGAGCTACGCACGAAGAGCCTGCTTACCCGCGACGGCGTGTACTGGATGCTCTCGTCGATGATCCGTAACTTCACGACGTTGCCAGCGCTCGGGCTCGTGTTCGTTGCCATGCTGGGTATCGGTGTCGCGGAGAAGTTTGGGCTGTTCAGCGCGCTCATGCGGTTTCTCGCACTGATCACGCCGAAGTCGCTTCTCACTCCCGTCGTCGTGTTCGTCGGTGCGAACGCGGCGATCGCCAGCGACGCTGGATACGTGATCCTTCCGCCACTCGCGGCAGCGCTGTACCTCGCGGCGGGTCGCTCCCCGATCGCCGGAATGGCCGCAGCATTCGCAGGAGTCGCCGGTGGATTTGGCGGCGGTTTCTTCCCAAACGCCGCTGATGGATTTCTCGCTGGCGAAGCCACGCGCTCGGCGCACATCATCGACGCGGCGTACGCGACCGTGACTCCTCTGCACAATTGGTACTTCAAGATGGGTTCGGCGCTGGTGGTCACGTTGGCTGGCTGGCTGGTGACGGATCTCCTAGTCGAACCGCGCTTGCGCCGGGCGCGCAGTGAACCGCACGACGCCTCTACCACGACGAACGACCAAGAGGTCCCGCCGGAACCGCATGGTCTGAGCCTCACCGCGCGAGAGAGAAGCGGCCTCATCTTGGCGCTTCTGTCCATGGCCTGCGTCGTCGCTGTGTTCGTCGCGATGATGATGATTGAAGGCGCGCCGCTTCACGGCGATGGCCAGCCGACATTGGCCAGCGGTGCCGCTGCGCCTGGCGAGCGCGCCGGAGGACGCTGGTCGCACGTCATCGTGCCGCTGATCTTCTTCGCATTCATGATCCCAGGCGTGGTCTACGGTTTCACCCAGGGACTCCTGCGCACACAGCGCGACTTCATTGAAGCGATCTACCACGGCATCCGGTCCATCGTGCCCGTCCTCACGATCGCGTTTTTCATGGGGCAGTTCGTCAATTACTTTTCCTACGCTGGCCTCGACAAGATGCTCGCATTCGCGGGTGGCTCACTTCTTGTGCAAGCGGACTTACCGACTCCCATGTTGATCGTGCTCTTTGTCGCGCTCGTCATCGCAGGCGACTTTGCAATCAGCGGCATGCTGAGCAAGTACGGGATCTTGGCGCCGATCTTCATTCCTATGTTCATGATGGTGGGCATCAGTCCCGAACTCACAACAGCGGCGTACCGGATCGGCGACTCGGTGGTGAACATCGTCACTCCGCTCAACACCTATCTCCTCATCATCCTCGCGGTCTTTCAGAAGTACCGGCGCGG
>JAWXCC010000083.1:0-7580 GCA_034440475.1 Phycisphaerae bacterium | reverse complement strand
GCCATGACGCGAGATCATCAACGACAAGATCGCGCTACCCCGAAAGTGATGACTTTTTTCTCGTGCGTGGGGGGCGAATGGGTGTGGCCGCTATGCGCTTCCGGCCGCTATGCGCTTCTATGCACTTTTGTGGGTGTGTCCGTTATGCGCAGTGGATGGGCCTGTGGGTGTGTCCGTTATGCGCTGAATCGCTGAGCAAATGAACGCCAGCGGGGCGATGGTTGAGTCCGACGCGGGACAACTTGCGGATTTCAGAGTCGATTTGGAAGATTGCCAGCGCCGCATCGCCGAGCTCGACGGCTGTGGAATTCGCAGATCGAGTTGCAGCAACCGCAGCTGCGGGCTCTGCGGCCTACCGCCGCGATGTTCGAGTCCTCGACGAGCATGCTCCCGCCGAGGAGTGGTACTGTCCCGGATCTACAACCCTCGCAAGTTCTAAGAGCGGATTGAGGTGTCACGAGGGAGCCGCTCGGAGTCGATTGTGAGCACAACGCTGGAACACCGCCTCGACGAACACTGCCGCCACACTGTCTTGGGCCTCCGGAGTGCGCTGCTTGAGCTGTATCACTCCGTCGAGGCCGACATCACGCGGCCGCAGGAAGTGGCGCGACGGTTTGGCCTCAATAAAAATCTCACGTGGAAGATCGCTCGCATCCTTCAGGCACAGGACGCGCTCGAGGCCGTGCCGCTCATTCCTGGGTCGACGGGTCTTGAGATTCTGCTCGAAGCGATGGGCAACGCGGGAGCGCCAATCGCCGCAGTCGAACGTGTGCGCGCGATGGCACTTGAGTTCGATCGCATGATCGAGTCGCACGCTGACGACCGCGCTGGATTCGAACTCTTGCTCGACAGCATGGGCGGGTCGCGACCGCTCGAGATCGGGCGCAAGCTCGCATTTCGAGGCAACACCGCGATCTGGGGACTCCAGGCGCGCGTGCGACTGACGGCGCAGTTTCTGGCGCCGAACGCGCAAGACCCGTCGCTTCTCGACATCGCGCTCGTCTGTGGCTTGCTCGGCGTGCGGCGGCTTCGGCCCGTCCAGCGCTGGCCGCTCTTTCGGTTTGCTCGCTACAACGATGATGCGTCACCGCTAGGCACTTCAACGAACGTCGAACCGCTTGAGCCGTCTGCGGCGGAGAAGAAACTGCCGTGGTTGATGTCGTCGTGGTGTAGCCCGCCGTACCCTCCCCTCGAAAGGGTGAACCGTGCCGATGATGAGGTCCATGAGTTGACCGACGGTCCAATCGGGCGCACTGGAGAGTTCTCGTGCATGTTCGGCTTCGTCGAGCGCGGGACCGTGCCTCGCTATGCCGACGAGCAGAATCGGACTGGTGAGCCAGCGTCTGCCATCACGTTGCCGATCGAGACCTTGCTCTTCGATCTGTTCGTGCATCGATCGCTGCTGGAGGCGCGTCGGCCTGAATTGTGCGTCTACGGGCGCCCGTCGGGCACGCTGTCGCTCGATCCAGATCTGCGCGTGCGCCAGCTTTTGCCGTTTTCTGAGCGCCTCGTCGAACTGGGTGGTAGTCCACCACAAGTCGCGACACCGCTGGTCCCGGGATATGAGAAACTCGTCGCGACGGCGTTTGAGCGGGCGGGCTGGAATCCGCGCGACTTCTTCGCCTCACGACTCGTGCTTGAGTATCCGCCGATGCCGTCGACGGTCGTACTGCGCTATGAGTTGCCGGAACGTCCGCGCTGACTGGGCGCGAGTGAACTTCAGCGTGGGAGTGTCACCGGACGGACACCGGTCGCCTCATCGAGCGCGTCGAGCAAACGGCGCACATCGAAGGGACGCTGGAGCCAGCGTGTCTGTGGATCGCTCGCGTCGATGATCACGCTATCCCGTTGATCGGTGGTGAGCACGATTGGAACGTCGCAGCCGCGAGCGCGGAGAGCGCGGACTTGGTCGAGAGCACCAAGTACCGAAGCACCCGCATGAGCGACGAGAATGCCGGGGGGGCGCTCTTCCGCAGTGTTGAGCGCAGCGCCGATCTCCCGTTCGAGAGAAACGGCGAAACCTCGAATCTCAAGCGCCGCCACCATCAGCTCGCGAAGTCCCGCATCGCTCTCGGCGAGGATCGCGGTTGGGCGCCGAGGCGTCGTGGCAAACTTCTTTCCGCCGCTCGTGATTTCTTCGGTTCCCGCAAGAGGGACGCGCATGCGCACGGATGTGCCAAGCCCTGATCCGCTCTCGACGGAGATCATGCCCCCCAACCGGCGCGCGATGCCGAGCGCCGCGGACATTCCCAATCCACGGCCTAAAGCCTTCGTGGAGAAGAACGGTTCGAACACGCGAGCGAGCGTCGCGTCACCCATGCCGCAGCCGTCATCGGAAACCTCGAGGAGTGCGTACTTCGGCGTGCCTTCCGGCTCGTCGACCTGACTGCACTCGACACGAATCGTGCCGCCGATTGGGGGCAGTGCTTCTAACGCGTTCGCAAGGATTCCCACGAGAAGTTGACGCAGATGATGCGGGTCAGCACTGATGTTGGGCTGATGGTCTGGTGCGACGAATTCAAACTTTGCGTTCGCGGGCGCTGCGAGTCTCGTTACGCCGATCGCCTCACGGACGATTCGCGGCAGCGAGACTTGCTCCATGCTGAAGTCGCCCTTCCCCGCGTAGGCAAGCAAGGTTGCGACGAGTTCCGTCGAGCGCTGACAGAGCGCCTCGATGCGATCCGCGCACGCTTGCGTCTCGACTGAACCGCCGCCGCGAACACGAAGCAACCCCGCGTTACCGCGGATCCCCATGACGATGTTGTTGAAGTCGTGCGCAAGTCCGCCTGCGAGTACGCCCAAGCTTTCCAGCTTCTGCGCTTGCATCATGTTCGTTTCAAGCTTGAGTCGATCGACTTCCGCTCGTCGGCGTTCCGCGAGATCCTCGACCGCTGCGACGGCGCCGTAGCCGCGATGAGCCGCGCCCGGCGGTTCGGTGTAACGCGTGATCTGCAAACCGAGCCATGCGAAGCGCCCGTCCCGTTGTCGCAACTCTAGTTCGATGCGGTCGCGTTCGCCGCGTTCGATCGCAGCGAGTTGACGTGAAGCATCGTCGCGGATTCGATCGGACACGAGGTCGAGCAACGGACGACCGACGAGTAACTCCTCGGTCGTTCCGAGCATGTCCGCAAGTCGAGCGTTGACGAGCACGGTACGCCAGTTCGCATCGAACTGCCAGAAGCCGAGGCGAGCCGCGTCGACGACGTGCTTCAGTCGGGCAGCGACGGCGGCGACTTGGTCGGACTCCGCACGATGTGCCGCGACGGTGACGGCGAGCAGCATCGACATTGCAACGAGCGCCAGAGTCATCACCCACAAGCCTGCCGTGCCTAACATTCTCGCTGTCTCGAGTCCGAGAGTCGGGGGATGGGAATCGGCAGCGACGCCAAGGACGAGCGCGGACCCAATCACGCTTGCGACCGCGACCGCACCCCAACGCGCGTATCGAATCACGAGCAGAATGACAAACGGCGTCGCGAGGCAAATCGCGATTGGCCACATTAGTCCGCCGTCGTCAGCCAAGAGTGGGACGACAATCGTTGCGCCGAAGAGACCAGCGAGGAGCGCAGCGAACTCAGCGATTCGCCGGAGTGTCAACTCTGGCTTCCGCAACGAACTCGCGATCAGAATTGCGGGCGCGACCAACGTAGCGCCGACACAGTTCGCGGCGCTCCTACTCAACCAACTGAGCGACGCACTGTCGAGCGTCGCGGAAGCCGTCCCGGTGAGTCGCGGAGTGAGCACCGTGCCAGCGATCAGCGCGTCGAGCATGGAAACGACGGGAATCGCGACCGCGATCAGAGTCGCGAGCTCACTTGGCTGCCGAAGACCCGGATCAAATTTCCGCCGTCGAAGTACCCAAGCCGCCGCCGCGCACAGGCCCGCCTGCGATGCGGCAAGTACGACCGCTGTCAGGGGCGGATGGCTCGCGCTGAAGCACAGCCATCCCGCCAAAAATGTCCCGATTGCCAGGCGGGGGCCGCCGAGTAACGTCGCCGCGAGCGTCGCGCCGAGCGTGAGCGATGCGAAGCTGGCGCTCCCATCGGGTGCGAGCGCGAGCGCCGAAGCCTGATACGCCGCGACGAACGCGGCCACCGCAGCGATCTGAAGCAGGAACTCTCGAAGGATTCGCAGCATGCGACGTCTCGACCACCTCGGCGAACCCGTCGCGCCCCCACCCTCCCCCTAGAAGTGTGGGCGTGCCCTGCCAGCACACTGGCAACAAAACGCTGCGACGTCGCGGCGTCACGCGCTGAGAGCCATGAATTCTTCGCGAACGATCTTGCCTTTGCTGACGGTGTAGACGCCGACTTCGCGACTTGACATTCGCGCGCCGCCCTTAGGCGTTGCATCGAGAGTGAAGTGCACGGTGAACCCGGTGGCGCCAACGAACGGGCCTTCGGCCTGAGACGAATGCACTTCAAAGTTCGCGTACCACCACGCGTTCTTCTCCGCGACACCCTTCTTGCCCTCGAACACCGATCCATCGGCCTCGATCGACTCGATTTGCTTGTGATGCCAGAGCTTCTCGACCTCGGCAAGCTTGCCGGTATTGAACAGTTGGACGAGGCTCTTTCCTACCGCTTCAGCAGTGGCACCCTTCCCAGTGGAGAGCTTCTTCTTCGCGACGTGCTTGAACTTCGGCATGCCCGAGGCAGCGGCAGCGGGAGGCGCTTCCACGCCTGTGTCGCCGTGCTGTTTCTTCGCCTTCTGAGTGTCCTTCTTGGACTGCTTCTTGTCTTTCATCGCGTCCTTCTTTGGTCCAGTGGAGGGGTGCAGTGGAGGGAGTACCGAGCCAGATCACGAGTGTGACCTAGCCGCGGCGAGGGGTCAAATATGCCGCCCCGAGCCAACCCCTTCACCCAACTCCTTCACCCAACCCCTTCACCCAACCCCTTCACCCAACCCCTTCACCCAACTCCTTCACCCAACCCCTTTACCCAACCCCTTTACCCAAATGGTCCGCTAGTCGGTCAGCTCGACGGTCCAGTACGCCTCGTCGAGGAACGCTCGCCACGACTGATACTTGGGCGAGCCAAGTCGGAGCGTGATGGCGGGATTGCGCCGCGGCTTGACGGGGAGGCGCATCAGACGCATGCCGGCCTGTTCAGGTGTGCGGCCGCCCTTGCGGGCATTGCATTTCACGCAAGCGCACACGAGATTGAGCCACGCGTTCTCACCGCCCTGCACACGCGGGCGGACGTGATCGAGTGTCAATTCGCGCGTCGAGAAGTGACGCCCGCAGTACTGACAGCGGTTACCGTCGCGGGCGTAGATATTGCGCCGATTGAGCTTGACGTGCTCCTTCGGGAAGCGGTCGTAGCCCAGCAATCGAACGATCTTTGGAACAGCGATCGCGAAGCGCGACGTCAACACCCAATCGTGCTCGTCGTGTTCGTGTTGACGCTGATAGTCGGCTGCTTCTGTCCAAGAGACGAAGCTGTAGCTCGCGTAGGAGCCGTTCTCAATGGAGACGACTTCGGCGACGTCCTTCACCAGCATCGTGAACGCCTTGCGAGCGTCGACAACGCGAAGGGCCGCGTAGACCCGATTGAGAACCAGAACTTTGGTGTCGAGCGCGCTCGCGAGCGTGGTCATCGTGCACCCCAAAGCCACCTGAAAACATGTGCGGCAGCCAACTGCTGCAGCCGCGACGCGGCCTCCGATTCCGCAGCACAGCGATGGTAACGAACATCGGACGTTCGAGGCAATCCTCAATGGGCAACTTGGTCGATCTCGTCGACGTCACGCCCGCTCGATCGCTACGACCGGCATCACCCGATACCGAGGAGCGTGCGCTGGGCCTCGACTTCGGTTGGCAGGAGCACTACCGGGGTCGCGGCGGGGACATGCTCCCGCAGGAGGCGAGCGACGATCTCGCGCGGGAGGCGACCGCTGCCGAATGGCGCTGGAAGCAGCACGTCAGAGTCCGATCCGCCCGTCGTGGCACCGGCGACTTGCCCGTCATGCAGCAGCACCATCGCCGCCCGGGGACCGAGCGCCTCGAACGCGCGGGTGAGATGCTCTTCGGCGTTTGCGAGCATGTCGGGTGTGAGGAGATCCGCTGGCGCGAGCGCGATCGTGAAGGGCTGTCCGGCGCGGTCGCGGAGGAAATTGAGACAGCCTTGGACATCGCTGAGAACGTGTCGCACGTGCGGTCGGAAGCAGAGTGTTCGACCACGCAGAAGGAGCGTCGGCGCAGCCGCATCGCAGAAGCGACGCAGCGCGTCGTGGCCAGGACGCATCCAAGTGCGAGGTTCGTCCCCGAAGAGCGTCTCGGCAAGCGTGCCCGACCAAAGGACGATGGTGCGCCCGGGAAGCTCGACATCGAGCAGGAAATCGCTCGCCAGCGGATTGCCGTCTACAAAGGAAGCGAGCGCGTCGCCGACCGGCGGATGCGCCAAGATCACACCGGTGCAGCCGGGGTGCGATGCGCCGACGAGCCGAGCGAGCGCGGTGGCGTCGTGGTGGACGAAGAGGTTCATGTGCTCACGTTCCGCAATAGTGACACCTGCTCGAGCACGTCTCGAACACCACCACCTCCGACAGCAATGGAAGCGACGGTTTGAGGCGATCCCAGATCCACTTCGCTATCATCTCGCTGGTCGGATTCTCTAGGCCTTCGATGTCGTTGAGGCAGTGGTGGTCGAGCGCCCGTTCCAGCGGCTCGGTCGCGCGCTTGATGTCGCCATAATCGACCAAGTAGCCCTGCGACTCCGGGCAGTCGCCTTCCACGACCACCTCGACACGGAACGAGTGCCCGTGGAGTCGCCGGCACTTGTGTCCGTCGGGAAAGCGCGGCAGCCAGTGAGCCGCTTCGAACGAGAATGCTTTGACGAGGCGAACGTGCACGTCTTTTTGCGAGGTAGGGGTGGTGAACCTTGAACTGCGTCGCTGGCAGAGTAAGCGAACGACGGAGGCACAGTTGTCTGTGCCTCCGTCGAGTCAGTCTCTTGGTCAAAGCCCGATCCGTGCGATCAGCCGGTGACGACTTCGCCTTCCGTCCCCTTGAGCCCGCGGCGCTGATCGCGGAGGCGGCGAGCCTTGCCGAAGCGATCGCGGAGGTAGTAGAGCTTCGCGCGACGCGCATCGCTGCGGCGCACGAGGTCGATCTTCGCCAGTCGTGGCGAGTGGAGGGGAAAAACGCGCTCGACACCTTCGTTGGCAACGATGCGGCGAACGGTAATCGTTCGGTTGATGCCGCGGCCGTTCTCGGCGATGAGAACGCCTTGGAAGATCTGGACGCGCTCTTTGTCGCCTTCGATGATCCGGTAGTGGACGTCGATCGTGTCGCCGATCGAGAACTTGGGGAACGCGTCGACGGCCTTCATTTGGCTCGCCACGACGCCTTCGATGATTTCGCTGCGATTCATATCCGTCAGTCCTACTGGGCCCATGGCCCTGATTTCGCCGCAAGCACGAAGGCCGTGCGGCTTCTGCGACGTGGGCGCTGCTGATGACGCCTAGCGGTCGCTACCCGAATCCCCGAATGGGGATTCTCAGGCAACATCCCCGAATGGGGATTCTCAGGCAACATCCCCGAATGGGGATTCTCAGGCAACATCCCCGAATGGGGATTC
>JAWXCC010000082.1:0-3723 GCA_034440475.1 Phycisphaerae bacterium | reverse complement strand
CGCCGATTCGACCTCGCCGGAGAATTCGCCCACAGCGATGCGGCGCTTCAATTCGTCGATGCGATCGGCCATCGAACAGAACTCGTACTCGTCGAGCGCATCGGCCATGCCGGCGCGGACGGGATTCAGCGCGACGTAGACCATGTGGGCAACGATCGCCTCCTCGTCGAGTGCGACGATCGATTTGAAGCGCCCTTCCCAAAGCGCACAAAGCGCATCGCGGACACACCCGTATACACATCTTCGATCCAGCCAAGCCCGTTCCTTGTCACTGCATCTCGCGCTGCGTCAGACGCTCGCGGCTCATCGAATAGGAGCAACGGCGGCGCGCGATCGCCGATCGCGTCGTTGAGCTCGGCCTCTATTTCGCTATTGATCGCCCCCGAATGCACTTGAATGGGTGTGTCTGTTGTGCCCGCACAACAACTGCCACAGCATCCGCTCCGCCGGTGTTGCGTTGCGTCGAAGGGATCGTGCGAAGGCCGTTCGTTCTGGGGAATTCTGGCGCATCGCGACAGTGTCGCTGCTGTGCGAGGCACGCCTTATTTCTGCGAGGGTTTTTCTGGCGCTGGAAATTCGCCCCTCTGTCGCGCAGCGACAGAGGGGCGTTCATCAATCGATCAATCGCGTCGCGGAGCAAATAGCGGACACACCCATGCGCCCAACCACACCAGAGAAAAGTGATCACTTTCGGGCGCGAGCGATTTCGTCGTTCATGATCTCGCGTCATGGCGACTCCGCGTAATCGCTCAGCCCGACGTGTACCAGCTGAAGAAAACCATAACCCTACCTCGGGCTCGCGGCGCAGCCTCAGCACCCCGAACGACGGACTCGCCCACCACTGCGGCCCACCAGCGCGGTCTCCAGCGCGTCTACTTCCTCAGCACTTCTTTCGTTGCATCGGCCAGGTACAAGATCCGCGTACACGACGTGCACTGCACGAGCGCGTTGGCGTTACTCATGAGCATCGCGACGTGCGCGAAGGGAATTTCGATGCGGCACGCGCCGCAGGCATATTCCTTGTGGCGGCGATCGATCTCGGCGACTTCGGACATCGCCTCGCCTTCGGTCGTCTCGGCGCAGCGACGGAAGATCGCTCGTTCCCGCAGCGGAACAGCTTGGTCGGCGATGACGCGCTCACGCTCAAGTTCGGCGAGGCGGCCTGACGACTCGGCGCGACGCTCTTCGAGTTGACCTTTGACGACGTCGTGGATCTTCTTCCGCTCGCCCGCCTGCGCAGCGAGCTTCTCCGCCTGCTGCTTCACCTGCTCGAGCCGTTCCATCTCGGCGACCGCTCGTGTTTCGATCTCGGACTTCTTCGTCTCTAGCTGCTTGATCTCGGCGAGCATCGCCTGATACAGCTTGTTGTTCTGCTGGGTGTTCATGTCGCCACGCATCTTGTCGACGCGTTGCTGATGCCCCTGCGCCTCGACCTCGAGGTTCTTGATCGTCGCTTGAAGCTGCCGCGATTGCGATGCTACTTCTTGGGTTTGCCGCTCAAGACCGGTCAGCAGCTTCAGTTGTGCTGCGAGATCTCGTTCCGATCCCTCCACTCGTGACCGTAGCGCCCGGACTTGGCTATCGACGCGGTACAGAGTCAGGAGGTTCTCCATCAGGCTCATCGGCGGCTCCGGAGAGGCAAGGGGTAGCGGATCGCTGATGGTACTGGAAGCGGGCAGGCGCGGCGTCCCGCGCTTAGCCGCCGTCTCCGCCGCGACTCAGCACCAGCAGCCAATAGATCGCAGGGCCGGTCAGAAGGGGCGAATCGAGCACATCGAGCACCCCCCCCATTCCGGGAAGGAGGCGTCCTGAGTCCTTCAGTCCGGCGTCGCGTTTGAACAGGCTCTCGGCGAGATCGCCACATTGGCCGACGACCCCGACGATCGCGCCGCCCACGGCACCGATCCACCATGCAACATGATCGGCGGCGTTCGGCAATTGCTCGCTGGCCACGGCGAGAACGCAACCGACCACTGCTGCCGTCACGACGCCGCCGACGAGCCCCTCCCACGTCTTTTTGGGGGAGAGCCAGGGAATGAGCTTGTGGCGTCCGATCGAAACGCCCGTGAAGTAGGCGCCGATGTCGCAACTCTTCGTCGTAAGCATCGCTCCGACGAGGAGCCACGCCGAGTGATCGCGGCGAATGAAGATCCAGAAGGCAGTCAGAACCCCGGCGTAGACCGTGACGAGGAGCAGGCCGCCAGTCGCGGCCATGACGCCGTGCACGTTGTGACCGCGCGAGAAACGAATCAGACCAGCGACGAATACGCCGACGAGAACCGTCGCGTCGATCGCGGTTGCCGTGTGCGTCGAAGTGAGGCTGGGTACGAGCGCAAGTGCGACGAAGGTCGTCGTCGCGGCCACCATCGCGAGACGTCGGCTCGCAGCGACGTTCACGTGCTCAAGCATGCGCGTCGCCTCGCGAGCGATGAGCGGAACGAGAGCGAGCGCGAGGAGGAAAACGACGGTTCCGCGCGGCGCGGTGTCGTGGTGCCAGCCAAGCGTGTCGGCGATCGTGCGCCACAGTCCGCTGAGCGGCCACGACTCAAGCGCACTGTCGAGCCACACGAGGCCAAGCAGCCCCGCGATGAGTGAGATTCCTGTGATGAGGCGGGAACGCAGCACGAGTGATAATGACTTTGTTAGTATTTGGGAATGGTGGGATCGATGTCTACCGCCCAGAGATCAACGCCACCCGCGAGCGAACGCACATCGGCGAACCCCGCTGCGCGAAGCACCGCCGTCGCGCGCAAGCTGCGGACTCCGTGGTGGCAATGCACGACGATCGTCGTGGCGTCAGACTCTTCGAGAGCGTCGCGCAAGTCGTCGAGTTTCCGCTCCAATTCGTGCAGCGGCACATGTGTCGAGTTGTCGATTCGGCAGATGGCCCGCTCCTGCTCGGTGCGGCAATCGATGACGAGCGGGCGGGCACCAGCCGCGCGCAACGCCATCAACTCGCGCGGCGTGATCTCCCACTCAGGTCGATACGGGTAGCCGGGAGGAAGGCCGCGGTCGTCGAGCGTGCGGGCTGCGTCTGACATGCTTGGCGGGGAACTGGTGGTGGCACCGCGCGAGGTCACGCGCCGACATGCCGTCGCTTGCGCCGTCACTCAAGAATGTTCACTTCTCTTCTGGAGGCGGCGCGGCAGCTTGGGCATCGTGAGGCTCAAGGCGAGCCGGCGATGCCGGAACGCGCTCGGTCGTCCCCGGCGGACGCATCACGTTTCGCACTGGCGACGCGACGATATCCCAGGCGAACCAGAACGGTGCGGCGACGGCTTCGAGCGCCATCGTGCCGCCATTGCCACCTTCTTCGAGAACGGTTGTCGTGGTCGGAATTTCGCCACGCTGACGAGCGGTCGTCCTGTCGCAGAGCGGCTCGCCGACATAGGTCGGCTGTGCTTGCACTTGGCGCTGTTCGACGACGACGGTCGTCTTCTCCCACGTCGAGCGGTCGGCGGTTCGCGTGAAGGGGCGAACATCTGCGGGCGCGATCGGGCCTGGCAGCGGTCCAGGCATTCGCGGATCGAGATCGGGAAGCCCGTCGCTGGGAGACGGAACGAGCGGACCGTCGGATTGGTTGAGGCCGCCAGTGCAGCCAGCGACGGAGGCGAGCGTGAAGAACACGCTGGCACCGACGGAAACACGACGTGCGGACTTCTTCAAGTGATCGGTTCGATCTGGCATGACGTCTACTCCTCAAGCAACCGCGCTCCCGCGCGG
>JAWXCC010000081.1:0-9641 GCA_034440475.1 Phycisphaerae bacterium | reverse complement strand
GCTCTTCTCGTCGTTCCGCACGAGGAACATGCGCACGAGCTGATTGCCATACTCAGACGGTCGAAAGCGATACACCGTCTTGAGCGGAACCTGTGTCCCTTCAAAGAGGCGCATGCGCTTCGACCAACCGTTCTTGATCGTCTCGGTGCCAGGCACCGTGAAGATAAAGTACTCCGAGAGTCCTTCCTTCACGATCTGCTTTTTCCCAAGCCCCTCGACGCCGCCAATGTCTTTCGTCTTCTCCGCGAGCATCAATCTTCCCGCGGCGCGAGCGTTCTCGGGCATGTCGCGCAGCCTGTCGCCGTAGACCAGAGTCTGCACGAGTTCATCCGGCAGCGCGCCGCGCGACGCGAGATCGCGGATCTTCTCGACGAGGTTGATCGTGCCCACCACCATGCGCACTTGCGCGCCCTCATAGTCTTCGCCGGATGCGTTGGTGATCGTGACGTTGCCATCAAACGACATCGACTGATCGCCCGCATCAGTGATGCCGACGTAATCCGCGGCCCAGGAGATGCCGCTAGTGAAGTACGTGATCTCGACCTGCGCGTCGCCGTCGCGCTTCGACTCGACGTTCCAGTACAGGACCTGGGGCCGATCGTGCGGATAGCGCGTATCGATGAGCTCGAGGTCGGTCTCTTTCGCGCCGAGCGAGAGCGTCACGCTGGTCGGATCGATCAGCGTGTTGGCCCACGAGAACTGAAGCGAGTTCACGCCCCTCTTCACCGTGACGTGGCGCGACTCGCGCACCAGCGTCAGATCCTCGCCGTTATAGATAGTGAGCTGGACCGAGTCGCGCGGCGGCAACGTCGACATGTCGATGTTCTGACCGACGGCAGTCGCGGCGACCGCGAGCACGCACATTGCGAGCGTCAGGGGAGAGTGGAGCATGGCGTTCCTTTCGAGAGAACTCGTACTCACCACTCGTTCTTCATGACCACGTGCAGCGTCTCGGTCTTCTTCACGGCCTTTTGATCGGCGCCGCGCGGAGGTGCCGCGACCCGGAAGACGATGCGGTCCGACGTCGACTTCGCGTTGTCCTGCTCCTTGAGCGAGCCGGTGCTGCCGAGCACCCACTCCACGGGGCGTTGCACTTCGCCGATCACTTCGCGATGCAGCGCGTTCATCGATTCGGCAAGATCGATCGTGACCGGCGCGTCCTTGAAATTCTCAATCTCGTACTTCACGACGAGGTCGTAATCAGACAGTGGGCCCGCGGTTTGTTTGCGATCGCGCTTCTCGATCGTTCGCGTCACGACGATGTCCTTCGCGACACCAATGAAGAGCTTCAGTTCGTCGTCCTTCGCTGCGAATGCCGCCCAGTCTTCGCCGAGAAACGCACTCGTACCGTGTCCATCGTCTTGGAAGATGCGCGCCTTACCCGGCTGAAGCGGAAAGCGGCCGAGGCCGTGCGTCGCGTCGTTTTTCAGCACGTAATGCATGGGAATCTTGAGTTGCCGCTTGGCTGGATCGAGGAAGCCAAACTGCGCCAAATCCGCGGTGTAGGTCTTCGCGATCGGCACACCGTCGAACCGCGCGGCCAGAATCTTGCGCGTCTCGTTCGCTCCGACTGGACGTTCGAGCCGCTCGCCGTAGCCGGTAAACATGTCGGACTCGCCGAAGGCTTCCGGCGTTCGATTGTGCAGCTCGACGTATTGCCAGAGCGTGAGCGCTTTCTCGTCCTTGCCAGCCTCGGCGCGATATTCATAACTCTTGTCGACGCCGCCGATCACATAGCTAATGCGCACCTTCGCCGGGCCGGCGGTTGGCGACGAAACCTGCCACGTCAACGCGTTTTCGTTCGGCGGATACGAGACGCTGATGACCTGCACTTTGTCCGGGTCGCTGAGGCAGCGGAACTGCACCGTCGACTTGTCGATCGCCGCGTTCGCCCACGCGAAGACGACCTCGTTCGAACCGGCGGCGAGCGGAACCGTGCGCTCTTCTTCGATGAGCGTCAGGCCCGGAACTTCGAGTTGGATTTCCACGCGCTCGCGCTGCGGTAGCGCGATGAGCTTGACGCCCGAGAAGGCGGCGGACGGGAAACCGGTAAACCAAGCGGGGACGAGCACTGCGGCGACGAGAAGCGACGAGAGACGATGCGCGTTCATAGGGGCTCGCAAGTTGGAGGAACTGGTTTGAAGAAACCGGCCAGTAACGACGGTTGATCGTGGACAGCGCGGCGCACTGGCCGCCCCCATGGCCGACCTGCATGGCGCGCGGACGGTATCCGATCGGGCACTTTCACGAACCCGTGACAGCCACGTGACGGTCGCAACGCGCAATCGCGAGCAGCTCGCGCGTGGCCGCAAGGGGGTCGTCAGCCTCGAACACCGTTGCACCCAGCTCCTTCGCGAGCGAGTCGTCGAGCGCCCCTCGTTCCGCGAGAATGGGAATACCCGCCGCGGCGGCCCAGCACGCTGGCAACGGGGACATCGCAACCTCGCGGCCTGATCGACGAAGCCAACCACGGGACCGTGAGGCCGCACCCGCCACCGTCACCGCATCGCGAAGGACGATCGCGGCATCGAGGCCAGCGACGACCTCCCAGGGCCGCGCCAACGCTACGTCCCTCGTTAGAAACATCTTCACGTCGACCTCGGAAATCCAGCGCCACGTCCGCTCGGCTCGCGCTGCGTGGGGATGGAAGACGAGTCGTACGGGAAGACCTCGGACGGCCGCGATCCCCACGACGTCTGCAGCGCGGCGAGCGTCGACGGCGTCCGCTGGCTCGCCGAGGAGTCCGATGACGACATCCGTAGTACGCGCCGACCAGCGCCGCCGGATCTGCTCGCGATCGCGCCGGAGGAGTTCCCCGCGCACGCTTGGAGGGATTCTTGACACCGCTGTCGTCACGCCATCGCCGAAGCTGCCGCAACCGCCGCCAGGCCCGCCCCCGCGACACGCGGAAGCGGCGAGGTCGGAGATCGCCACCGCATTTGCTGGCCGAAACGACGCGAATCCCGACATGAGCGCAGACCCGAGACTGGGCTCCGGTCCGCCCGCGCAGCCGAGCGTCACCTTCCACGTCGGCATTGCTCGCCTTGTTGCCGCTGCCGTTGAGGTGCTCCAGCACGTCGCGCGATCGATTGCTGGGTGCGCAGCCCAGACCGTTTGAAGCACGCGGCGCCACGAACGCAGCCCGAGCACTGTCTCGCCGAGGGGCGGCGAGAATGTAGCGACCGGCGCGAGTCCAGCAACTCGAGCGTCACGCTCGCCCGCAAGGGTGCCGACAAAAACGGTCGGCGACGCAGTCTTCCGAGCGAGCTCGGCAACAAACGCGGCGAGACACGGCCCCCCTTGCACAACATGCACGACCGAATCCCCGCTCGGATCTCCGACCCGGTGGCGCGCACTCACTTCGAGCGCGGTCCTAGGTTCTCACCGAGATCGAGCCGCTCGTGTTGGTAGAAGAGCTTCGCGATCGAGTCGCCGAGTTTCGCTGAGAGGCGCTCCTCAAGACTCCGGCGCTGCGCGACGGTTTTGAGTTGGTCGGAATCTACCTCGCGCAGCGTCGCCACGACCTCGCGCCCGCTGTCGTCACCAATCGGATAGGGCCGCGCGTTGTTGATGACGTCGATGACTTTGACCGACGCCTTCGCCGTGGGCGTAATGCCGACGCCACTTCCGGTGGTATTCGCCGAGAACGTGCCGTCGCCCGAGATCGCGAACGTCGTGACCTGCACGTAGATGACCTGCTGACAATCGAGCTCGCGCCCGATCGCAGCGATCGAGAGCGGCTTCGAACCGCCCTCTTTTTGCCGCGTCAATGCGATGGCTTGCTTGGGGTCGACCGCGCTCGGAATCGCGCCCTCGGTCAACAGCGCGGTCGACACCGTCTCGCCGATCGTCGCACGAAGCGTGGTGCGCGGGAGCACGTTCTGACGATCGTCGACGAACACCACCGTCCGCGCCTGCGCGAGCTCATGCTCGGCGTCGATCTTGCCCGGTCCGAACAGCGCGTACGAGACCGGCACTGCGATGTTGCAACTCGAGATCGGAGCGAGCGCGCAGGCGGCGATGATCACACTCGAGAGCGCACGAGGTCCAACGCGCGCGAACTGGCCAGCGCGGTGGGCGCGAAGGACGGCTTGAACAACTGTGGCGATCGATCGCATCGGGCTCACTTGTCCGGATACTTGTCTTCGATGTGCGTATGGAAGAGCCACGCGCACTCCTGAACGAACTTCGCCATCATGCCGTTTTGCATGTTCGCTTCGGAAATGCTCTCGCGCGGGAGCGGATCTTCCGTCGTCGGGAAGGCTGCTTTCACATCGAAGCTCTCAGCGAAGGTGTCACGGTCGGTGCCGTCGCGCTCGATGATTCCGACGGTCGCGGCAGCTAAGCCGTCCCACACGTATTGGTTACCCGGTGGATTCAGGCGGAATTCATAGATGTCAATGAAGACGACGCGCTCGACCCCGAGTTCATCGGCGACTTGGCCATAGGGCAGCGTCGTCCACGCTGGTGTCTGGTACTGCCACTGAATGACCGTCGCGGGCGCAAGCACCGACACACCCTTTACATTCGACTGAATCCGAAACGCGACGTTGCCAGCGATCATCGCGCCAGCAGTCGGATACTCGTACAGCGTCGACGCGTCGGCATGGACGACCACCGCAACAGAGCGGTTCTCAAGGCCTTCGTACTGCGCGAGCACCTCAATCTTCTTGTGCCGTTCGGCTTCGTTGCCGAGAGCACCGATCAGCCCCGGCACGAAGCAACCACCGAGCGCGAGGCACGAGAGAAGCGCTGCACCCGCAGCCCCAAACCGGCCAACGAACCGGCCAAAGCGGCCGGCAAAGCGGCCGGGGCGGCCGAGTCCGGGCGGGCTGTTTCGCCCGGAGCGGGTCAAACTTAAGTGCTGCTTTGGGTACCGCATAGTTCTATTCATGAAGGGAGGTCACGGAAGGAGGCCGCGAAAGCTCGCGATCTTGTACGCCCACGCCGCAAGGGCGAGCCCCAACACGTACCAACCCATCTTCGGTCCAAACGCTCGGAACAGGTGTCCACCGAGTGCCGAACCAGTTCCAGCAACATACGCAGCGACCACTGTCGCGGCGGCAGTGGCTATTGCAAGCAAGCACCCAAATGGTTGGGCGAGGAACGATCGCAGGAGATTTCCGTTCGCCGCGTGCGCGAACGCGGTGGTCATGCCGCAGGTGGGGCATGGTATCCCAAGGCCGGTCGTCCAGCCGCACGGAGCGAGGTGGAGTTGCTGGTGGGTGCCGATCCCTGATGCGTCGGGAGTGAGCCAAGCCGCGACACCGAGCACGCTCGCGCAACCGACGAAAATGAAGGCCGCGCCAATCCGGCGCGTGCGCCTCGTCTCGGCCATGCCGATAGGCCCAACCGCAGCAACCGGCGGAACCGGTGAGTCGTGAAGGGGCATCGGAGGCGCTGACGAACCGGTCATGAAGCGAAGAGACTACCGAACACCCGGTCCGGCGACAATGCCAAGTCGGCTGCTTCGACAACTCTCCCGACGGTTCCTTCTCAGGGTTCACTCCGTGAATTCACCCCAAGCACCCCACTTCTGGATCGACGGACACCTCGACATTGCGTACGTCGGACTCCTCGGGCGGCCTTTCGGCGATCGAATGCTCGATCCTGACGAGGGTTGCCTCACGCTCCCCGACCTGCGCGATGCGCCGGTCCGCTGCGCACTCGCGACGATCTTCACCGAGGCTCGCGCTCCGGGGCAGCCCGCGGGATATCACGATTCCGACGACATTGAGGGTGCCCACCGCGCTGGCGTGGCTCAGCTTGAGTGGTACTTAGAGGAGGAGCGACTGGGGCGGGTCCGCATCATCAAGACGCGCGAGGACTACGAAGTCGCGCTTGCCGATGAACGTCCGGACGCACCGCTCGGCATCGTGCTGCTGATGGAGTGCGCCGACCCGATCCGTTCACCCTTCGAGGCGCAGTGGTGGTTTGATCGCGGGGTACGGGTCGTCGGCATGAGCTGGGCGTACGGATCGCGCTACTCAGGCGGTAACTCGAACGGCGGGCGCATCACGCCGGTTGGGCGTGACCTTGTTGTGGCGCTCGACGCGCTCGGCGTGCTGCACGATGTCTCGCATCTTTCGGGCGCGAGTTTCGATGATCTCTGTGCGCTGACGGCCGCGCGCGTCGTCGCAACGCACTCAAACTGCGGCGCACTGCTGGAGCCCAAGGAGCGGCATCTCACAGACGCGCAGATTCGCACGATCGGCGAGCGCGACGGCATGGTCGGACTGAACCTGTTCGGCGACTTCCTTGCGGAGAGTCGCGAAGCCATGATCGACGACTGCGTAGCGCACGTCGCGCGAGTGTCGCAACTCATTGGCTTCGAACGTTGCGGTCTCGGCAGCGATCTCGATGGCGGCTTCGCACCCACAAAACTTCCGATCGGGCTTCGACATCCACGACACTATCGCGAACTCGCGTACGCGCTCGCGCGAACCGGTGCGCCGCGCGGCAGCGTCGACGGTTTCGCGCACGGCAACTGGTCGCGAACGCTGCGCGCTGCGCTGCCAGCATCGCTTACGGCGACCTCAGACCGAAGAGCCGTCCAGCCTTGATGACTGATGAAGCGGCGGCAGGCACGCTCGCTTCCCACGCGGGATTTCCCGATCGAATCCAACCAAGAACCTCGTCGGGATCGATACCGATACATGCCTCGGTGTACGCCTGGAGTCCGACGACGTTCCGATGCTCGAGTAGGTGGGCGTAGAGATGGCGGAGATTCGGCGCGACTGGAAGATTCGCCGCGGTGAGGATCGCGCCGGTCGCTCGATCGCGCGACGCAGCAACGTAGACGCGAACGTTGCGCGCGAAGAGTCTGCCCACCGCTTCGAGTGAGCTTCCCGGGAGATCGCCGTAGTGCTCCTCGTCCATGATCGCGCAGATTGCTGCGATTCCAAGCGCGATAGCGATCGGCTGCTGCGTGTAGCGCAAGAGGTGCTCGACGAGACGGAAGTACCGCGCGTGATTCGAAATGAGTACGAGATAACCAAGCGTGTGCAGCACGTCGACGCGCGCCAAGAAATCAGCTTCATCAATGTCGCTTTCGGTCGTCGCGCCCGTACCGGCAGCCGGTTGTGACCGGAGATCGCGCACGGTCAGCTCCGCGACGACCACCGGCACTTCACCGTTGAGTTCTGGCTCGACGCTGAATTGTGTAACGGTGCGCTCGATCAAGTCGACCGTCGCCAGCGTGGCGGGGCGGAAGCGACCGCGGGCGATGACCAGCGGCTTCTTGAACAACACTTCGGCTGGCTGCACCACCTCACCCTCGGGCGTAAACATGGTCGCCTCGGTGAGACCGTGCCGAACGAGGCGCAGTGCCATCACGCGATTGTCGATCTTCGTGAACGCGGGACCGGTGAATCGAATCATGTCGATCTCGACGCGGTCTGGAAAAACGTTGTCGCGAAGCGAACGAAGAAACACATCTGCGTCATCGCGATGAAAAGTCGCTGCGTAGATGAGATTCACTCCGACGATGCCAAGCGCATCTTGCTCGCGAACGCGCTCAGCGTCGCGCAACAACATGTGCACCATGACCTCGGATGGCTCCACCCCTGGCACGTCCTGAAAACGAATTCCGAGCCAACCGTGACCGTCCTCAGTCGTACCTTGTCGTCGCGTCGCGGCGGTGTCGGCAAACACGAAAAACTTCGTCGTTGCACCGCGCGTCTCTCTTAACCGCTCGACCAAGAGCGCGTACTCGTGGGTCAACATCGCCTCAAGGCGCATTCGGCTGACGTAGCGATCGCTCTTTCCATAAATCGCGTCACTGATGGTCATGTCGTAGGCCGACATCGTCTTGGCGACTGTTCCTGCGGCGCGGCCAGCGAGGAAGAACCAGCGCGCCACTTCCTGACCGGCACCGATCTCTGCGAAGGTGCCGTACACGGTGGTGTCGAGATTCAGTCGGAGCGACTTCTGAAGGGTGCTGAGAGGCGATTCGTCCATGGCTCCAGCGTTCCTTCAGGAAGAGATCGGTCAGGAGAGATCTGCGAGCATACGTCGACCTTTCGAGGAGTAGCACTGTTGAGCGAATCGACCGATCACGCCACCGAGCCTCTCGCAACGCTTCCCCAAGCGAGGGCGACGCCGCTCATCGCCACGTGGCACTCGCCGCAGCGCGGGGCGTTTCGTTTCGCGTTCTCCTATTTCACGCTCTACAACGCATCGGCGCTCATGGGCATCGTGGGAGGCTTCGCGGCCACAACGGTCACATACATTGCGGGCCTTGTGTCTGGCGCGGCAAGTCCCGGCGCAGGCACGGCCACGAACAGCGCGCAAGGAGCGATCTACGGCTTCGTCTACGCACCGATCACCGCGTTTCAATTAGTCATGCGCACGGTCGTTCCGTGGGTAGGCAAACACGTACTCCAGTTGCCGAAAGACATCACGATCTTTCCGGCTGGAAGTGGCGACACCACGTACAACTACGTCGAAATTCTCGTCTTCGCGGCGATCGCGATGCTGATCACGGTGGTCTGGTCAATCGTCGCGCACATCCGGAGGAACGGGCGGCATGCGGCGTACGTCCGGCTCCATGATCTGCTGCGCATCCAGTTGCGGTACGTCTTGGCGATGACGCTCATTGGCTACGGACTCTCAAAGGTTTTCGTGTCGCAGTTCCCTGCACCGAGCCTAGACGCCCTCGTTACCACCTACGGCGAATCTTCGCCGATGGGAATTCTCTGGCGCTTCATCGGCGCGTCGGCGCCGTACGAAATCTTCAGCGGCGTGATGGAGTGCTTGGGCGGAGTGTTGCTGTTGTGGCGACGTACGACAACGCTCGGTGCACTCGTGACGATCGCCGTCATGACGAACGTGGTCATGCTGAACTATTGTTACGACGTACCGGTCAAGCTGTATTCGTCACACTTGCTTCTGATGGCCGCGTTCTTGACGCTTCCCGAATCGCGACGCCTGTTCCGCCTTTTCTTCTTGAATCGACCCGTCGAAGCCGCTGTGTTACGTCCGGTCGTAGCTCCGCTCTGGTGGCGCCTCGCCCGCTGCGGCGCGAAATACGTCTTCCTCGGTGTCACGCTCGTCACGACATCGCTGAGTCACTACACAATGTCGCAAAGGTACGGCAGCGCCGCGCCGAAACCAGCGCTGTACGGCTTGTACGACGTCGAATCGTTCAATGCTGATGGCACCGATCTGCCGCCGCTGCTCACCGATACGAAGCGCTGGCGCCGGGTGATCGTCGATCGTTGGGGCGGCGTGAGCCTCGCCAAGATGGACGGCGGCCGCGAGTACTACAGCGTTCTTGTCGACGAGACGGCGCGCACGATCGCGCTCTCAGCGCCGCGGCAACGATTCGCCGCAGCTTCGAGCACCGAGCCAGCGCCAACACCGCTCGCGACATTCGCGTTCGGGCGTCCAGAACCCGATCGACTCATCATCGAGGGAACGCTGAACGGCGTGAAACTCGACGTGAAACTCAAGCGCGTCGACGAGTCGTCGATGCTGCTCTTGAACCGCGGATTTCATTGGGTGAACGAGTATCCGTTCAATCGATGATGATCGGAGAAAAACTACGGTGTCCAATTGCCCAGCACCTCGGCGAGATCGCGCGGACCGATGACGCCGTCGCCGTCAATGTCGGCGCGCTCGATCACCGATGTTTCGCGCGG
>JAWXCC010000080.1:0-13193 GCA_034440475.1 Phycisphaerae bacterium | reverse complement strand
CGCGCGATCGCGCGGTCGATCCAGTCGTCGGTCACTGGTGGGCCGTCGATGCGAATAAGCCCCGAGTCGCCAACATCGCCAAAGGTGCCCGGACGCAAGCCACCAACGGTGGCCTCCCAGTTCAGGATTGAACGGGCTTCGATCCCGCAACCTACTGCGGCGTGATAGGCGAGCGTGCTCCCAATCTCCGTGTATGCGAGGTCGAGCGGCACTACGAGCGTCGTGCGGGGCGGCACGGAGAACGCACGATCGATTGGCAGCATTGAGAAGTAGAGCGCTTGCGACTGCGAGACGCTGGCTGAACTTACCTGCGGACGTATGGCGACGAGATTGCGCAACGGGCCACTGGGGTCAATCGCGAGCGGGATCGACGACTCGTTCGTGATCTCGAGCGTGAGCGGGATCGCATCAAAGACGGTTTTGGGAACGGCACCCGGGCGAAGCCGCAGCCGCACAACCCGCGCGTTCGGTACAAACAAGCGGTCGAAGCTCGTGGGCACGCTCGCCGCGACCGCTTCGAGGCGAGCTGCCGTCTCGTCGTTGGGGATAGAAGCACTAACCAACTTCTCAAGATGCACCTTCGCGCTCACTCCCGCGAGTGTTCCTGGCGATGCACGAGCAAGCGCGAAGAGCTCTCGCGCTGCGTCGCGCGGTCTTCCGGCCGCCTTTAGCGCCAGCCCCTTCCCGAGACGCGCGAGTGGTGAGTCGTCGTTCAATGCTTCGAACGCCGCGGCCGCAGCGTCGACTTCGCCTGTGCGCAGCTTGACCCAGGCGTCGAACCGTGCACGGGCTGCGTCGACAACCGGACCGCCGGTCTCTGCTTGCGCGAGGTACTCTTTTGCCTTGACTGCGTCCTCACCAAGCCACAGAGCGGCGAATGCAGCTTCAAGTGCGGCCTCGCGTTCCAGCTGCGCCGATTCCGCCTTCGCTTCGGGCGTTTTCGCAAGCGTCGCGTCCTTGCGAATGGTCTCTATCGCTCCATCGAGCGAACGCCAGAGATCGTTCAAGGACGCCGCCCACCCGTCCTTCTCTTCGGCGGGCTCTCCGTTCAGGCGGAGCGCCTGCACCTTGACTGCGGTGAGCTGAGGTCGCAGTGGAAACTTCTGCGCCGCGAGTCGTACCGGATCACCGAGAATCGTTGGATCGGACCGCGAGACAAAGTTCCGAAGGAACTCGTCGAGCACGTGTTGACGCGTTCGAACGGTCGTAATCGCACCCTTCGCGTCACCGCTCGCAAGCTGCGCGAGCGCGAGATCGCCGAGCACCTCGTCGTAGGTCACGACCGGCAGGTCTGTTTCAACAACGTGCGCAGCGAGCTTCAAAAAACGCTTGGCACCGACGTACGCGCCCTGGTCGAGCAGCGCCGTTGCAAGACCGCGCATCGCGACTGGATCGAGGGGATCCGCGATCATCGCCGCGACGAGGAGTTCGGCCGACTTCGCCGGATCGTCGGTCGAGAAGCGGAAGTATCCAGCGGCCATGATGACCGCCGCGGGGAAGGCTGGGTCAAGGGCAACGGCTTCGGAGAGCCAGTGCTCAAATCCCGATTGATCGCCCGAGCGTTGGAGCAGAAGCGCGAGATCGAGTGCCAGCCGAGCCGCGAGCGGCTTGCCGAGTGCTTCGATGCTCCGCGGTTCAAGCATGGTGCGGTAGCCAGCGATTCGCCCCTCGACGGTTTCCGCCCGCTCGATCGCGTCAATGACCCGCCGAAGCCGGATCACCTCGTCGGTAGGGTCGAGTCTCGCGATCTGCTCCAGCGTCGATCGCCGGAGCGCGAGGACGCGGTCGTCGGTCGGGTCCCCGAGGGTCGCCACCGCCATGAGCGAGCGCCACGCCCAAACATCGTCGGGTTGGAGGCGTGTGGCCGCTTCGCACATGATCAGCCCGAGATCGATATCGGCGGTGGAAATCTCGTCCTTTCGGACCGCTTTTGCACCCAAGGTCGCGAGAATTCGTGCCAACCGTTCTCGCGACGCGGCTTCAAGTGCCGGGTTCTGCGCGCGCGTGGGTGACGCCGAAACACTCGCCTGACTGCTCTCGCCGCCACTGACACCACCTCCGATCGCCGGCGGATCGGAACGCATCGGCTGGGCGGCCACAACGGCCGACGCTACAAAGATCGGTCCGACGAGAGCGAGCGAGAGGGGCGTGCGGCGCATGAGTGTTGGAGGATCGTCGGCGGAGCGGAGGCAAGGACAGCAATCTCCTTATCGATCGCCGAGGTCGCTTGCCGGGATTGATCGTCGGGATTGCTGTACCACCGTCACCGTGTCGTTCGTTGACACCTCTGTGGGGTCCGGATACGGTCCCCAGCTTCCGGGGGTTCCTTTTTCCGACGGCCTGCGGTCGTTGGCTGTCCAACCGATTGTCGGACTTGTTCCGAGACCGCATGTTCGGCGCAGGCCTTGTGTTGATCGGCTCGGGCCGGAAGCCGGTTGCGTCGATCAAAACCGGATCCGTTCCCGTCGTCCAGTCTGCGGTCCGCTCCTCTTCTCTCCTCCTCGCGACTCAACAGCACCCGATGACGACCTCGAAGGCCCCGACGCTCGCCCCACTCGCTCTACGATTGCTCGGACTTAGCTCGGCTGCGGTGCCGGCGCGTGCACGGCCGATTCGCGCGTTGGGTGGTGCCGTCGTGATGACCTTCGGACTGGCGCTCGCCACGCCCGGGGCAGCTTCGCCGGTCGCCGCCGCGCCGACCGCGCCGACCGCACCGGGCTGGACGCCAATTCAACCTCAGGCACTCCCGACGACGCTCGATCGAGCGATCACGACCACGACCACAGCTCTCAGCGGCGCTCAGACTGCCGTCCTCAAGACGTTTGTCGAAGGCTGGATCGACCAGATCGCCAACGGCAAGGACGCGAACGAGTGGGACGAAGCGCGCCGAACTCTGATTGAACCGCTCCGTGATCCGGCCGCTTCTTCAGCGTTCCGCCGGGCATTTGCCACGATCGCCCTTCCGAAACTGGATGAACTGGTCGCAGGCAAGGACTCGCAGAAGGCGATCTATGCGATGCAGGTCGCTCGCTACACGCGAACAACGGAGTCGGTGGAGTTGCTGAAGAACCGAATCTCTCCTGAGACGGAATCTGACGCCGGCAAGCGACTGGCCGCCGCATCGACTCTAGCGGAAGCGCTCACCAACGCCGACCTCAATCAGCCGCAGTTCGACGCCGTCATTCGAGCGATTACGAGCGCGGCGGAACGGGAAAAGAATCCACTGGTGGTGCTTCAACTGCTCGACGCCCTCGTGTCGATCGTGAAGCGGAGCGGCGGACAGAACGTCACTCCCACTCCCCCGCTGAGCGTCGCAGCCGCCCGCGATGCTCAAGTCAAGGTCATCCACTCATTGGTCGACTCGATCGCCGCTGGAAAGACCGCCGACGCTCGGATGGCGGCGGTGCAGCGCGCGGTGCTGAGCATGCGGAATCAATGGGTCGACATCAAGGGACCTGAACGGACCGCCCTCGGCACCGCTCTGGCACCCGCCCTCGTCGACGTGATCTCCATCGCGCAGAACCACTGGGAAAGCGGGCATAAGGACGAGCGGCTGACTCGCACCTACGGCGATGCCGTCGTGACCGTCGAGACAATGCTTCGGATCATCGACAAGGCGGCCCGACCGAACGCCGCACCAAGTCCGGAGAAGGTGCTCGGCACCGCGTGGGACAACAGCTCTAAGAGCGACTTCGATGCCGAGTTCGCACGATTGAAGGGCATCGTCGCCGCGCCTCCGTATCGCTGAGGCCCTTCACGATGTGGCCGCAGGCCACGCGCACGCGACGGAAGTACCCTTAGCAGCCTTTGGCTGTTAGCCGCCCGTGGCTGTAAGGGCGATACACCTCTGTGCGCGTTCTCATCGTCATCACCGTTCTCGTCGCGCTCCTCCTCGTTGCCTTGAGCGTCGATCGGCCGCATGCACGCGCCGATGTCGTCATCGTCCAGCGTGCCGATGCGTTTACGCTCGATCCGCAGGCCATGAGTTGGACGCAGGACCTGCGACTAGCAACTGGGATCTACGAAGGTTTGGTGGGCCTCGACGGGAGAGACTGTTCGATCAAATCGGGCGTCGCCGAGCGCTGGGAGATCTCCGAAGATCGGCGAACCTACACGTTTCACCTGCGCGCCGATGCACAGTGGTCGAACGGCGATGACGTTGTTGCCGATGATTTTGTGTACGCCTGGCGCCGTGGACTGCTCCCCGACACCGCTGCGGACTACTCCGGTTTCCTCATGGGGATCGAAGGTGCCTCGGAGTTCTTCGAGTGGCGGAAAGACGCGCTCGCGGAATACGCGAAACGGTCATCGAACGAACGAACGTTAGCCGCCGCTGTCGCGCTGTGGAAGGAAACTGAATCACGCTTCCGCGAGTCGGTGCGCATCGACGCGCCGGACCCGCGCTCCGTTGTCGTCCGACTCAAACAACCCATCCCGTACTTCCTCGATCTCGTTGCATTCGGATCGTTGAGCCCATGTCATCGCCCGACGCTCGAACGGTTCGTGTCGATCGATCCCGACACGGCGCGGCGCATTCAACAGCAAGGATGGACGAAACCGGGAGAGATCGTGACGAACGGCCCCTTCCGCTTGGCCGAATGGCGCTACAAGCGGAACATGTGGCTTGAGAAGAATCCGCACTACTGGAATCGTGCAGCCGTCAAAGCGAACTCGATCGAGATCAGAATCATCGAAGACGCTAACACAACGGTGCTCGCTTCCGATGCTGGCGGTATCGACTGGGTGACAGACGTGCTGACCGACTATCGCGCGGACATGCTGGAGCAGCGAGCGCGGTACGAGGCGAAGCACCGCGTCGCTCTCGATGCGCTTCTCGCGGCAGGCGCGACCATCGACGACGCGCTCGCACAGCTCCCGCCGCCCGGACCGGGCGAACGGCGGAACATCCACGCGTTGCCAGCGTTCGGCACTGACTTTTTCTCGTTCAACTGCCGACCATTGCTGTCGACGGGAGAAACAAACCCATTCGCGGACGCCCGAGTGCGCCGCGCCTTCGCGCTCACCACCGACAAGCAGATGTTGGTCCGGCGCGTCACACGGTTGAACGAGCCCGTATCAAACGTCCTCGTTCCCCCGGGCACGATCGCGGGATACGAAAGCCCCAAGGGTCTGCCGTTTGATCGCGAACGGGCGAAGCGCGAACTTGCGGACGCCGGCTGGATCGATCGCGACGGCGACGGACTGGTCGAAGACCCCGCGGGTTCACAGTTCCCAACCGTCGACCTTCTGTACACCTCCGGCAATCCGCGCTATCGCGATCTGGCGCTCGCGTTCCGCGACATGTGCCAGGAATCGCTCGGCGTCAAAGTCGAACCGCGCGCGAAAGAAACAAAGGACGCTCGCGAGGACCTGCACGAAGGCCGCTTCATGATCGCTCGCGGTAGTTGGTACGGCGATTACGGCGATCCCACGACGTTTCTCGATATCTCGCGCTCCACCGACGGCAACAACGACCGCAAGTTCGCGAGCCCGCGCTACGACGCATTGCTCGATGAGGCCGCTCGCGAGCCAGATCCGCAGAAGCGTTTGGCAGTCCTCGCCGAAGCCGAGCGGTTCCTCATGGACGAAGAGGTGCCGCTGATGCCGATCTGCACCCTACTAACGATTTACATGTACGAGCCAGGAGTCATGCACGGACTAACACATCACCCGAGGCTCGAGCAGCGGCTCGGGGCGCTTTGGCGGGAAAAGTGACGAGCACGTGAGCGACTCACCCGCGCCGATACACGATGAAATCAGCCCCGAGCGGATCGACGATACGCGCCGCATGACCGAGGACTGGGTCGTCTTCGCGAGCATCGAGGATCGCACCGCCAAGATCGCGAGCTCGTCGGATCGTCGCGGCTACATCGCCAACCTCAACGCACGGCATGCAGCGGCTCATTTCATCGGCAGCAGCCTTGCGCATCGAAACCACGCGTTGTCCACCCTGAAGAAAGGTCGTGACCAGACCGTCGCGATCGTCCCAGAGCGACTCCGCATTCCAACCGAACGTCTGCCAGAAGAAGAGCGCGGTGCCTGAGGGGTTCGTGACGCGCATCTCGTTCCAACAGACGCACCCCGTTCCCCGCGCCGCGCGGCCGTCGCCCAGTTCAAGAAGCGAGAAACGCCCTTGGCTCGGTCCAGCGAGCATGGCGTGACGGTCGAGACCGGGCAGGCCAGTCGGCGGCGACAGAACGCTCGCGCCCAGTTCGCAGGCTTTCGCAACCGCAGCATCGACGCTCGCTACGCGGATCACGGGAAACCAGCCGGGCCGGTTGCCAGCGCCATTTAGGTCGTTGAGCGCCAAGAGCCCTGCGATGTCGCGGCCAGCGAAGGTGAACGTCGTATACGCGCCCTCGAATCCGAATTCCTTCGTGCGCGTTCCCCAGCCGAAGAGTCCGCCGAGAAACTCACGAGCGCGCGCGACATCGGACGTCGCGTACTCGTTCCACGCAATACCGCCCGCTGGAATGCTTGCGTCTGCGTTGCTGGCGGCAGCTCGCTTCATGCCTAGGGTGCCAGTCGCGTCCACTGCTGCGCCCGTCACCACCTCAGTTACGGCACTCGGAATTTTCGATGAGACTTGCCCCGCCATCAATGGCTCCTTCCGTCACAGCGCGAATCTACCACCGTTGTTGCAATCCACGTACGCGGAAATCGCTCGAATCGTCCAAAGACTCTCTCGATTCACGAGGGGATTCATGCCGAGCGTTGCGTCGCGATCTGCCGGTCGTGCAACCGGGAGAACAAAACCAGCGCCGTCACGCATCCAATTGCCGCCATGAGCATGTCTTTCTGCGCATCCCACGGGTCACCTTGGGTCGCGAGGTACGCGGTTGAACCATCGCCAAAAACCATTGCGGCCGTCCATTCAAACAGCTCGAACGCCGCGCTGAACGACAGGCAAAACGCAAACACGCACCCGACCAGCCAACCGCGCGACCGGACGACCGCGTTACGGATCAGAATCTCGCGGGCGAGGATTGCCGGGACGAACCCCTGCATGAAGTGGCCGATGCGGTCGTAGTGGTTCCGGCTAAACCCAAACCAATTTTTCATCCACTCCCCGAGTGGCACGTGCTCGTAGGTGTAGAAGCCCCCGACGATCAGGATCACCGCATGGATCGCGAGCAGCACAAGCAGCAGATCGGTCGGCTGGCGCCGCGTGCGAAACCACGGATAGATCGCGATCGCGCCAGCGACCCAGAAAATCTCGAGCACCCAGGTCAGCCGGTCGTACGGATGAATGCCGCTCGCAACCAGAATGACGGCGACGAGCCCGACGAGAAGATCGCGTTGGAGTCGAGTCATGGGATCACCGCTTCAAGGCCGCGCAGGAGGGCGCTGGGAGTTCGATCCCGAGTTCGTGAAGTCCGCGCTCGACCGCAGGTGCCCAACCACGATTGGCGGCGGGGCTCGCTGGGCTTGGGTGCAGCACACTGCCAATACGAGGAAAATTCGCTTTTCCCGTGACGGACCCGAGCGCGATAGTCGCGCGCTTCGCAGCGAAGCCACCGAACCCGACGACGACACTCGGTCTCAACGTGGCGACGACATCGCGGAGCGCTGCATCACACAGGGGCTCAAGTTTCGCTCGCTCGCGAAGCGTTAGTTTGTCGGGTGTGAGATTCGCGCCGCTGTCAACGAGAAACGCGAGTGGGCACCAGTTCCACACGAAGAAACGATCGAAGAACGCGTCCGCGCTGCCGAAGCGGTCGCGCACCCAATTCCAGACGCGGCGACCACTGACCTCGCTGCGCGTACATGCGAAACCTTCGATCGGACGTTTCGGATGCTCGGCGTCGGGGCGCTTGATCTTGGCGTCGATGCCGAGAAAATCTCGCGCCGCAGCGACTTCTCCGAATGGCACGCCCGTCTGGACCATGCCGAAAGGTCCGGGATTCATGCCGACAAATAGCGCCTCTATTCCCGGCCGAGCGTAGCGCTCAAGGTACTCCCGATGTGCCGCCCACGCGTAGTCAAGCGGGTTATAGACGCACGCGACTGGCGACCCGAAGCGGAGTTCTGCGACCTCGCGCGAGAGCTGGCGTGCGATGGGAACGAGAGACATCGAGCGAAACGATACGGCGAGAACGCACGCGCATGCTCCCTCCGAGTTCCGGTACGATCCCGGACCGATCCGGGGTGTAGCTCAGCTTGGTAGAGCGCCTGCTTTGGGTGCAGGAAGTCGTCGGTTCAATTCCGGCCACCCCGATTGACCAAGGCCGCCCCCGCTTCGCGGGCGGCCTTGGTCAATCGAGAGCAAGAGACCAAACCAGAACCGCTGCGGTTTGCCCCGGCTGCCCTGCTGCTCTCATCGTCTCCGATGTCAAGTCGTGAAGGAACCGCCGACCATGACCGTCTCGTCTTCGAGCGTCGTTAGCAAACTCCCGGCGCTCACCTTCCTGTTCTGGGTGATGAAGATCGCTGCAACGACGCTGGGTGAGACAGCTGGCGATCTGTTGTCGATGACGCTGAACGTCGGCTATCTCGTGAGCACCGTGATTCTGATGTCGGGCTTCGCGGTTGTGCTCGTCGGTCAGTTGCGGGCGAAGCGCTACATCCCATTTCTCTATTGGGCCGTCATCCTCGCCACCAGCACGGCGGGCACCACGATGTCCGACTTCATGAACCGCACGGTCGGCCTCGGCTACGCCACAGGCAGCGCGATCCTCCTCGGCCTCTTGATCGGCGTACTCATTGCGTGGCGACTCACTGAGAAGTCGCTGTCGGTTGACGACGTGCGATCATTGCGAGCGGAAAGCTTCTACTGGTCCGCCATCCTTGTGTCGAACACGCTCGGCACTTCGCTCGGCGACTATCTCGCCGATGATTCAGGCTTGGGGTTCGCAGGCGGAGCTGCTGTCATCGGAGGCGTGATCGTGCTCATCGTCGCAATCTATTTCATAGCGAAGCGAACGGGGCTCGGCAGCACAAGCCTGAACGTCGGACTCTTCTGGGCGGCCTTCGTTCTCACGCGTCCCTTGGGCGCAACGATGGGCGATGTGCTGACCAAAACGCCCGAACAGGGCGGGTTGGGTTTCGGCACGATCGGCTCGTCAGCAGTCCTCGCGGTCGTACTCGTCGCGACGGTCCTCTACACCACGTGGCGAGGTGAGGCGACAGGCCAAGCCGAGAAGTAGCGTCCAATAGCGTCGAGCAACACGTGCCGCTTTGCCGCAGCCGCTATCGAGGCCGTCATGCGCTGTTTCTTCCTCGGGCTTCTCTGCATTCTCCTCAGCGGCTGCACCGAGTACCTCGTGCCGACGCCCTACGTCATGTATGGCGAGCGTGGCCGCGCGGTCTTCGCACAGGTTCCTGAGCCGCTGCGCACATCCGAAGTCAAAGTGTTCTACGTGACCGATCGCGGTGTCGATCGCACGTCCGAGCGCGGGCCTGAGTACGGATACGGTCGCGCGACTGGATTCGTCTACAGCATCGCGACGGTTCAGCTCGGCGAGAACGTGAGTTGGGACGAACTCGTCGCGGACACCACGTCGGCGACGCGAACACCCACCTACGTTCCCAAGGTCACCCGCATCGAGGAGCTTGGACAATTCCCACCCGTTATGCTCTTCACGGAAGCTCGCGATCGTCGCTTGGTGCTCAAGCCGACCGCAGTGGTGGAGCTCATCGACCACCAAGACGCGATCACCCGCGCGATGCGACCCTTGATCGATCAGACCGATCGGAAGGACGCCATCGTCTTCATCCACGGTTTCAACAACAGCTTTGACGACGCCGTGGTGCGCATCACCCAAGCTTGGCATTTCGGCGGGCGCCAAGGGATTCCGATCGCCTACACCTAGTTTGCCGTCGCCGGACTCTTTGAGTACGGGCGCGATCGCGAATCGGGTGAGTACACGATCGTTCATCTCAAGCTGTTCCTCTGCGCGCTTGCCCGCTCTCCAGGCATCGACCGCGTCCACATCATTTCGCACAGCCGCGGCACTGACGTCGCGGTGACGGCCCTCCGGGAACTCAACGCCGAGTTGCGCGGTGCCGGAGGGACCAGCCTTGTTGTTCGGTCACTGTTTCCTGCGCCAGCTGATTCTGAGGCGCGGGCGCTACGTCCGACGGTAGCGGAGCAACTGAAGATCGAGACGCTCGTGCTGGCTGCTCCGGACATCGACATGGAAGTCTTTCAACAGCGATTTATGGGCGAGGCATTACTCAATTCATCGAAGCGCGTCGTGATCTACTTTTCGCCTAGTGACAAAGCTCTCGATTGGGCGGGTTGGCTCTTCGGCAGTCAGAAGCGACTCGGCATGCTGGCACTCGATGACTTCACGCCACAGATACGTGCGACGCTTGGGGAGATCGACCAGCCGGAGCTCATTCAGTGCGAGGTTTCGGGCACAAGTACCCACGCCTATCTGATCCAGCATCCCGGCGCACTCTCCAATCTCATCCTCTTACTTCGCGACAGTCGTCTACCGGGTGCTGCAAACGGAAGACCGTTGAACGAGCCGTTCCCTGGCCTGTGGGAGATGGACGACGATTATCTGAAACCGAAGGACTAGTCGCTCCGCGTGCGGGCGATGTAGCCTGCATGAATGCCGATCCCCACTTCGCGCCGCGACTTCGTCTTACTTTCGACCGCCCTTGCGGCTTCTGCTGCGCGAAGTGCGATTGGAGACGACCCGCCGACATCAACGCCAGCGTCCGCGTCGCCTCCGCTTCCAGCGCCGGGCACGAACGACATCACAACGGCCACGCTGGCAGAGGCCGAGCGCGTCCTCGGCATCACGTTTACTGAATCGGAGCGCGGGCAGATCGTCCGCACGATTGGCGACCACCGCGAAGTCATCGCTTCGATCCGCAAGGCAGGAGAACTGCCGAACCCACTCGCGCCTGCGACCGTCTTCCGCGCCGCGCTGCCGACGAAGTCTGCCGAGCGTGTGACTCGGATTGGCAATCCCGATTCACTTGATTTTGGTGCGTTGCCGCCGCTCCCCACTTCCGACGACGACCTTGCTTTCGCTTCGCTGCACGACCTCGCGCGTTGGATCCGCGATCGCGCACTCACGAGCGCGCGGCTGACTGACGTGTACCTCGCGCGCATCGAACGCTTTGCGCCCAAGCTCCGGTGTGTCATCACGGTGACCGCCGATCTCGCTCGACAACAAGCGAAAGCAGCCGACGACGAAATCCGTCGATCGCATTGGCGCGGTCCGTTGCACGGCATTCCGTACGGCCTCAAGGACGTCATCGACACGAAAGACATCAAGACCACGTGGGGCGCCGAACCGTGGAAGGACCGCGTGCCTACGAGCGACGCGTGGGTCACGAAGAAGCTCGCAGATGCTGGCGCTGTGCTCGTCGCGAAGACAGCAGTTGGAGCGCTGGCCTACGGCGACATCTGGCACGGCGGCATGTGTCGCTCGCCGTGGAACATCGAAAAGGGTTCGTCGGGATCGAGCGCTGGCTCCGCCTCGGGCGTCGCCGCTGGCCTGTTCGGTTTCGCGATCGGCACGGAGACACTTGGTTCGATCGTGTCGCCATCGGATCGCTGCGGCGCGGCGGGACTACGACCGACATTTGGACGCGTTGGGCGCACCGGCGCAATGGCGCTGGTGTGGACGATGGACAAAATCGGCGCACTGTGTCGTTCCATCAGCGACACGGCATTTGTGCTTGCAGCGATCAACGGCTACGACGTCGACGATCCGTCGAGCATCGATGAACGCTTCCACTTCGATCGCGCGGCAGACGCGAGCGAACTTCGCGTCGGCATTGATCGCAACTGGTTCGCCAACAATCCGTACGCGAAAGTCGCCAGCGCTGCACTCGAAGCAGCGAAGGCGGAAGGCTGCAAGATCGTCGAGATCAAAACGCCAGAGATCGATCCCAGCCCGACAATCCTCACGCTGTATGCCGAAGCAGCCGCGTCGTTCGACGCCATGACGCGCTCGAACACTGACGATCAACTCTCGTGGCAAGCCGACGAGGCGTGGCCGAACACGTTTCGACGCAGCCACCTCATTTCAGCCACCGACTTGGTCCAAGCCGATCGCATTCGCCGCCGAACGATGGAGGCGATGCACGATTATTTTGACGCAGTGGATTGCGTACTCGCGCCGCCGTTTGCGGGAGGCTTGCTCGTCCATACGAACGCGACAGGCCAGCCGTGCGCCGTCATCCGAGGAGGGTTCACCGATATTGGCGAACCGCAGGCCGTCACCGTCATGGGTCGCCTGTTCGACGAAGGGACCATTCTGCGCGTGGCGAGCGCGATCGAACGACGATTAGGCGTGTGGGAGCGTCGGCCGACAATGGCGTGACCCCCATCCGCTACGATGCCGCCCCTTCTCGCGGAGCATCTCTTGAACGCCATCACACCACTCCTCGCCATAGAACTCGTCAGCTACCTGCCGGTGCTCCTGATTGTGGTGATGGCGATCATCTTCGTCATCATCAACTTGGTGGGCTCCGCGATCATTGGTCCGCAGGAGGCTGGCGCGACCAAAGGCGTTGCGTACGAGTCGGGCATGGATCCGATCGGATCGACGAAGAAGCGTTTCAACATTCGCTTCTATATGCTCGCGATGACGTTCCTCGTCTTCGACGTTGAAATCATTTTCCTCTACCCGTGGGCCGTGACCTTCACGCAACTGCGGCCCGGCAGCCCGGAAGCGGCTCTCTACCTCGGACGCATTCTCTTCTTCGTCTCGACCGGCATCGCGGCGTACGTCTACGCGTGGCGCAAGGGTGTGTTTCGGTGGGAGTGAAGACGAAGACGCAATGATCCACCCATGTGGGCTCGTGGATCGCGCCAGCCAATGTTGACGGTGGCTTGACGGTGGATCGAGTTCCTGACCAAAACGAAGGCCTTCACGCGGAGACGAGGAGAGCGCGGAGAAGAGTCGGAACATGTTCGATCAGAGCGCGTCGATCCGAACGCTCAAGGCCTGCTCGCCGACACCCTTTGTCTTCTCCGCGCTCTCCGCGCCTCCGCGCGAATCGTCTTTCGAGCCTGCAGAATTGGATGACGCGGTACACGAGATCGGCCGTGAAGTTGGTCCCGCAGCGTTGCGATTGCCTACAACGCTGCGGGGCCAACATAAGTCGAGCTTTATCGCCTACGCGCGCGACGCAGCGGCCACGCCATCACGAGTACCGCGATCGCCGCAGGCGCTGGGATCGAGCTGAAGTAGATGTTATCGATATAAACATCGTCGCAGTCGGGG
>JAWXCC010000079.1:0-11641 GCA_034440475.1 Phycisphaerae bacterium | reverse complement strand
GTAGAGGACGAGTTCAACGAGGCGGTCAGCCAGCGCGCGGCGACGTTCCTCCTGTTCAAGGAGCGGCGAGCGCCGAACGCAGCGCGAGATGCAGTGGCAGGTGACGGGCTTGGCCGGATCGAAGATGTGTTTCCGCGGAGTCGCGATTGACGCGAGATCATCAACGACAAAATCGCGCGACCCCGAAAGTGATGACTATTTTCTGGTGTGGTTGGGCGGGCGCAGGGGTGTGTCCGTTACGCGCGTCTAATTCCCTCAACCGTCGAAATCTGAGACCCCCACGGATTGAACGACGGACCGTTCGGCTGGTCGGGTAAACGACCGTTCAGCGCTATACCTCGCTCTTCGAGCGGCCGTACAAACTTCGGGGGCGAAGTCAGGTAGTTGTAATGAACAACGGCATTGCGCGCGTCAATCAAAAGTCGAAGGTCCTGCATCGGCGGCCGATCGAGTAGTACGCGCGTCCCAAACATGAGCTGTCCAACGAGCGCGATCCTCTGGACGAGATCCAACCGGCGGAACCGGCGCTCAACGAGGTCCGTGCCCAACTGCCATAGCGCCGAGCCACTGAGCGTCGCGCGAATCATGCCGCAGAAGAACACCTCGTTCACAAAGGCTTCCAGCGATGCGACGGATACTACGTACGTCGCGAGCGCCTTCTCCGAGAACCCGTTACGAGACGTTCGAAGGACCGTACCGTTTGCCAAGTCCGCCACTGCGATCGGGTAGCGCCATCTCACATGGTGAATGAGGTCGCCCGAGATGCTGACATTGGTCATGGCCCAACGTGCTGTTTCTTTTCCCGACAGAGGTGCCGACATCTGCTTCGCTCCGAGCCTGGTTGCGAACAGTGCATTGCTGCGAGCAGCCGGGTAACTCTCATTCTCCGCATCGGCTTCAATGAACGACAACTCGCATGAACGCACTGACTCCGACTCCCTCCGCGTAGACGCGCTCTCCAACCGCGTTCACCATCGGCACTCCGTTCGTTGTAACGCGCCGCCCCAGCGTCGATCGGCTGCCATCGCCGGGGCGTGGAAGTTGCGGACTTGTTACTTGTTGTTGTCCGAGGTTGGGTACAGGGTGCCATTCTGCGAGGTTCCGGAGCTGATCTGCGCCTTTCCGAACGCATCAAACCACACTATCCCCGCAGTTCCGCTTGCAGAGGTTGAGGCCGAGATCCGCACGTTGCCGTCCTTGTCGGACCAGCTGGTACCCGAGTTTCCGTCGGCGAACGTCGACGCATCGATCCGCTGTCTCCCAATTTTGTCGATGCACGAGATTCCGGCGGATCCGTCGGCCTTGGTGACAACAAGGATCCGCCCCTTCCCATCTGCATCAGCCAACGCAAGACCTGCGGATGCGTTGGAAGCAGTTGTGGCAACGATCCGCTTCTTGCCGTCCTTGTCGAAGCACGAGAACCCTGCAGATCCGTCCCCTGCAGTGCAGAGACTAATCCTCGACTTCTCGTCTGCATCTGCAAAGCCGAGCCCGGCTTTT
Organism: Phycisphaerae bacterium; assembly: GCA_034440475.1. Lineage (GTDB taxonomy): Bacteria > Planctomycetota > Phycisphaerae > Phycisphaerales > SM1A02 > JAEUIT01. The sequence goes on along the minus strand of JAWXCC010000079.1, from coordinate 10,141 downwards.
CCGTCGGGATCAGTCGTGGCACCGATCCTTTTCTTGCCTCGCTTGTCAAGACAGTCGAGTCCGGCAGAGCCGTCGGACTTTGTGAAGACAAGGATCCGCGACTTCTAGTCAGCATCGGCCAAGCCTAGGCCAGCGTTTCCGTCGGGAGCCGTTGTGGCGACGATCCGCTCTTTGCCGTCGTTGTCGTACCAACTAATTCCCGCGTCTCCGTCGGAAGCAGTGCCGATCGCTATCCGCTGTTTCCCATTCTTGCCAAAGGACGTGATCACTGCAGATCCGTCGGCAACCGTGCCGACAAGAATCTGCGGCTTCCCGTCCGAATCAACGAAGTTGAGAGCCGCGTTTCCGTTGGGAGCAGTCGCGGCAACGATCCGCACCTTGCCGTCCGTGTCGGCCACTGCCCGCGACGAGCAGATGATCCTATCAAACGTCGCGTCCTTCGAGGACTGGTTCGCGGCCAGCAGCAGTCCTCCAAGCAAGATTGAAGCGAGAGCGATCAGAGAGCAGCGCTGCTGGCGCGCCGTCCGCTCCAGCCTGTCTAGTCGCCGGTCCAATTCATTGGATTGATCAGGGGTGTGTTGCATTTGAGGCAGCCTATCTACCACTGAAGGCAGCGAGCATCGCGAAGAGTTTCTTGCCAACCTCGCGACGACGTAATCGCCTCCTCTCGGATGCGGATCGACTGCGCGCCCTTCAGACTCACGCCGCCTCACCGCGCTTCGTCTCAATCCGCTGCACTCGCCGTTCGATCTCCTTGCCCACGAGCTCCTCTGCAGTGTCAAGGTCGAATCGCGCCTGCAATCCCATCCAGACCTGCGCCGACGTGCCGAACGCGCGGGACAGTCGCGACGCGATATCGGCCGAGATGCCGCGCGTTCCCTTGATGATCCTGCCGAGATGCTGCGCCGAAATGCCTGTCGCCTTCGCAAGCCGGTACGCGGAGATTCCCATCAGTTCGAGGAAGTCGAGTGGGAGTACCTCGCCGGGATGGATGGCTTCCGGCTGCGTTGCCTGCGGCGCTTCTTCATCGTTCGCCAGCCACTCAGTGTTAGTTACCCCCAACCCATCGGTTCGCGCAACAGCGAGAGCGTCCGTCAACGTCCCTTCCGAACAGCCGCACGCTTGATCTTGTTTCGCATGGTTCGGAGTTTCGAGCCGCCGCGCTTGGCCTCGGGCATCGTGCCTTCCTCGCGTCCGATGTACCGCGCCGCCGCGCGAGCCAGCAGGCCCGATCGGGTTTCGCCGTTCGCCTTGGCGTGCCGATCAATTGCCTCCAGCACACGCTGGGGCATCGTGATGCCGATGCGGGCGATCTTGACCCGCAAAGTGGACTCGTCGACATTGACGATCGCCCACGTTCCTTCGGCGTAGCCCCGATTGGCTCGCAACTTCTCGATCGGAGTGGGGAGCGGGATCACGCCGCCTTCGTCGATCAGCCCCTCAAGGTGGAGCTCGATTGCCTCGCGCACCATCGCCAGTGCGTCATCGAGGGTTGTGCCGGCGGAAACGCATCCGGGAAGGTCCGGTACGCTCACGCCGTAATCGCTCTTCTTGTCTTTGTGGATCACGACGGGGTAGTTCATGGCTTCCTCCATTCGGCTTGCTTGGCGATGCTCCGAAGCGTGCCTATGGGAAGGTCGCGCTTCGGGTGCGGGACCGTCACCAGTCCGGGCTTCGAGGGATGGCGATATTGGTGGTGGCTCCCTTTGGTGCGAACCAGCACCCAGCCTTGCGCTTGCAGTCGTTTGATGACGTCGCGGCTGTTCATGCCGTAGTGTGGCATACGGTATGTATCGCGTCAATGTCTGTCCCGCGTGAATGTCAATAGTCCATCGATCGAGAAATCCTTCTGCGGCTCGACGCACCTGCGACAAGGCAGTCTCGCGCAACGACGCGAAGCAGCACACACCGGACACCCCCTGCACCCCACCACCCCAGACAAAAGTCACCACCTTCGGGGTCGTACGATTTCGCCGTTGATGATCCCGCGTCAAACGCAACTCCGCGTAAACACATCTTTGATCCGGCCAAGCCCGTTACTTGCCCAGTCGCCCCCGAGACGATTCGAACCTCGCCGATGTTGCAGTTTCCCGCGACGCCGCCGCCAATTTCGGGATCGCCCGGATTTCCGAGCGGTAGGAGTACGATCGTGTCCGAGAGTTTCTCGGCGTTGAAGTCCGCGTGATCGGGACAGACGATCGCCTTGCGGAACCCACGACACTTCTGCGACGCAGATGCCAGCCCAAACAGATTCGGCATCGCCACCTCCTTTTGGTCGCCCGCGGCCTATCGGTGCGCTCAGTCAGCCACGACGCTTGCTCGGGCGGGGGCTGTCGGTTCCAATTGAGCGACGATCCCACCCTTTATGACCGCACTACCTCCCCCCATCTCCCGAACCGGTTCGCCGTCCGCCTCGCCCACGGCCAGAACAGCTCAGCCGGACGGCGGCCGCCCCCGCCGCGTGGTCCTGAAGATCTCTGGCGAGTCCTTCGCGCCTCCCGGCCAGTTAGGCATTTCCCCCGACGAACTCACGGTCATCGCCGGAGAGATCGCATCGGCGGCCGATTCCGCGGTGCAGATTGCAGTCGTGGTCGGGGGCGGCAACATCATCCGCGGCGCTCAGCTCTCGGCCCAAGGCGGCATCAACCAGTCGACCGCCGACTACATGGGCATGCTCGGCACGGTCATCAACGGTATGGCACTGAAAGAAGCGCTCGGGCAAATCGGCCGCGAAGCCCGCGTGATGTCAGCCATCAACGTCCCGGCCGTCGCCGAGCCCTTCATCCGCGGCCGCGCGATTCGACACCTTGAAAAAGGCCGCGTCGTCATCTTGGTTGCGGGAACGGGCAATCCGTTTTTCACGACCGACACCTGCGCCTCGCTTCGCGCCATTGAGTTGAACGCCGACATTCTGCTCAAGGCAACGAAGGTCGACGGCATCTACACCGCCGATCCGAAGAAAGACCCCACCGCGAAGCGCTACGACGCGCTGACCTACGCCGAGGCGCTCGAGAAGCAGTTAGGCGTCATGGACCTCACGGCGATGACGATGTGCATGGAACACAACCTCCCCATCTGCGTGTTCGACTTCAAAGCGAAGGGCAACATTGCAAAGGTGGTTCGTGGCGAACGCATCGGCACGACTGTAACGAAGTGACACGACGCTAGTACACTTGCTGAAACATGGACCTCGACACCATCCAACTTGAGTGCGAAGAGAAAATGTCCAAGTCGTTGGACTACTTCCAACGCGAACTTCGCGGAATGCGCACCGGTCGTGCGACGACGGCGCTGCTTGAGTACGTTAAAGTCGACTACTACGGCAGCCAGACTGACCTGCGCGAGCTTGCCGGCATCAGCGTGCCCGAGCCCACGCAACTTCTCGTGAAGCCGTTCGATCCTTCGAGCAAGACGACGATCGTGAAGGCAATCGAGTCTGCCGGGCTCGGACTCAATCCGATGTCCGAAGGCCAAATGATTCGCATCAATGTGCCCGCGCCATCTTCTGATCGCCGCAAGCAGTTGATTAGCCAAGTGAAGAAGATGGCCGAGGAGCAGAAGGTCGCGGTGCGCAACGAACGCCGCGATGCGAACAAGCACATCGACATGCTGAAGGACGACAAGAAGCAAGGCGTCTCCGACGACCAAGCAGAGCGGGCGAAAGAAGAGATCGATTCGCTCACCAAGAAGTACATCGCGAAGATCGAAGAAGTCGCCGCGAAAAAGGTGACTGAAGTTGAAGAGATCTGAATTGCGCCGGCGCGGCTGATCTTTCGCGCGTTGTCGCAGCGAACGTTACCCACATGCTTCCACGCATTCTGCTGATCGCGCTCCTTACGCAGACGACCCCGCCCGCTGCAACGCCGCCGCCCGTGCCGGTTGGGCGAGTGAGTTCGAACGAACTGCCCGTCGTCATCATCGATCGCGATAACGTCGACGTACACACCTCATGTCGTCTCGTGTTTCCCCGCCAGTTCATCGCCGATTCCGACGGCAACGGCGTCGTGCAGGTAGTGGGAGATGGCATCACCGTCGATCTCGGCGGCAAACTGCTCCGCGGTGCCGCACTCGGCGCTCCGGCCGAGGCACTCGATGGAACGGGCATCGTGGTGACCGGGAAGCGGGTCACACTCAAGAACGGTGCCGTGAGTGGATTTCGCTGCGGCGTGCTCGCGCGATCGTGTGACGGTTCCACTTTCGAGAAGTTAGATCTCTCCGACAACTTCGCGACGCGACTGCTCTCGACGACGGAAGCCGAAGATGGCGCCGACTGGCTCTGGCCGCACGAGAACGACAATCGCGAGTGGGTCACTCGCTACGGCGCTGGGCTGTGCATCGAGCGTTCCGCTGATGTCACGGTTCGTGATCTCAAGGTGCGGAACACGCAGAACGGCCTGATTCTCGATCGCGTTCAGAAGAGCCGCGTCTATGACAACGACTGCTCGTTTCTCTCGGGCTGGGGCTTGGCGATGTGGCGAAGTTCTGACAACGTCGTGGCGCGGAACGCGTTTGATTTCTGCATTCGCGGCTACTCGCACGGCTTCTATAACCGCGGTCAGGATTCTGCTGGCATTCTGATGTTCGAGCAGTGCTCTCGGAACCTGATCGCGCTCAACAGCGCGACGCATTGCGGTGATGGCTTGTTTGGTTTCGCTGGTAAAGAGTCGCTGGGTCAGAAGCCAGCACCCGACGGATCGCCTGCCGACTTTCACAAGCGCAGGGGCTGCAACGACAACCGAATCATTGGTAACGACTTCTCGTTCGCTGCGGCACACGGCCTTGAGATGACGTTTTCTTTCGGCAATACGATCGCGCTGAATCGCTTTGAAGAGAACGGCATTTGCGGCATCTGGGCTGGCTACTCGCAAGACACGCTCATCGCCTTCAACACGTTCGCGAAGAACGGACCGCGTACTGATGGCGGTGGCGAAGGCGGCGGAATCAACATCGAACACGGTGCCAGAAATCAAATCGACGGAAACGACTTCACCGACGAGAGCACCACGATCAGCTTGTGGTGGGACGACGACAAGGGCCTGCTTGAGAGCGCGTGGGCCAAGGCAAATGGTGCAGCGAGTGCTAACAACGTGGTTGCGCGGAATCGATTTGTCCGCTGCGCGACAGCAATCCAGCTTCGCGAAACGACAGGAACGATCGAGTTTGAGAACGTATTCACCGACACGAAAACTCCTCTCCGTACCGACGCCGCGAGCGGCGAGCCATCGCATGCGGCTCAAGCACCCATCCAGCGACCCTCGATCGATGATGTGCGGCGCGAGTCAAATGGTCTGAATACACCAGTCGGCGCGCGTGCATCGCTCGGCGGTCGCGAAACAATCCGGATGACTGCGTTCGGCCCCTGGTCTGGTGCAGGTCCGCTCCTCTTCCTCGAAGGCTCTTCGCCCGATCGCGCGCGATGGCGCTTACTCGGCGCGGAGAAGTATCAGAGTGCGCAGGTCGTCGGCTCGGGTCCGCTTCGTGTCGCTGCTGCCACCGATCGGACGTTGTTTGCTGTCTACGGCGAGGAACCGGGTGACGTCATGCCGTACGTGCTCCGAATCGGACACGAAAAAGGCGTGAGCGAAGGGCGCGGCTGCATCGTGCGAGCAACGTGGCGCGTCGTGTTCTTCCCGAGTGCATGCGACCCGCGCGCGGACGAAGCGTTGTGGCGCGAGGGCGCAACCGGCGCGGATTCGGTGGTGATCGAGACCGAGGCAATCGACTTCCGCTTTGGCAACGACGGGCCGAGTTCGCTACGTCCCGGCGGCGTTGCGACCGACGTGCTCATGGCGTCGAAGCTGCCCGCCGACGGCTTCGGGACGATCGCTTCAACGGCAGTGCGATTCCCCAAGGGTCGCTACACGATTCGCGTGTTGTCCGACGATGGCGTGCGGGTCAAGATCGACGGAAAACTCGTGATTGACGACTGGACATGGCATGCCCCCCGCGAGTCGCGGGCCGAAATCACGTTTGACGCCGAGCAAACTGTGCCGATCGAAATTGAGCACTTTGAGCTCGACGGTTTTGCGGTCTTACGCTTCGCGATCGACGGTGATCTCGTCCGTGACGCGACGACAAAGCGCTGACACTGCCAGCGCGTTGACGCTCCTCCCGTCGCACACGACACTGCGGCCATGCGGTGTCCCTACTGCGGCGAGGATCACGATCGCGTCATCGATAGCCGCGGTGCCGAAGACGGCGGCGCAATCCGTCGCCGGCGCGAGTGTGAACACTGCGCGAAACGATTCACCACCTACGAGCGCGTCGAGCGCACCGAGCGACTGATCGTGATCAAGCGGGACGGCACGCGCATTCCGTTCGACTCTGAGAAAATCCTGCGCGGCGTGCTCGCCGCATGTGGTAAGCGCCCAATCGCAACCGGGCGCAAGGAAGAAATGGTCAAGACGATCGAGGACGAGCTGCACCGCGAGTACGAGCGCGAGGTCGAGAGTAAGGAAATCGGCCGCCGCGTGGCCCAGCATCTGCGCGAGCTCGATCCCATCGCGTACCTCCGGTTCGCCAGCGAGCACTACGACTTCCGCACGCTCGAAGACCTCGAGCAGGAACTCGACGCGATGCGGCAGCGGCCGCCAAACTTGCCGAACCAGACGGATCTGTTTCCGCGGAAGTGACGGTTACCATGCCCGTCCTATGCCACGCATCACCCTGCCTGACGGCAGCATCAAGGATTTCGCTTCGACCGTGACCGCGGGCGAAGTCGCCGCATCGATCGGCGCTGGCCTCGCGAAGGCTGCGCTTGGCGCGAAGGTCGACGGACAGTTGAGCGACCTCTCGCGGCGCATCGATCACGACGCAAAGGTTTCGATCGTCACCGCCAAGGCCAAAGGCGCAACGGCTTCTGACGCCGACGCGCTCTACCTGCTGCGCCACTCCTGCGCACATGTGATGGCCGAGGCGATTCAGCGAGTTTTCCCCGACGTGCAGCTGGTGTACGGCCCGCCGCTCGAGACGAACTTCTACTACGACATGGCGTTCCCGTACGGCGTCTCGATCTCGACCGACGACTTCGCCACGATCGAAGCCGAGATGGCGAAGATCATCGCTGAAGATCGTCCGTTCACGCGCTACGAGATGCCAGCGCACGCCGGACTCACGAAGCTGAAGAAGGAAAGCTCGAAGTTCAAGCTCGACAACGCCGAGCGCGCGATTGAAGCCGGTTCCAGCGAGTTGTCGTGGTACGCGACTGGAGCGCCGGGCACCGATTGGGAAGACTTGTGCCGCGGTCCGCATGTGCCGAGCACGGGCAAGATCGGCGCGTTCAAAGTGCTGTCGCTTGCGTCAAGCTATTGGAAGGGTGATGAGACGAAGGACCGTCTCACGCGCGTCTACGGCACCGCGTTCGCGACGAAACCCGAACTTGATGCGTATCTGGCGCAGGTCGAAGAAGCGAAGAAGCGCGATCACCGCGTGATCGGCAAGCAGCTGCGCCTCTTCCATGTCGACGAGATGGTTGGACAAGGACTGATCCTGTGGACACCGGCTGGCGCGATCATTCGCCAAGAGCTGCAGGACTTCATCGGCGCCGAGTTGAAGCGCCAAGGCTATTTCCAGGTCTTCACACCGCAGATCGGCAAGCTCGATCTCTATAAGACGAGCGGCCACTTCCCCTACTACCAAGAGTCGCAATACCCGCCGCTCGTCGATCACGAACAGCTGGCCCAGTTCGCGTCCGAAGGTTGTTCGTGCGCGGAGTTGGCTAACAAGATGAAGGCGGGTGACATCAACGGCTATCTGTTGCGGCCGATGAATTGCCCGCACCACATCAAGATCTACTCCAGCCAGCAGCGCAGCTATCGCGACTTACCGGTGCGACTGTGCGAGTTCGGCACTGTCTATCGCTGGGAACAGTCGGGCGAGGTTGGTGGCATGACTCGAGTGCGCGGCTTCACGCAAGATGACGCGCACCTGTTCGTGCGCGAGGATCAGGTCGCCGAGGAGTTGCAAGGTTGCCTGAGTCTCGTGAAGCTCATCTTCGAAACGCTCGGCATGACCGACTATCGCGTGCGCGTCGGCCTACGCGATCCGAACGACGCAAAATACATCGGAGAGCCTGCGTCGTGGGACAAGGCTGAGCAAGCCTGTCGCGATGCGGCCCGCACGCTCGGAGTGCCGTTCACCGAAGAACCCGGCGAGGCCGCGTTTTACGGCGCGAAGATCGACTTCATCGTGCGCGACGTCATCGGCCGCTCGTGGCAGTTAGGCACTGTGCAGGTCGACTACAACCTGCCCAATCGCTTCGGACTTGAATACATCGGCAGCGACAACAAGCCGCATCGGCCAGTCATGATCCACCGCGCGCCGTTCGGCTCGTTCGAGCGCTTCATCGGCTGCCTCATCGAACACTTCGCCGGCGCGTTTCCGACTTGGCTCTCGCCGGAGCAAGTGCGCGTCTTGACTATTAGTGAGAAGAGCGAAGCGTACGGCAAGGAAGTGCTGGCGCTTCTGAAGTCGCGAAACATTCGGGCCACGCTCGACGACAGCAACGAGCGCATCCAAGCCAAGATCAAGGTCGCGACGGACTGGAAGATCCCCTACTTGTTAGTTGTCGGTGAACGCGATGCGGAGAAGCGCGAAGTCAGCGTGCGGGCGCGGGGGATCACGGAGAATCTGGGCGCGATGCCGGTGGAGGCGTTCGTCGAAAGGCTGACGAGCGAGATCGCAAGTCGAGCGAAGGACCTCGGAGTTGCGACGCGGCAAGGCGCCTGATCCGCTCGCGGTGCTAACGGGTCCACACGGCTGGCAATGAGGGGACTCATCCCAATCGGTTACCAGCCACTGCCGTGAATCACACAGAAACTGTTCTCCTCTGCCCCGTCGTGTCGAGCAAAGACAACTCAGGAGAATTTCCTCATGAACCTGCTGAAAACCCACCCAAAGTTGACCGTCACCACACTGGCCTGCCTGCTCTCGGTCGGAAGCATGACCGCAGGCTACTGGATGCGCACGCCGCACGTGACGGAGCTCACCCTAACCCTCGAAGCCGTCACGCTGCGCAGCGAGCAAACGCTTGGCAGTTTCCAAGAGGCACAGAGAGAGCTCGCCCGCGCCAGCGAACAGTCGAACCTGCTTCAGACCGAGCGAAACGATCTCGAGCAGCAGCTTGAGACCGCCGAGGCGCGCGTCGCCGATCTCGCTGGTTGCGTCGTCAAGGACGCCGACGGCCACACTCTCACCCGCGTCGAAATCGAAGCGATCCGAGACGGCTTGGACGCGTCGCGCGTCGAGATCTCCAAGCTCGATGAACAGATTCGCACAGCGTCCTACGAGAAAACCGACCTTCAACACCGCATCGCATCGCTTGAACAGGATGCGGACCAACTCGGGAACATCGTCGGGACGCTGCTTCAGGACAACGAGCGATTGACTGGGCTCGTTCAGGATAAGTCCGAGCAGGTCGATCGACTCGTCATCTTGAAGCAAGAACTGAGCACAGCATTGACCGACTCACGTGAGTCACTCGCGGCAGCGCAGCCCGACGTGACCCGTGCCCGACGGCTGAGCTCCCAATACGCCGGCGCTACGCTCGAGAGTCGACGTTTCACAGCGACCGGTCGAAAGCTCGCCGGAGCGGGCAATCCCGTCAGCGGACTTCTGAATCTCGTCGGCGACGCATTCGTCGGAACGGTCGAGGCTGTCGCGGGAGCGCAAGGCGAGGCAACGTACTTTCTCGCCTGCGAGGGTTTAGAGCCTGTGAACCTTGGGACCGATCGCGCCCGCGCGGTTGAGCAGTTCCGTAGTCTCACGGGGCGCGAACCGTAATGTGATCGTTGCTGCCTCACGCGCGCAGAACACAACGACGACGAATCAGCAGAGCAGTGTTTCGTTTGCGCAGGCGGCGGCGCGTCGCGCAGCGATCACATGAGACGTGGGTTCGTCGACAGCGTTTGCTAGCAGCCCGTGGCGAAAGTCATTCGGGCTACGAACGAGGCTGTTAGCCCCCAATATTGAGTGGCTGCGGTGTCGCCGAGACTTGCCGTATCTTGCGGATACAGCTGCGTCGCGGCTCCCACTCTACAGTTGGGCATCTGAGCCAGCATCCTCGTTCTCGCTACCGAAGCACTTTCGCCACAGGCTGCTAGGCCAAGTGCCATCACCGTTGATGTTGGTCATGCGCGGCGAG
>JAWXCC010000078.1:0-6215 GCA_034440475.1 Phycisphaerae bacterium | reverse complement strand
GTGGACCGCCAAGGCCGAGACGATTCTGGCAAAGGTGCGTCGCGCGAGGGCTGTGTTGGATAAGTCGCAATCAGCGTGACTAACTGCACTAGTGGGTGCATTGTTCTGTAAGGCACCGCAGAATCGGTCAAGGAAGCCACGCGTCGGCTCAGTGCGATCGACCGGTCGTTAGTCGATTCCGAGACGACTGTGGATGTTCGGCTGAAGCGCCTCACCGCGCTCGAAGCGGCCAATGCGATACAGACCGATGCCCTTACCGCAAGGTCGCTTCAAGAGGCCAACATCCTCGTGCTTCGAGGTCAGCCTGAAGCGATTGATGCGGCGATCAAGTGCCTCGCCGACCTCGACGACCAAGTAAGCCACAAGTGGCTTGAGACTCTGGCGCGCAAGAAGCAAGAGGCGGTCGATGCGGCCGAATTGGAGAAGACACAACGGCGCGAGGTGGAGGCTCGCAGCGCCCAGAACTCGATCACGATCGAATTCGCCGGCGGCACTGTCGGCGACGACATCAAACTAGTTAGTGCGCGACTGATGGAACCCAACGTGGTCCTCGGCAACGACGCGATCACGATGCTCAAGATGCCTGCGGTCACGATCAGGTCTGTCACAGGGCCTGCGGCAATCATGTTGCTGGAGACGCTGCCGTTCGATTGCGAGGGCGCGCAGGTTTCGCTGCGCATCGAGCGCGTTGACGGCGACCCCGAGGGAGTTGGCATTGACAGCAAGCGGATTCAGGTCGTGAATCTGCTGGCAAGTGGCGGCGCTCCGGTCGCAACGAAGGCACCGTCAGTTCGCACCGACGTCTTTAACCTCGTCGTTCTGCAGCGGAGAGACCAACCGATGTTAAAGGGACTCCTCGATGCGATCGCCGCTGGCGCCGAAATGAACGGGAAAAGCAGCTCTTTCTCGATGAAGTTCCACGAGGGCAGCGGCCTGCTCTTCGTCCACGGGACGCGCGACGATATCGGCATGGTGGACAGCATCGTGTCCACGGTGATGGGCACCACAGGCAACAAGAAGGACAACTAATCGCTTGTCGCGACGAGCCGGGCACTCGCGCCGCGATCGCGATTGCCGACGACGCTTGGGCCTCGCGTGTTTCCTCTGGCATTGTCAACGGATCGCGCGAGGCTTTGGCGTCGTTGTACGAACATCGGTTCGACATGCTCTATCGTGTTGCGCGCGAGCGCACCGCGCGCGATGAATCGTTCGCGATTGATTGCGTCCAAGATGCGATGCTCCGCGTCGCGAACTCGCTCCCACAAATCGACCGCCTCTTGTCGCTCGACGCGTGGCTGAGGCGTGCGGTCCTGACTACAGCACTCGATCGCTTGCGCTCGGAACGAAGTCGGGCACGTCATGAGGAAACGATTGCTCAGTCGCGATCGGAAGCAACGCCAGTCGATGCAGACGGCGACGCGCTTCTTCGCGCAATTCAGGTGGAGCTCGAAGTCATTCCGTCCGATGACCGAACGCTGCTTTCACTTCGATTTCGGCGCGGACTCAGCCTAGCTCAGCTTGCGCAACATCTTGGCCTCGCACCATCGGCCGTCGATAGCCGCATGCGCTGGCTACTGGCTCGACTTCGACTGAGACGCGCACACTCTGGTTCGACGGAGGAATCACGATGAACGACTTGAAACCGCAACTCTCACCACACGCTTCGCGTCGCCGCGAAGTCATTCTCGTGCTCGCTGAGCAGGCGCTTGAGGGACGAGTCCGGCGTCGACGAGCGCGTCGTGCCGCCGCCACCGCGTTTGGCCTTGGAATCGTGGCAGTTGCGCTCCTAGCGCGCGGCAGCGGAGAGTCGGACCACGTGAGTCCGCGTCACAATCTTGTTGTCACACCGTCTGATCCGCCGCGCGCATCGCCCCGTGTAGAGCCACACATGCTGTCCGACGCAGAGTTAGTTCAAGAGCTCGCCGCCGTCGGCATCAAGGCTGGCGTCGTGCGCTTCGGATCGACCATCAGACTCGTCGCGGACGACGGAACTGAGATCATTCCACCCGTTCGCCCACGCTCGGGCGCGGCGAGCTAGGGATGAGGCGGCGCAGCCGCGATCACTTCTTTTTGAAGAGTCCGTCAAGCCCTTCCTTCACCGCGTCACCGGCACCCTTGACGGCGTTGTCGACGTCCTTCCCCACATCGCCCGCGGCTTTGCCGAGGCTTTCTGTCACACCCTTGCCTAGGCCTTTACCAAGGTCGCCGCCCAGACCCTCGAGCCCCTTACCAAGGTCGACGCCGATTGAGCCGACTCCCTTCGTAAACACTCCGCCAAGGTCGCCGAGTCCGCTCGTGATTCCTTGAACGAAGATCGCGGGAAGTTGTCCGTGACTCGCGTCGAGCACCGCCTGCAACACCGCCGACACAACGAGCCCAGACAATTGGTTGAGACCGACCGGATCGCTTCCGCCGGACCCAATGTCCTTGAGCTGGACCTTCGGCACGACGACCGTGATGCCCTCATCCGAAAGCGGCAAGCCTTGAACATGCGCTACGACAGTGATGTTGGTAATGGTTAGTTCGTCGATTACGAACTTCTTGCCTGCATCTTCTGACTTCCCTTCAGAGGAACCGGCAAACCTCTTCGCGTTGGCCAAAATCGCTTTGACATTGCTGTCGCCGTCGCCTTTTTCATCGAACGTGAGCGAGAGGTTAGATAGCTCGATCTTGGGTATGCGAACAACGTTCTCGAGTAACGACTTTGGTGTGACCTGCACCTCGCCGGTCGACAACTTGAGAAACTCGGGCGAGGCGTAGCCCGTCGGGTTCGCGATGCTCAATCCACGTAAACCAGCGTCGCCTGACATCAGACCGATCGAGACGCTGTCGACCGTTGTGTTGACCCCAAGGACTTTCGTTCCCGCCCCCTCGATGGCGCCTTTCGCAAGCCGATCGAGGTAGTAAACGCCTGCGAAGACCGCGGCAACAGCGAGAACGACGACGACCACTCCAAGCTTCACGATGCCGGAGAGACAGCTCTTCTTCTGTGCCATGGCTCCCACATCGGTCGTCACGGCTCACGACATTCAGATTCCTGCTCCGCTGGCTCGGGACATCGGAGGAATCGATCAAGCGCGCGTCGAAAGCGCTTGGTCCGAAGCGCGAGCGCAGGTGCCATGCTCAGTGCGGCTTTCTCTCGCATGCGGCGACGCGCCCGATTGCAGAGTTCAACCGCGGTGGTGACGAAGTGTTCGCTCGCAAATCGTGACCGCTCAAGCGAGATGCGTTCCGCGAGCATCGCCAAATCGTGTTCGTCACCAAGCGACTTGGTGACGGAGCGAAGGGACTTGCGCATGCCGCGCAACAGCTTTGGCTCATCTCCGTTGAAAAACGAGAGTTGCATCGCGAGGCGAGCGCAGTGCTTCCGAAGTGCGTGGGATGCTTCGATGTCACCGTTTGCCCACTCTGAGCGCGCGACTCGGCGCGCCGCGCGCCATGCTTCTCCCATCACATCCACCACTCCATCGGCTGCGACGAGATCGAACCGAAACACCTCCGCCGCCACCGCGAGCCGCGCCAGCGTGCCTGAACCGCGATGCACCAATAGGTCTTCAAGATCGCGCGAGCGCGCGTCGACACCCGCTGGCAACACTGCCGCTGCAAGTGTTGCTCGCGCTTGCCCCACACGCGACTCGTCACGTGACGCCAGCAGTCGCTCAATCGTTGCAAGCATGGCATCGCGGTCGCGCACCGGTGACAGTAACGACGAAACATCACTGAGCATCCGTTGCGCGCCAGAGAGCGACTCGGGCGGCGCAGCGGCGCCGATCATTGGAAGGAGCGCACGGCAACGCTTCGTCGCTTTGCGAATCTGGCGAACCGCTTCGGCTCGTTCCGCCGCGGTACCAGACGCGTGACCACCCGCTTCTGCCAACGCTCGCTCAAGTGAACCGACGAATCGACTCGCGAGCGCAGCACCGAGCGACAACGGAGTCTCCTGAATGTCCTCTGGCAAGGACAACTCGGGTGGCGAAGGAGGCGATTCAACTGGCGCAGTCTCGATCATCGGCTTCCACTTTAGCGACACGACTCCTCTCGACGAACGTCTAAGCGCGAAGGTCGGTGTCTGTTACGATTTCTCCTTCGCGCATGCCGCAAAGGCTGCGCTTCGGAACTCATCGCTATGTCGAATCCTCAGCAAGCACCCCAGCAATCGTCAAAGGTTCAGACCGCAGTCACCCCCACCCGCTCCGAGAACTACGCGGAGTGGTATCAGCAGGTCATCAAGGCCGCCGATCTGGCGGAGAGTAGCCCGGTGCGCGGCTGCATGGTGATCAAACCGTGGGGTTACGCGATCTGGGAGAACATTCAGCGCGTGCTCGACGGCATGTTTAAGGACACGGGACATCGCAATGCGTATTTTCCTCTCTTCATTCCGTTGTCGTTCCTTGAGAAGGAAGCCGCGCACGTCGAGGGATTCGCGAAGGAGTGCGCGGTCGTTACGCACCATCGCTTGACGGCCGGACCGAACGGAAAGCTCATCCCGACTGGTGAACTCGAGGAACCGCTCGTGGTGCGGCCGACGAGCGAAACGATTATTGGCGCGAGCTTCGCGAAGTGGGTTCAAAGCTATCGCGACTTACCACTGCTCATCAATCAATGGGCGAACGTCGTGCGCTGGGAGATGCGCACACGACTGTTTCTGCGCACGACGGAGTTTCTCTGGCAAGAAGGACATACCGCGCATGCGACGATCGAAGAGGCGCAGGTCGAGACGATGAAGATGCTCGACGTGTACGCCGATTTCGCCGAAAACTACATGGCGATGCCGGTCATCAAAGGAAAGAAGACTGAGGCTGAAAAGTTCCCCGGCGCCGTCGATACGTATTGCATCGAAGCGATGATGCAGGACCGGAAGGCGCTTCAGGCCGGTACCAGCCACTTCCTCGGCCAGAACTTCGCGAAGGCAAGCGACATCAAGTTCCTCGACCAAGCTGGTGTGCTACAGCACGCGTGGACGACGTCGTGGGGCGTGTCGACGCGCCTCGTCGGCGGCCTGATCATGACCCACTCTGACGACGACGGGCTCATCTTGCCGCCGCGACTCGCGCCGGCGCATGTGGTGATTCTGCCGGTGCTGCACAAGCCCGAAGTCGCGCAGCAGGTCATGACGTGGTGTAAGACTCTTGCGGCGGAGTTGAAGCAGCTCTCATATGCGGGCGCACCGATTCGCGTCGAGCTCGACGACCGCGATATTCGCGGCGGCGACAAGGTGTGGAACTGGATCAAGAAGGGCGTTCCGATTCGCATTGAGGTCGGTCCGCGCGATATCGAGAACGACTCCGTCTTCATGGCTAGGCGCGACAAACCGCACAAGGAGAAAGTCGCCGTGAAGCGCGGCGAGTTCGTCGCAACGATCGGCACGATTCTCGACGAGATGCAGAACGCGCTCCACGCGCGAGCGACGGCCGAGCGCGCGGCGAACACGCAGCGTGTCGACTCCATGAAAGACCTCGTCGACTTCTTCACACCCAAGAATGCACCGAAGGACAACGAGCAACCAGAGATCCACGGCGGATTCGCGCTCGCCCGCTGTGCGCTCGACGTAGCTGCCGAAGCGAAGCTGAAGGATGACCTCGCCGTGACCGTGCGCTGCATACCGCTCGAAGATAGCGACGATCCGGGCCCATGCATCTTGACGGGCAAGCCCGCGACGAAACGCGTCGTGTTCGCGAAGTCGTACTAGCAAGTCCGTACACTCTGGATCATGCTTCGCGAGGCCGAGATCGAATCGCACCTACGCAAGCTTGCCGCAGAGCTCGCGCTGCGTGGGACGAACGGTGAGATCTGCCGGTATGGTGGCGCCGTGATGTGCCTAGCGTTTGACGCGCGGCCCTCCACGCGTGACGTCGACGCAATCTTTGCACCAAGCTCCGAAGTTCGGAACGCGGCGCGCGTTGTAGCGTTGCGGCATGACCTGCCTGCCGACTGGCTGAACGATGCCGTGAAGGGCTTCGTCGTCGCGCACGAGCGAAAGGTTTTTTTAGACCTCCCGAACCTCAGGATTTTCGTACCCGAGCCGGAGTACATGCTCGCGATGAAAGCTCTCGCGGCCCGCGTTGATGCGAGCGATCGCGAGGACGTTCGATTCCTGATCCGCCGACTCGCGCTGTCTAGTACGACAGCGCTACAACGGCTCAAGTCCCGCACCGCATCCAGCCGATGCACTCCCGTCACCATCACGGGAGCGCTCTCATGGACCCGCAACAGAT
>JAWXCC010000077.1:0-2736 GCA_034440475.1 Phycisphaerae bacterium | reverse complement strand
TCGGCGCCGAGCGACGAGTCGCCCGGTTGCGTCGGTCCCGAATTCCGATTCCTCACTAGGTTCCTTCACATGGCCTACTCTGAAAAAGTCATCGACCACTACAGCAATCCCCGCAACGTCGGCGCTTTTGGGACGTCGAAAGAAGTCCAAGTCCGGAAAGACATCGGTGTGGGCATCGTCGGCGCGCCCGAATGCGGAGACGTCATGCAGCTTCACATCAAGGTGAACGAGCAGGGCGTTATCGAGGACGCGAAGTTCAAGTGCTTCGGCTGCGGCTCGGCGATCGCTTCAAGTTCGCTCGCGACCGAGTGGATCAAGGGAAAGAGTGTTGACGAAGCGCTGTCGATCAAGAACACTCAAATCGTCGAGGAACTCAGCCTGCCCCCGGTCAAGATCCACTGCTCGGTGCTCGCTGAGGATTCGATTCGCACAGCCATCGCCGACTACAAGAAGAAGAACGGACTCGTCTCTGAGACGCCAGCCGCTGCGTCCCACTGACGACGGACGCGACAATCAAGAACACATTCTCCGCGCGGGGCGCTCGCCCTGGAAGGACTTGAACTATGCCAGTGTTGGTGACTGATACCGCCGCCCGTGAAATCGACGCCATCATCAAGCAGCAGGGCCTCGATGCCGAGAAAATCCGCCTGCGCGTCGGCGTCAAAGGCGGCGGCTGTAGCGGATTCTCGTACTTGCTCGATCTCACCGAGGTCCAGAAGGACACCGACGAGGCGTGGGACTTCAGCTTCGAGAAGGGTGAGACGGCGTTCAAGCGCATCGACGCCGAAACTGGCGGCGGTGGTGTTGCTACTGCGGCGGCCGAGGTTTTCAACGTGCGCGTGATCTGCGATCAGAAGTCGTACCTCTACCTGAACGGCACGACGATCGACTTCAAGGACGAGATCTACCAACGCGGATTCGTCTTCAACAACCCGAACGCGAGCACGACCTGCGGCTGCGGATCGAGCTTCTCGGCGTAACCAGCGAGCAACGACGGCAACGTCAAGAATCACGGCGGCGCGTTCTTTGAAGGACGCGCCGCTGTTCTTATTTGTTAGATTCGCTCGCGTCCCGTCGCGGCGAGCAGTCTTCTCAGCTCGTCGTCCAATTCCTTTGCTGGCACGCCGTCTCGGACGAGGATCTCAAGGACAGCTCGGCGAAAGACGTCGGCTGCGGTGCGCACCATGCCCGGCGCCCGGCTCGGTGAAACACCGGTTTCATCCTCAAGCGCCGTGTACTCGACACCGTGCACATGATGGCGCATGAAGAGCGTCCAGTGCGTTGACTTGCCGCCAGCCGCACAAATCTCGCCAGCGCGCTCGCACGCGCGACGCACCACTTCGCGCACCCACACGCGGTCGAAGTGCTCGACCGCTTCTGGCTCGGGCAGCAATTCCTCGTCGACGTCGTTCTCGTTGCGACCACGTTGTCGACGGATTTCTTCGTGCAAGAAGAAGATGAACCCGTTGATGAGCCAGCGGCGGAACGGGAGGTTGCTCGCGAGCCAGCGCTGGAAGAAATCGGCGCGATCGAGCCGACTGGCAAAGTAACCCGCGACGAGATCGCCGCCGTCGCCGATGGTCCGAAAGGACGAACCGCGCAGATAGGCCGCAAGCGACGGCGCGTACAGCTCCATCACGAACGCATTGGCGGTCTTCCGTCCCGGATCGCCCCCCTCAACGAGGCGTAAAAGCCAATCGCGGCGCGTCGCGGGAAAGAGGCCCGACGCGGGAAGTTCATACATGTCGCCGGAAAGGCCTTCTGACGCATCCACGCCCGGAGTATGGCAGCCGCACTCGGCTGGCACCAGTCGGGCGCGCCGCGCGGTTCCGGCCGCGACCGTTGCACGGACGTGACGATCGCGGACTCGATTCGGCCGTACGTCCTGTCGAGAAGTTCAGTGCTTCTCCCTTTTGGAGCGACTTCATGCGAGCGACGACGACAAACCGCCCCAGCCTTCTGCGAACGCTCTCGACATCCCTAGGCGGAAGCGCCGTACGCGTTGCACTCGTGTTCGCGAGCCTAGCGACGAGCGTTGTGACACGCCCGGCGCTCGCGCAGTCGCTCGCCACACCAGGCCCGGGAACTCCCGCTGCTCCGCCCGCGCGCTCGGCATGGGCTCCTCCGCCGCGCGTCTTTGTGCCGCAGATTGGGCGAGCGGCGGGCACCACCTGCGCGCTCGCGATTACCGGCGTCCGCGCCGACATTGAGATCGTCGATCAGATCGCCACGACGGTGTTCGAAATCGACTTCGTTAGTCATTCGCGGTCGTCCCAGGAAGCAACGCTTCTCATTCCCGTTCCTGGCAATGCGACAGTCACCGGATTCACCTTTGAAGGGAAGTCTGCCGAACCCACGGCGCGCGTTCTCAGGCGCGAAGACGCCCGCCGCGAGTACGACGCGATCGTCGCACGTGAACGCGATCCCGCGCTCTTGGAATGGGCGGGCTGGAATCTTCTTCGGACAAGCGTGTTTCCCGTACCCGCGGGTGGAACGCAGCGAGTGCGCGTGTCGTGGGAGGAACTCCTCGAAGGGCGCG
Organism: Phycisphaerae bacterium; assembly: GCA_034440475.1. GTDB lineage: Bacteria > Planctomycetota > Phycisphaerae > Phycisphaerales > SM1A02 > JAEUIT01. The sequence goes on along the minus strand of JAWXCC010000077.1, from coordinate 197 downwards.
GTGATCGACTCGATTACGTGCTGCCGCGCAGTGATCTTGCGCAGAACGGACCTGCATGGCAGGTGCGCATTTCGGTGCGAAGCGCGACAACGCTCGCCGCCGTCTACTCGCCGACGCACGAGCTTCGAACGACCGCGCGCACCGATCGCTCCGCGAATCTCGTCGCGACGGACAAGGGCGCCGCTGCGACCGGCGCG
>JAWXCC010000076.1:0-9164 GCA_034440475.1 Phycisphaerae bacterium | reverse complement strand
GTCCGCCCCGCAGGCGTGACAACTACCGAGGAGATGAGCCACGCCAGCCGCGCGCGATGCCTTCACCCAGAACTGTCCGGTGCCCGGTCCGCGGACCGGCGTGCCGCGCCCAACGTCACCGCGTGCGATGAGCCCCGCCATCACATCCCACGAGACCCCGGGAAAGTGCGGACGAGTGGAGTCACGAACAAACCACGGACCCATGTGGCCGTGCGTGACTCGCCGCGACAGCGGATCAAGGAATGCGAGACATGCTCCGCAGCGCGGAGTCACCGCTGGCGAGCCGTTTCGCTCGTCGGCCGTTCCGGGCTCTCCCCGCACGGGCTCGCCGCAGAAGGGGCACAATTCGAGAATCGTCGCGTCGTCTATGGTCGCCATGGCGTTTCGGGTGGGCCCAAGTTTGACAGTATGACCTTCCTCGATTCTCTTGCGCGGAATGCTGCACACCGGTTCCCCCCGCGCGCCCGCTTCCTTCCGAACTCTTGCAATCCTCGTGGCCGTAGGTCTCAGCGCCTGCGAGACCCCGCCGACGCAGGGTCCACGCCCGGCTCCGCGACCTGCGACCAGCACCGAATCGGGCACCGCGGGTGCGAGCTTCGCCTCTCCGCGCTCAGGTGACCAGGCGCCAGCGAGCTCAGTCGCGTCGTGGCGCGGTCGCTCGATCACATGGGACGACCTGCGCCCCGGCATGACCGAGGTTGCTGGTGCGACGGTCTTGAAGGACGCGTTTCTTGACTTTCGCATTGAACAGGCGCTTGCTGAACGGAAGCAGACGGTCGACGCCGCCGCAATCGCTCGCGAACGCGTGATTCTCGTCACGTCGCTCGACGTCGATCCGAACATCGCGGAGCGGCTGCTCGAAGGAATCCGACAGCGACAAGGACTTGGTCCGACGCGGTTTGAGGCACTCCTCCGCCGGAATGCGGGACTTCGCGCGCTTGTCGCGGCAGAAATTCGCATCACGCCCGACGCGCTCGCGCGCCAACACGAGATCATGCACGGCTCCAAGCGCGTATGCCGCGTCGTGTCGGTTCGCTCGCTCCAGGAAGCCGACGCGCTGAAGCGCCAAATCGATGCCGGTGCGAACATCGCGGACATCGCGTCACGGCATTCAACCGATGCGAGTGCAGCTCGGGGGGGACTGCTCGCCCCAATCGCACGACCGGATCCAACCTGGCCCCAAGCGTTTCGCGATGCACTCTTCGCGTTGGCGCCGAACGAGGTCGCGCCAGCAACGCTCGTCGGATCCGATTACGTAGTGATTCAGTTCATCGAGGAACGGCCGTCGGACGGCATCTCGCTGGAGTCGGCCCGCAGTAGCGTCGAAGAGACGTTGCGCCGCACCCAAGAGCGCGTGCTCATGGAGGAGAAGGCGCGAGCATTCCTCAACGAAATCCAGCCCTCGATCTATGACACAGCGCTCGATCAAGCTTGGCGACGCGCGGGTAGCTAACACCACAGCTACACAGCGGATAGCGTGATTCATGTGGACTCATCGCTGCCGAATCACCCCGTCGAGTGATCCGCAGCTTCGAGCCCGTATCGCGCATCAAATAGTCGCGGCACTCGACTTCGATAGTGAGGTGCAGTGCCCGTGTCGACTGATCACGATTAAATCTGCGAAATCTGCGAATGGTTTTAAAAAGCCCTTCGTCCACCGCAGCGTTAGGCAGCGTGAAGCAAAAAGCATCTTCACAGATGACTCTGATTTCGCAGATTTCAATGCAGCGTGCGTGAGCGTTCGAGCGCCGCCATCAGACATGATCCGTATCAGCCTCAGTGTTTGCCGGGAAAGTTCGCTTCCGGCTGCGGGCTGTCCCATCAAACGACCTATCTGACTGAAGGTCGAAGGCGCTGACTTCACACCGAGAATCGGTTGATGCGATCGACTCGTTCTCCGCATCGCTCAGGTCTTGATCGCCCCGATTCGGCCGATCGCGATGGGCAGCAGAATCGCTGCGGGAAGAAATACACTCACCGCCGGGGCGAGGCCTGGTACATCCATCGACATCGCAACGAGCGATCCGAGGGAAGCAGGGACTCCGAAGAGGGCACAGGCGATCGACTGCTGGAGCAAGCTCTTTGGCTCACGCAACAGGAAGAAGGGCAGCGATGCGACGAGGACAAGTAGATTGACCACGATGCTGGCGAGCCGCAGATACGTGAGCCGCGCCAGAAGTCGCGGCTCGACGCCGCCCTGCTCACGCATCTCGCGCAGTTGCTTGAGCGACAGCATCTGCGCGTACTGCGTGTAGCGCCGAACCTTCAGCGCCTCGGGCGAAAGGTCGGTCGTCACGATGTCGATCGGCTGCACGTCCTCAACACCGCCCGCGACGGGCTCATCGGCAAGACCGCGCCGCACTGAGCGCAAGCCACCAGTCAACTCATACGCCCCGCGACCAGGATTCCAATGCGCGCTCGTCGCCTCGACCCGCGCGACGGCGCTGCCCTTTCCATCGCGCTCGATCATGAGCAGCATGACGATCTCGCCGGTTTCCGGATTCAGCGAACCAGCCCGTAAGAGCTGCCCGCGTCCATCGCGTGTCAGCGGTACAGAGAACCTCGCAGCGCTTCCCGACAACACCTGGCTGTGATCGCGAACCAGGAACGGCGCGAGTCGTGGAAGCAGCAGTTCTTGGTTGAACAACTGGAGCACGTTGAGCGCCGTTGCACACGCAACGATCACGAGACCGACCCGGAGCAAACTTGCTCCACCCGACATGATGGCGACGAGTTCGCGGGTTCGCACCATCTGCGCCAACGTAAAACCAGCGGCACCGACCGACACGAGTCCGAGCATGTACGAGTAGAACTGAAAGAGTTGCGGCCCATGAAAATCGAGCACCGCGCGACCGAACTCGACGAGCGCCGTGATACCAGTCTTCCCACTCGATTGCACGGCTTTGGTGAAAGAGTCGAGCTGAAGAATGACGTCGATCGACACGGCAAACACGAAGAGAATCGTGAAGAGCAGCGCGAAGTTCGTGAAAAACCTCGCAGCGATGTGGCGATCGAGAATCGTCATCAGTGCTGCCTCACACGCCACGCCCCAACGAGGCACACGAGCACGAGGACGACATTGCCCGAGAACGAGACCGCGACGCCAAGGGCGCTCGCGTTGGTACGGAGTATCTGCTCGCCACTCGATACAAGCAAGATGTCAATGATCGCTGGCACGAACGCAATGACGTAGACGAAGAGCGGAGGGCGATGCCGCAGCCATACCGCGAGAATGGAGCCAGAGAGCAGCATCAAGATCGCGGTCATCGACTGCGCCCCCCGCTGCACTATGCGCGCGACGATCTCGTTGCTGACCTTATTGACGCGGGTTTCGAGATTTCCGACCGCGCCAGTGAGCAGGTCGTGAAGCGCCTCGACCGGCCCGTCGGAAACCGTCGCAGCCTTCGTCAAAGCAATCGCCTTGAGTTCATCAATCGACGCGTTCGAGTTGTCGGCACGCGCGTCGATGAATGTTAGCTCGGGGAGCCGCAGGGTTCTCGGTACGCCCAGTGCACCCGACACCGAACGGGGGTCGCGCGCCGATGCCTCATCGGCCAAGAGGTCAAATCGCGCGCCGCGCACTGGATCGACGGCCACCAAGGTCAGCAGAGCACTCGGCGCGGTGAACTGGCCGCGCACACTCCCATCAGAACCAATTTGGCGGATCTCAAGCGACGTCCCACTCGGCGGCGCGCCACTCGGCAGGAGCGTATCTCGGACAAGGCGAGCCCCGCGCACCTCATAGTGCGACGCATCGCGATCACGGCTCGCGGCAAACGCAATCGGCTTCCCTGAGCGGGCCTCGTCACCGACCGACTGCCATACGTCTGCCGAGGCGATCGCTGATCGCAGCGCGTCACGCAGTGCGGCGACGTCGGGATCGCGAGTCAAATCTCTCCGCAGCGCCAGCAGTTCGACGAAGCTCAGTCCCTTCGGCCCCTGCTGCACCGTCTGTCCAAGATCGATTGCTTCGGGCCGAACGACCGCCGCGCCAGCAATCGCGCGATCGCCACGAGTGAAGACTGTCGAGTTCTGAAGCGTGGCCTTCAGAAAGGCGTTGTAGCCAATGCGGTGCACGTCGATCGTGGCATACTGCGCCGTGAACTCGCGCAGCGGCTGATGCGGCTCGATACTCGAACGCTCCGCGGGCGACACGAACTCAAACGCCGCTACGCCGACGAGCAGGAGCCGCTGCGCAGCACCGGAGTCAGCCGGTGCCTCTTCGACGTGCGCTTCGTCGGCGTAGATTTCGGAACTGCCGAACGGTACGGCTTCGCCGCGCTCGACGTACGCCACGAAGCCGCGCGTGATATCGCGGGCGAGAAGCTGCTTGATAGCCCACCAGAACGTGGGCACGCCGATGTCGACAAGAACAACCATGAAGATCGTCAGCCCGATGCCGAGCACCACAGCGGGGCGAAGAATGCGGCGATAGGGAATGCCGCACGCTGCCATCGCAAGGATTTCGTTGTCGGCGGTGAGTCGGTGATAGACGATGACTCCAGCGAATGCAGCCGAGAACGGCAGCGCATACTGAAGCATCGGCACCGTGGCGTACATCATGTACTTCAAGATGTCCGCTGGCCCCAAGAGGTTTTCTGAGATCGGCTTGATAGCGGCGCCGAACGCGATCACCACGACGAGCACCGACGTCGTGACGACGAGCACTTTGACTAGGTCCACGAAGATGTGGCGGAAGAGAATGCCAGGCATGCTTACCGCAACCCATATTCCTTCAGCTTGCGATAGAGCGTTCGCTCGCCGATACCTAACAACTGCGCCGCCTGCTCGCGGTTCCCAGCGGTCATGGCGAGCGTCTGACGAATCGCCTCTTTCTCCAGCTTGTCGAGCCCAACGCCCGCGAGGCTGCGCAGACCAGGCGTTTCATCGAGATCGCTGGAACGTATTTCTTCCGGCACGTCGCGGACGTCGATCTCGCCCTTGCCAGCGCCCCGGCCCGCGGCTGATTCCGCCGCAGGTGCCATGATGACCATGCGATGCACGACGTTGAGTAGCTCGCGCACATTGCCGGGCCAAGCGTAACTCACAAGTCGGAGCATCGCGGGCTGCGAGACGGTGAGTCGATCGCGGCCACTCTCCCCCGCGTACTTGCCGATGGCGTGATTTACCAAAAGCGGAATGTCTTCCCGGCGCTCGCGGAGCGCAGGCACATGGATCTCCGCGCCACGGATGCGGAAGAAGAGGTCCTCGCGAAAACGCCCCTCGCCAACCATGGTCTTGAGGTCCCGATTCGTCGCGCTCACGAAGCGCACTTCGATCTTCTTCGACTCGTTGGCGCCCAAACGCACCACGTCACCGGTCTCAAGCACGCGAAGCAGTTTCGGCTGCATCGAAATCGGCATGTCGCCAATCTCGTCGAGGAAAACGGTGCCTTTGTCGGCGTACTCGAACACGCCTTCGCGATCGCGCTCGGCGCCAGTGAACGCACCGCGCACGTGGCCGAAGAGTTGATCCTCCAAGAGCGACTCGCTCTGACCAGCAGCGTTGAAGGTGACGTATCGCCGCTGGGCCCGTTTCGAGAGCTTGTGAATCGCTGCAGCGATGAGTTCCTTGCCCGTGCCGCTTTCGCCCGTCACGAGCACAGGGATCGTGCTCGGCGCGACTTGGCGGATGAGTTCGACCACGCGGCGCATCGCGGCCGATTCGCCGACGATTCCTTCGAACCCGTACGCCGCGTCGAGTTGGCCGCGCAGCGACTGATTCTGCGCCCGAAGCCGCACTGTGTCGGCCGCTCGGTGCACGAGATTTCGGAACACCACGAGATCGAGAGGCTTCTCGATGAACTCGTACGCCCCGCCTTGGAGTGCTGCTTTGGCGGTCGGCACATCGCCGTGCGCGGTGACCATAATCGTCTCGGCGTCGGGCTGGAGCTGCTTGGCGAGTTTGAGTACCTCAAGGCCAGCGGTTTCATGCTCCATCACCAGATCGGTCACGATCACGTCGAACGCGCCATGGCGCAATTCATCCTGCGCTTGAGCAAGGCTGTGCACGATCGTGCAAACGTGGCCTGGCTTGCGCAGCGCGTCGGCCATGACTTCAGCATGGTCACGTTCGTCGTCGACGATGAGCACCTGCGCTCGGAAGACGTGCCCACTCGCCCCCGCCGTCGACGACGACTTCGGATCGCCGCCCGCCGAGGTTGTTCCATGCCCGTCGCTCGTCGCATTCCCGCTCATGCGCCGATTGTACGGCGTCGCGAGAAATCGCCCACACCCACGATGCCCACACTCATGGCGACGGCGTGACGTCCTCGCGCCGAATCTCCGTCGGTTTCGTCTCGAAGCCGCGCGACGCACCTGCCTTTTCGGCGGGCGAGAGTTCAACGTCCGTGACGCCGTCGCCGTCACGATCGACGACGCGCTCGCCGGGGGTCGTGGACAAGGCGGCGCGCTCGACGAAGTCGAGCAGACCAAATCCACCGCGCTCACTGACATACGCCGCCGCACCACCAACGCGCTGCGGGAAGAGATATCGCACTGGCCCCTCAATCCGAACACTTGCCTCAGGACGCAGCGATCCCGCGTCCACTGTCATCACGTCGACACCGTTCGCGTGCCAGATCCAGAGACGACCATCGAGGGCTTCGACGCCAAAGATCTCACCGCCGAGAATCGGTCGCCATTCGATGCTGGCGTCGTTGCTCTTGCCACCCGTTGCCGCAGGCGCGCTACTTGGACGGTTTCCAGGCACAATCGACACCGTCTGATAGTCGTCGCTGATGGCGGCTTTGCCCCAACTACTCGACACTTTCATGCGGCGACCGTCCGATGCTTCGCCCGGCAACTGCGGTGGTCGGCTGATGAGCGAAACCTCGTCGCCCACGATGTAGAGCCACGTTCCTTCGGGCCCGCTCGCGAGAATTCGGCGGCGATCGGTGGATGCGACTCGAAGGTTGCTCGGTTCGCGCCGCGCTCCGTAGAACTCGTCTGCACCTCCGCGCGAGTCTGCGTTCTTTCGCCACCGCGCACGACCAAACGAACCGACAACCACGAAGTCGTTTGACGAGACCGCGTCGACATCGAGCGCGCCCTTGACCGGCGCGTAGACCGGCTCACCGAGACGGGGGCCGTTGGGGCCGGCTTCGATTGGGAACATGGTCATCTCTTCATCATTGATCGCAAAGAGCGTGTCGCCGATGACGCGAACGCGGCGCACCGTTCCTCGCACGGCTCGCGCTGCAACTTCGCGAACGTCGGGCCCCATCAGCCCAACCTGCGCGCCCTCGGCACCCTGCAAGATGAACGTGAAGCCGCCCGGCAGCTGGAGTCGAAGAGCCACGTCGCTCGGCAGCGGATCGATGCGCGTTGCAGCGCCGATGAACGAGCCGTCGTCGAGCTTGAGTACGCGTCGTCCGCTGACGGCGGCAAGTCCATCGTTCGTTGCGACCACCGACCCGATCGCCCCGCGCTCGCGCGCGACGGCGGCGAGAAACGCGGGCGGCGCTTCGATATTGAACGGCGCGACACTCTTGCCTGCCAGCACTTTCGATGGGCTCGCAGCGGGCGCGGCGAGCGCGAAGGCACCGACCTCAGACCACGCGACGACGCCACCGTCACCCGCGATCCAGAGCTCGCCGTTCGCGAGCGAAATAGACCGTGGTGCGAAGCCGATCTCTGCAGCGGTGCGCGTGGCGGTGATCACCGGCGTCTTCGGATCTGCGATCGACAACTCGACGACCGCGGTTCCGTCCAAGAGTACATAGAGCGCGCCTCCCGACTCGGGCGCGACCATTTCGACTGCACCGCCGCAGGTGCCGAAGGGCATGATCTGAACGCTCCCGATCACTGACCCCTTGGCCGTGGAAATCACGAGCAAATCATTCGAGAAGGTTGCGTAGCAGATGTCGCCACGCACGATGGCGCGGTGATGGGTTCCACCCACGTGATGGCGAATCACCATGACTTGGTCTGGGCGAATCGCAGCCCATTCGGCCGCCTGCTTCTGGGCGTATGACGCTTCCGTCTCACAGCCGGAGAGCGCGGCGAGTATCACGGTCGCACAGGCGAGCGCGACGGCGAACGTGTAGCCTTGGTGTGTGCTCGCGTACTTCATGCAAGATCGGTTCTGAAGAGGCATAGGGCGACGGCGAAAGTCGAATCGGACGATACCATCCTCTCCCATGACTGCGACGGATCCTCGCTTTGATTCGCCGCCACCGCACGCCCCAAGTCCGGAGGCTCCTCCACTCGGTGCTGGCCCGTCGGGCGACGCGCGACTCCTCCAGTTGCTCAAACTCGTCGAGGCGGACCCGTCGGACGCGTTCTGTCTCTACGGCATCGCTCAGGAACACGCACGACGGGGGTCGGTCGACGAAGCCGTCGCATGGTACGACCGGTGTCTCGCGATCGATCGCGACTATTGCTACGCGTACTTTCACAAGGCCCGTGCGCTCGACGATGCTGGGCGGTCCGACGACGCGATTGCCGCCCTTCGCCTTGGACTCGAACGGGCACGAGTGTCGGGAGACGCACACGCCGCCAGCGAAATTGCCGGGTATCTCGACCAACTCACCTAACATTCCATGGTACGCACCGCCCTTACCGCACGGAAGTTCATCACGGCGATCGAGCCGCTCGCGAAGGACCCAAGCCTCGTGCGCGTCGAGTTAGACGGTACCGTTGTTGGTACGGTCCTGCGTACGACCGCCGACGAACTCGGCCTACGGGTCGGAGGTCGACTCACGAAGTCCGCGCTCGCCACGCTCGCCGCTGCGATCGATCTCGCCGCGGCGCGAACCACGGCGCTCAAACTCGTCTCGAAGTCGGATCGATCGAGGGCGCTTCTCGCGTCTCAACTCGTCGAGCGGGGACATTCGGAATCGGCCGCAGAAGCAGCCGTTTCTCGGCTCGCCGAAGATGGTTGGATCGACGACGCCCGATTCGCCAGCGAGCGAGCTCGCCGCATCACGGAACGGCGACAGCTTGCCCATGCGCTGCTGGCGATGACCCTAGTCAACGAAGGCGTGCCCGATCGCCTCGCGGTAACAGCAGCACGAGAGCACGCCCCGCCAGAGACTGACATCAAGCGCGCGATCACATTGGCCAAGCGGACGCTCACGGATTCGGCGACGCCCGCGGGCGGCGCGAAGGTCCCCGCGGATGCCAAACTGATTCGGCGCGCCGCCCGTGTGCTCGCCCGCGCGG
>JAWXCC010000075.1:0-11275 GCA_034440475.1 Phycisphaerae bacterium | reverse complement strand
GGAACGTTCCGACCCCACTTGGGCGCGAGCTTTTGCTCGCCCCCAGGTGGGGTAGTTGTTGGCCGTTTTGACCTTCGACGCGACTCTGAAGACAGACGCCCTCGAGGCCCCGACCAAGGTTGGGTTGTTGCCTATCCGGAGATACGCCTCAGGCACGAGTGCAGTTGTCTGAAGCGTGTGGTCAAAGTACAGCTGCGCGCCGCAGCATGGCCACGGCAAGTCGGCGCAGCTCGCCGTAGAGAGCGGCGATGGGTGTGGTTTGGGTGAGAGGGCGTCCACCATGAGAGGCGGGTTTGAGAGAAGTGAGAAGAACTCGGTTCCGAGGTTGGCTGGCGCGCTTACGCCAACTGTCCGTAGCGCGGTCGCGACTCAAGAATCTCTTGTCTTGGGTGTCGCAGAGTTGTTGTCAGCTACGCTTGCCGGTGTCCACTGGAGATGGGCAATTCCAGCAGTGCCGATCGTGGTGCGAACCGCGCGGCGCCAATAACTGATGCAACCCAAGTGAACCCCGACAACGTCGAGCGCTACATCCGACAATCCGCATTGCCGATGATCGGAGTCGTCGGTCAGCGCCGACTAACGTCTTCGCACGCGCTGGTTGTTGGCTGCGGCGCGCTTGGGTCAGTGATCGTCGATCAGCTCGCCCGCGCTGGCGTTGGCACGCTGACCGTGGTCGATCGCGACGTTGTCGAGTGGTCGAATCTTCAGCGTCAGTCGCTTTTCGACGAAGACGACGCCCGCCGCGGGGCGTCGAAGGCCGAAGCCGCGAAGGCGCGCGTTGCGAAGGTCAATGCGAACGTCAAAGTCCGGGCGTTCTGGGACGACTTCGGTCCGCGCAACGCCGAGCGCTATGCGTCCGGCGTCGATGTCATCATCGACGGGCTCGACAATCTCGAGTCGCGCTATCTGCTCAACGATGTCGCCGTCAAGCTCGGCATTCCGTATGTGTACGGTGCTGCCGTCGCGACGCAAGGCATGTTCGCGGTCGTGCGCCCCGGTGCCACTCCGTGCCTGCGTTGCATCGTGCCCGAGCCGCCGCCACCCGGGACGGTCGCGACCTGCGAGACCGCTGGCGTCCTCGCGATGGCGACGGCGATCATTGCAAGTTTCGAAACGGCGCAGGCGATGAAGCTCTTGCTCAATGCGCCAGAGAGTATTGAGCCAGGACTGATTGCAATTGATGTCTGGACAAACGAGTGGCGACGCACCGAGACCGTCGGCGCCCGCGACCCAGCGTGTCCGTGCTGCGGCGAGCGTCGATTTGAATTCCTTGACGGCGATCGCATGCCGAGCGTCACGGTTCTTTGCGGCCAGAATTCGGTGCAGATCGCACCGCGCCGCGCGGCGACCTCGGATCTCGCCGCCTTGGCGCTGCGATTCGCGCCACACGGGGCGGTCGAGCGAGCACCCGGGTTCGTCCACGTGAAGCTCGAAGCGGACGCCGTGAATCTCGTCGTCTTTGCCGACGGCCGCATTGTTGTCCGGGGGACCTCCGAGCCTGAGCGAGCCCGCTCGATCGCGGCTCGATACGTCGGTACCTAACACAGTGCTAGAGCACCTTGTTGCTCGCGTAGCACTGCTTGACGAACCGCATGCTGCCCGACCTCTTCCTCAACCCTTCACCGACGCTTGGAAAAGAACGGCGTCGAGCGTCAACTACTTCGTCGTCGACCCGCCGAGAAGCGTTCCCAAGTCCGCGGCGTCGACGACGCCGCTTCCGTTGAGGTCTGCGCTGCCGTCACCGCCCCATTGGCCGAGGAGGATCCCCAGGTCCGCGGCGCCCACGACGCGGTCGCAGTCGAGGTCGCCCGCGACGGGAAGGATGGGAGTGAGGAGCGCCGGAAAGTCGGACGTGCCATCATCCACCTCGACGAGGATCTACCCTGCGTCGTTTATCGACTTCGCCCATTGGATTGTCCACGGTGTGCCCGGCTCGAGCACATCGTTGAGCAGCGTGAACACGCCGTCCTTGAGGAGGAACGGATGGATCCCGTCACCCGTCAACACTCCCACGATTGTGCCGTCGTTATTGATAGACGACGCGATGCAGCCCGTCATGCCGGGCGGCGGTCGATCATGGTGAGCACACCGCGCTGCCATGTGAAGCTCAATGTTGTCTCGCCAGACGACTCGGAATTTGGAACATCGAGTCGACCGAGGACGATACCCGCGTCGTTGATCTCAAGCGTTTCGACAGTCGCCCCGTCGATGGGCGACTCTATGACCGCGACATCACCACCGTCGTACACGAATCCGCTTGAACTCCAGGGCGGCGATGGGAAGACGCCCATCCAGCCGCACACCTGGCGAAGGTTGTTGATGTCGGTCGCCTTGGATGACGGCCCGACCGGAAGTTCGAGTGTGCCCGGTCGCCCATCGATCCAGACACATGCTGACAGGCTTGACCGACTCTCACAGTAGCCCGCCATTTGGCCGCTGTCGTTCACGGCAATTGCCCATCCGCCAGTGAATGTGGGAGGGAGCTCTAGCTCAACTGCCGTTCCGCCGGTCGCCAGAAACGGCGTGAAAGTGAAGACGAGATCCGCGAACATCGTCCCGACGACTTGGCCGTCTGCGGTCACGTCCGTGGCGATCGAGTTCTGAAATCCGCTAGGCAGGGTGGCGGCTGAGAATCCCTCGTCGGGCGCCCAGGTGAACGCCTTCGGCCCCGCGCCAAAGCACGTGATGTAGTCGCCGACCACATGCCAGCCGAGACCAAGGCCGTATGCGATACCGGAGGATGCATTGCCGCTCGGGCACGTGGGGAGTGCGACAGGTTCCACAGAATAGATCGTCTCACAGTCAGCGCGAGTCAAACGCGCGAGCAAGCCCATGCAGCAACTGGCGACAAGGCAGAGTACCGGTCCACCCATGCGTCGAGACGCGAGACAGTCGAGTTCGATGGCCGTCGGCATGCAACGTACTCCTTGGCTTCAACGGAACATCCGCTGCGTCGGACAAGTCCGCCCGCGTGTGCACCGGCCCGACTGTTCACACAGAGTACGTGTTGGCGAACCCTGTCGGCTCAATTGCGCTGCAGATCACTACGCAGACGAGGTGGTGGCGGATGCGTCACAGTTAACCTTGCATGTTGAGGCATGGCGCGTCAGGCTGCGCATAACGAGAGGTAACCAGAACACACGCCGAGAACTCGCTGCTAGCGCAATTGCAGGTGCTTTGATCGTCGCCTCACAGGCAGCCTTCGGTCAGGCAATTGTGATTCGCGTCGATCCGAGCTCGCCACAGGACGGACCGGGGTCGCTCTGGTCCAACGCGTACCATGATCTTCGAGCAGTTCTCGTCGATGCTCGAGACGACACTGACAACCTGTACGTGATCCTCGTCGCCGACGGAACCTACAGACTCCAGTCGTTGTCTCAGAGCTTCAACTTGGTTGCGGGCTGCTCGCTCGTCGGGAGTTTCGCCGGACACGGCGCTGCCAATCCTGACGCCCGCGACTTCGCATTGACACCATCGATCCTTTCGGGGGACGTTGAAGATGACGACGATCCGGCGGACCCCTGCGATGACGACGGTGACGGGCTTGCCGCTGACGACAATGCAGCCCATGTCGTTGTGGCAAAGCCGTAGATCGCGAACGTTAACAGCGTGCCGACGCAACTGGATATCGCCAATACCACCGTCCTCGATGGCTTCACGATCGACGGCGGCAATGCGCTGAACGAAACTGCGGCATTGGCCGACGACCCGTACGCGATCGAGTGTGAGCCGTACGAGGGCTGCAATCCCAGCCCGCCAGTGATGTGCGATTGCTACTCGGACGACGACGCCTGCACCGACGACCAGCGGAAGCCGGCGGGAGAGGGCGGCGGCGGAATGGAGCGCTTCGCCGCCAGTCCCACGATCCGCAACTGCACGTTCCGCAGTAATTGCAGCACTCAGGGAGGCAGCCTGCGCCTGGTGTGTGGAAGCAATCCTCTCATCGTCCGATGTGCGTTCACAGGTAACGACGCCATCCCAGACCCCGGCCAGTCCGCGTCGCTGGCGGGAGCGGGAAGCGGCGGCGGGCTCTACGTGGTTGCCGAGTCCAATCCGAACGTGATCAACTGCCGGTTCGACGAGAACACCGCGGCTCACATCGGAGGCGGCTGCGGGATCCAGCAATTCTGCTCGCCGAACTTCATGAACTGCACGTTCTACGCGAACAGCGCGCGGGATTGGGGCGGCGGCATGCGTGCCGGGATCGACACCGGACCTTACGTCGTCAACTGCACGTTCTACGAGAACTGGGACACCGGGAATCTCGAGGACCCGCCGAAGTTCCTGAGCGTGAGCCCGCAGTCGACCGTCACGTTCCTCCGTCTTGCGGCGTGCTCGAACGCGATCGACGCGGGCAACGACTCGTTCCTTCTCGCGGACCAAGGCGACCTCGATGGGGACACGAACACGGGCGAGGCCACGCCGCTCGATCTCGCGGACGTGGATCGCGTCGGTCAGGCGCGCGTGGACATCGGCGCGTTTGAGCGCTTCGGCTGCGCGAGCGACCTCGATCTTGATGGCGACATAGATGCGGTGGATCTCGGCATCTTCCTTCGCGGATACGGCCCGTGTGGCGATGCGTGCCCGGGTGACCTGGATTGTGACGACGACGTGGACCCGGCAGACCTGGCAATACTTCTCGGTGCGTGGGGTGCCTGCGCAGGTGGCGGAAACTCTGCGATGGCTGCGAGCTGCTCCGAAACGGCTGGTTCAATCAGTCCCATCGAGTTAGCTGAGAGCATTGGCTTCGATTCGATCGACGAACTCGTCGCATGGCTCGACACCCTTGACTTCGAAGCGATGAAGGCACGGCTGGAGGTTGCGCTGGGCAACTAACCTGGATACCACTTCGACCGTGGAGGCTCGCTCCGCGAAGCGAAGCCGTTGCGACGCGCAGCGCAGCGAGATCCACCGTGGAAGTGGTGGCAGCGCTCACAGCCCGTGGCGAAAGTCATTCGGGCTGCTCACAGCCAGGGAAACGCGTCCCCGCCCGCGAAACCAAAACAATTCTCTCGATAGCCCAGCGGTTGCCCCGCGTCCTCGGGGTAGCATCGTCGCCGCCGCAGGCGTCTGCCCACTCCGGCGCCGCAGTTCACCCAAAGGAATCACAAATGTCCGCGATCGCCGTAGCCGTCTCAGTCTCCGCATATATCAAGCCTGGTGCTGAACTCGGTCTGATGTACGCCGAAGCGCTTCTCAAAACGATTCCAGCCGACGTCTTCGCGCATATGCCGTCGAAGGGACCGGGAAAGGACGTCAACAGCGCAGCCTTCAACATCGGCCACCTCTCCCTCTATCCCGACTCGCGCATCCTGTCCGTGATCGGGCGCGATGATCTCGTCAAGCCGTTGCCGTACTCGGCGGATCTGTTCAAGGCTGGCGCACTGTGCGTGGACGAGCCGGGCAAGTATCCGGCGATGGACGTGATCGTCTCAACGTTTTTCGATCGCTATCGCGTGACGCTCGACGCACTCACGTCGGTCCCGGACGAGACGTTCGCAAAGACGAATCCACTTGAAGGGCGCATGCGCGAGTTGTTTCCGACGATCGGCGCGCTGGTCACCTTCATGCTCGTCGGCCATGTGCAGTCGCATCTCGGACAGGTGTCTGTGTGGCGTCGCTTGGTGGGTCTCGGATCCGCGTTCTAACAAGTATCTGATTCAGTTCCGGTCTGTAGTTCGTCGTCATCAACCTTGGAGGAACCATGCGAATCGCGCGTTTCGTCGCACTCGTTCTCGCGGTCGTCGTGTCATGTGCGCAGTCGGCCCGCGCTCAAGGCACTTCGGGACAGGTGCCCGAACCGATCTCGACGGCCGACCTGCGCCGACTACTCGATCGGTACGTTCATCCCACGAAAGCGCAATGGGACTCGGTCGAAAGTCTTCACGACGACTACCGCGAGGCGTTCCGGCAACTTCGCGAAGGCGAGATTGAGAAGTTTCTCAAGGAGATGGGTGCGATTCAGGGATCGGGGATGCCGACGAGATCGGCGGTCGAGGAGTTCATGCGGAAGTACGAACGCGTGACGAAACGAATCGAGCAGCTCGATTCGACGCTTCTCGAAGGAGTGAGCGCAATCGTTGGCGACGAGAAGCGGGTAGGCGTCGGTCGCGCGAAGGACGCGCGCGCCCGGCAGCGCGATCTCAGCGGCGGCATCACCGCGGGTATGTCTGGCGGCACCGTTGACCTGTCCGAGATCACGCTCGACGCGCTCGAATCGTCCGAGACGGATCGCGCGGCCATCGACCCAGTGCTTGTGAGCTACGAACAGCGTGTGACATCGCTTTCGCACACACTTGGAGATGACTCTCGTCGCATGATCCTCGACTTCTCCAAAGAGCTTGAAAAGCAGGGGTTTGGCAACGTCTCGCAGGAAGAGATGAGGGACCCCGAGCGCATGAAGGCAATGATGGAATCCATGCAGGCGGCATGGAAAACGGTCGGAGCGAAAGTGCAGAAGGGCACTGCTGAAATTCGCGAGCTCAATTCCAAGACCTTCCGTTCGATCGTCAGCCAACTTCAAGGTGATTCGGCGCGGCGCGTGAGAATGCGCTATATCGCGCGGGCGCACGCTGAACTGGCGTACTCGAGTTTTCAGCCCGAACGACTGTTCCGTGCGGCGCTTCGAATGAGCAAGCTCGACGCCGACGTGAAAACGCGCATCAAGTCCGACTACGAGGCGTGGGTGAAGTCGGACGACGCAATCGTCGACGCTGGCATCAAGGCGGACGACGCCTTCAACTCCGGGCGCGGCGTCATGAACTTCGATGCGAGCGGTTACCAGGAACACAACGAAGAGATGCTAGCGGTGCGCACGAAGCGCGATGAGTTGGCTCAGAAAGCGATCGCCACGTTGAAGTCCATCGTTGGCGACGAGCGTTTCGACAAGATGCAGGGCAAGATGCAATGGACGGGGCAGGAAGACGTGCTCGCCGAGACCGGCGACCCCGAGGCAGACGCGCCAGATGTCGGCATCGCAGTTGGTGCCTCGGCGCTTGAAGAGCGCCAGATGCAGTTTGACCTCGGTTCGATCACGCCGATCGGAATCGCGACGATTCAGTCGCTGTCGACCAAGATGGGCATCGACGACGCGCAGAAGATGACCCTTGAGACGCTTCACTCCGACTATCTGAAGCAGTGGGAGGAGGTAGTCGAGCCAGCCCAACAGGCGATGCAGTTGGCGCAGGGCGCGATTTGGGTCAGCGGAGGAGAAGGCAAGCCAGCTCGTATGGACGCAGCCAAAAGTGCCGTTGCCGCCGACAAGCAAAAGGTCGTAGCGGAACAGGCAGCGACGCTCGACGACGCACTCTTTGACGACGCGGCCAAGTCGATTGGCGATACTCACACGGAAGCGATTCGCTTCGCCAAACTCGAGCGCACGATCGATCGGTTCGCACGCAACAGTCAGCAGGGTGGCATGGCGATAGTTTGGTATGGGGGCCCGCAAGAGCAGCCGGTCAACATTGCCCGCCTCATCGAGACGACTGAGTTGCCGCAAGCGCAGCGGGCTCTCGCGGTCACAGCGTGCGTCGCACACGCAGACGATCTCGCGAAGAAATATCGCGAGACCTACGTCGAAGCGGCGGCTGTCGAACACCAACTCCAGGAGCTGAACGGCAAGTGGCGGGAGCTCTTCGCCGAGGGTGGCGACGTGGACACGACGGCGCAGATGAACTTCAGTCGAGACATGATGGCGCTCCAACAGAAGCTCCGCGATGCCGCCGAACGCCGGTCAAAGTTCGTCGAGGAGTGCTTCCGCGCGGTGCTTGAATCCGTGGATGAAGAGCATCGCCCGGCTCTCAAGCTTCAATTCGAGATGCTCGCGTATCCGAGCGTATTCGCCGACCCACTCTCTGCGATGCCATTCATGGAGAAGGCGAGCGCGATGAACGATCTGACGGCAGATCAGAAGTCGCAACTCGCGGCCCTTCATGCCGCGTACGGCGAGGAGTATCGCGCGGCGTGCAGCAAGATGGTGCCGAAACGGGCGGCCACGGCCGCTGACGCGAAGCCAGAGGATCGGTTCCGCGATGAGATGATGGAGTCTGGAAGTCGAGCGAAGATCCAGTTCGAACGCGATGAGCGCAGTGCTCGTGCCGTGAGCCAACTCAAGCGCATCTTGACCGAAGAGCAAACTCAACGCATCCCGGGGCTCGCTGACTACGAAAAGAATGCCAAGAACTCTCAGCGCGGCCGGTTTGGCTAACACTTAACGTTTCGCTTCGAGCAGATGCGCCCACGACTCTTTTCTAACATCGTCGTTGTGTTGCTTGCGATGGCAATCGCCTCGCGTGCAATAGCGCAGTTGATAGAGGTGCCGCAGCCAATCGCCTTCACCGAGTTCGTCGGTGCGATCCGCGAGCGCGGCGGAGGGATCGACGTCAAAGGCTGGAACGAGTTGCGTGTCGCCTACCAGCGTTATCTCGAGGGCTGTGAATCCCTTCGCACGGGCACCGATGCCTCGGTCTTTCGCGGGGAGCTGGTCCCATGTCGCCCCTCGGGAAGTGAGTTTCAACGAGAGTTCCGTGACGCATTGCGGCGCCTGCGCCCGCAGCGCGATCTCGACCAAGCGCTGGTTGAGGCGGCGGTCCTGCAACTGCCTCCAGAGGCGTCCGCGCGGGCGTCGATTCTGCGCATTTGGTGCGAACGGCGCTGGCTGCTTGCGGTGAGCTCTTGGAACGACCGAAGCACCGGTCGATGGCTCCCTGGTGTGTTACGTCGCTGCTGCGTCTCAAAAGAGGACGCCGTGATCGTTCGGGACGCGGTCGACGATCTCGAGCAGCGTCTCGTCGTGCTCGAACGGAAGCGTCTCGAGCTCGCGCCGAAGTGCTTGGATAACCTGCTTCCGTTGCGATTTCAATTCGACCCACGCCCTGAGGGAGAGGATGAAGATCCTGTGGTTCAGGAGTGGTTGCATGCTCAGCGCGCCGCCGCGCGCCGCGCGTGGCTCGACCTGCGCGTAGTCGATAAGGCCATCGACGAGTCGGTCGACAGAGCTGTCGCTTCGATGTTGCCGTATCTCTCGATTGCTGGCCAGCGTTCCGTGAGCGCGGCGCAGATGTCCGGGCGTTTCGGCGAGCTCGAGTTTGGTGATCCGATCGCCGAAATCGCCCCGCTCCGCGAGTGGCTTCTGCGCACCGACGTTCCGCGCGAGCGACGCGCCGAAGCCAAGGCGCGTATCGAAGAGTGGCGCATCGAGGATGATCGCGCGGTCGTCGAGCTTCTCAAGCATGCGCGTGCGTGGTCACGCGCCAAATTTGACGACGAGCTTGATCCGCTCGGCGATGGTGAAGATCGCGCCGATAGGTTCGTGGAAGAGATAGAGACGATGGCCAACCGACGAAACGAACGAGCGGTGAGCATCGCGGCGCTTCTCACGAATCACTTCGGAATCACCGACGCGGAGCCAGTCGATGCGAACGAGGACCAAGTGTCCGCGCCTCACGTTGATGACAACGACCCGCTGTTTGCGGGTATCGGCGGAAGGGATGACGGCAGCGAGGTCGACGAGGAGTACGAGACCGACTCGCGAGAGGAAGGCGAGGAGCCGGCGAACGGCATACGAGCAACGACGTGGATCGATGCGCCCCCAAAAGCGGGCGACCTCACCCAGCTCATCGAGCGCTTCAACATAGAGCCCTCGCGCCGCGCTGTTCTCGAAACACTGCACGCCGATCTCGTCACCGCGTGGACCGAGCGCGTCGATCCGCTCTTATACGAAACAGAGAACACGAACTTCTACCTTTCTAACGGCCGTTTCGATCTCACCTCGCCAGCCCGCATGACAGTGGCTGGGCGCGCCATGCGCAGCGCCGCCCTCGACCTTCTGCAGGAGTTCTTTGACGCCGTTGCGCTCGTTGCGCCGCCGAGTGAACTAGGCGCGGTGGCGACGTGGCGTCTCTCAGTGATGCTCGGATCTCCCCAGTGGGCTGCGAAGTTTCGAGCGCAATTACCTACGCGCGCCGGTGGTTCCGGTGTGAGTCTTCGGCATGCGAACCTTGCCCTCGCAGTTCGCGAGTCCGAGCTTGCTCACGGCGATCGCGACGCTGCGGAAGAGATGCTCAAAACTGGATCGGGAGCGCTCGAAGATGCACATCGCGCCATGGACGAAGGCGAGATTGCAGCGCAGCGCGCGGCACTTGAGGCACACCTTCGGCTGGCGAACTTACAAAAGGCTAGTAACGAAGACGAGCCGTTCGATTACGAGGACGCCTTGCGCGAGTTCGCCCGCGAGAACGATGAGATAGCGAAGAGGCTGGAGGGAATTGCTGCGGCGCGGATCGCACTGGACGAGGTGCTCATGTCCGATCTCGCAGCTCGACTCTCTACCGAAGCGATCACGCGAATTCGGCGGGTGCAGTTGCGACTGTGCTACCCAGGTCTCGACGCTGATCGCCCCCGCATTGCGCGACTGGCGTCGCGTGCGCTCGACTTGCCAACGCTCGAAGCAGACCGAATGGCACGCGTCGCCGAGGCCATCGAACGGTGGCGCGATGCGTACGACGCGCTGACAGATCGATTGGCAGAGCTCGGTCCACAGCCGCGCCCGCTCGCGAACGGCGCCACGCTGGATCAATCAGAGCACGGGCGGCAGTCGGGCTGGTTGAACTTTCGCCGTGAGCAGATCAACGCCGAGCTGTTGCACGATCTCGCGATTGTTCTCACGGACGCGGAGCGCCGTGTCGTGACCGGCCTGCCGAAGCCGTGAACACGAATCGTCCAACGAGTCGGCGCAATGTGAGTCGCTCATCGACGAGCTGGGCCCGCTTGGCAAGAGCGCGAATCTCTCGGGGCGTGAAGCCTTTCGCGACAGACAACCGCGCGTCGTCGCGCACGACGGAAGCAGCGCCGATCGTGAGGAGCGCGATGCCAACGCGACTCAACGGCGAGCGCAGCAGGTCGTTCCAGATGATCTGCCGCGCCGCGCAACGAGCCATCCCGGCGAGGACGCGCACGACGTCGTCGTCGGTGAGGTGATGCAGAAACATACCCGCATGGACATAGTCGAAACTCGCATCGTTGAATCGATCGAGCACCAGCGCATCGCCATCGACGACGGTGATTCGCGGATGCGCGCCGACATCGTTCCTCGCGACCTTGAGACATGCCTGGTGCCGGTCGAGCGCGACGCATTCGACATCGAATCCGTGGGCGACCGCCCACGCGTCGATCGCGAGCGGAATGTCGGCCGCACCGGTACCAACGTCGAGCCAGCGCATCGGACGGTCACGGGGCCACGTCGACGCTTGGGCAGCAAAGAGTGAACGCAGCGACG
>JAWXCC010000074.1:0-12039 GCA_034440475.1 Phycisphaerae bacterium | reverse complement strand
GACGCCGTGAGTCGGCGTCTTCAAACTAGGACGCCGTGAGTCGGCGTCTTCAAACTAGGACGCCGTGAGTCGGCGTCTTCAAGCTACCCCGCCATACGTTCTTCCCTCGCTCTCTCCTCCTTTCCTGCGCGCCACAAGGCACGCGGGAACTCACGCAACAGCGACCGGTGACGCGCGAAGTTCGCGTCACCGGTCGTCTGCTTTAGCAGCAGTACACCGCGATACGCTGATTCACACGTATGAACGCCAGCGCGATCATTGCACGACTCGGGTTGTTTCCGTCCGCTCTCCGTGCTGCCGTGTCGATCGCGACGCCAGAGGATGCTCGCTGGAAACCGGCGCCGGAGCACTGGTCGATCCTTGAAATCTCTTGCCACCTGCTCGACGAAGAGCGCGAGGACTTCCGCTCGCGGCTGCGGTCGACGCTGGCGGCGCCGAGCGCGGCATGGCCGCCGCTCATTCTCGGCGGTATCGCGGAGAAACGGCGTTACAACGAGCGTGACCTAACAAAGACGCTGGACGAGTTCGCGCAGGAAAGATCCGAGAGCGTCGCTTGGCTGCGCTCGTTGACGAACATCGATTTGGCGGCAGGCCTATGTCCATCCGAAGGCGGGTCCGGTCACTGCGGGCGATCTACTGTCGTCGTGGACGGCCCATGACGCGCTGCATCTGAGGCAGATCGCGAAGCGCATCTACGGACTCGCGTCGCGCGATGCCGGAACGCACTCGACGAGATACGCCGGCGACTGGACCGCGTAGCTCCGCAACTGCCGGTTCAACGGACGAACGGCGAGAGTTCGAGGCACAGCGTACGGAACCGTCGTGCGCGTGGGATAACCACTCTCTCGTTCACCACGCGTGCACAGCGGGCCCGGTGTAATTCGCCAGCGGTCGAATGATCCGGTTGTTCTGGTGCTGCTCCATGATGTGAGCGCACCAGCCCGTGATGCGGCTCGCGACAAAGATGGGCGTGTACTGCGGTACGGGCATCTCCATGATGAAGTACGTCATGCCGCAAGGGAAGTCCACGTTGGGATGGATGTTCTTCTCCTTGAGCATGATTGCCTGCACCTTGTCGCCAAGGTCGAACCACTTCTTCGCGTTGGGTCCGAGCTGTTCCGCAAGCTTCAGTCCCCATCCGCGCAAGATGCCAGCGCGATGGTCGCCGTTCTTGTAGACGCGGTGTCCGAAGCCCATGAGCTTCCGCTTCTCGTCGAAGGCTCGGTGCATCCACGTATCGACGGTCATGGTGCCTCGCGCCGCAGTGAGATCGCGGTCGATGTCCTTAAGCATCTCCATCGCCATCTCGTTCGCGCCGCCGTGCAGCGGTCCCTTCAGCGCGCCGATGCCGCCGCACACCGCTGAATGCAGGTCGGTCTCGGTCGACGCGATGCTGCGCGCGGAGAATGTACTGGCGTTGAAGTCGTGCTCCGCGTACAGAATCAGGCTGACATCCATAATCTTCGCCGCGAGTTCAACCGGCTTCTTCCCGCTGATGAGCCAGAGGAGATTCGCGGAGTGATCGAGCGAACTATCGGGCTCGAGCGGCGCCTTGCCCTCAAGGGCGCGCTGACATGTCCCGATGAGCGTTGGGATCTGCGCCAGCAGCCGCTTCGACTTGCGCAGCTCCGCAGCGGGTGCGTTGTCTTCGCACTCCGGATCGAGATGCGACAGCAGACTCACGCCAGTCCGGAGAATTGACATCGGATGGGCGTTCGGACTCTCCTTCGCCACTCGCGCGATCGCGTCGCGAACACTCGCCGGGATTCCCCGCATCGACGTCACTTCGTCCTTGAGCGCCTTCAGCTCTGCCGCGCTCGGCTTGTGTCCGACGAGTAAGAGATGCGCGACTTCCTCGAACGTCGCGTGCGCCGCGAGGTCGGCAATCTCGTAGCCCCGATAAATGAGCTCCGTCTGCGTGACGGCACAGATTGCTGTGTCGCCTACGGTTTGGCCAGCGAGGCCGCGGGTGTCGACGGATTTGGTGGAGGCGGGAGCGGTGCTAGACATGGCGATCTCGAGTCGTTTGGCTTCGTTCCGGAAATGCGAAAGGGCAAGATCGTAGCGGAAGCGGGCTCGCGATCGCGGCAAGAGAGCGCCTGGCGACACTACGATGCCGCGATGCTCCGCCCGTACACCAGAAGCGTGCTCCCTCTTGTCGCGGTCGTCGCGGCCGCCCTCGCACTAGGCCTTCCTGCCTGCCAGAACCCGCAAGGGACTGGTGGCACCGCCCAAGGCGGCGGCAGTGCACCGGCACTTGAACCGCTTGCCTCCGCGATGGAGGGAAACTACTCAAGCGCCGAACAGTCGAAAGCGGACCCCGACTTCCGTGACATTCGACTTCACATGAAGCGCATCTGGGCGGCCCGCAACGACGGCCCATGGTTGTACGTCGAGCAAGCGGCAGCGGGCTCGCTGGAGAAGCCGTACCGCCAGCGCGTCTACCAATTGGCGACGTGCAGCGATCCGACTCGCCCAGATGGAACGATCGAGAGTCGTGTGTTCGAGTTGCCGGGCGACCCACTCGCATTCGCTGGGGCCTGGGCGGACGCGGCTCGATTCGACCTCATTCGAGTGCAGGACTTGCTTCCGCGCGACGGGTGCACGGTTTTCTTGACGGCGTCCGAGGATGGCACCCAAAGTGCCGCATGGACTGGCGCGACCGGCATCGACTCCTGCCCCAGTTCCCTGCGCGGAGCGAGCTACGCGACGAGTCAGGTCACGATCACGTCAACCGAGATCCGGTCGTGGGATCGCGGATTCGATAAGGACGGCAAACAGGTGTGGGGCGCGGTGACCGGACCGTACAAGTTCATCAAGCAGGCAGACGTCGCGACCCCGGCATCGAAGTCCGCACCAACCGCTGGAACCAGTCCTGCCCGCGAACCATCTCGTGATCGGGCATCGCCTTTCTGAGTCGCCCAACAGCCTGTGGCGATCACGAGCAGCCCGTGGGATATGCCCACTCCTTGCCAGGCACGTAGCGCATCAACTCGTAGAGATCATTCCGCGTCTGCATGTCTCCGAGCACGCTGCGCACGGTGCCATCGCGCTTGAGCGCGTGAAGTCCGCGGGCGACGTGCCCCATCGCGAGGCGCATCATGCTGAGCGGATAGATCACGATTTGATAGCCGAGCTCACGGAACCGCGCGGCGGTGATGTCTGGTGTCTTCCCAAACTCGGTCATGTTGGCGAGCAGGAGGCCCGGGCTCAGTTTGGCAAACCGCTCGTACTCGTCTTCCGACTGCAATCCTTCCGGGAAAATGCAGTCGGCTCCTGCGGCGCGATAAAGGTTCGCGCGTCGGACCGCGTCATCAAAACCAGTTACATGACGCGCATCGGTTCGCGCGATGATCATGAAGTCCTTGCTCAATCGATGCGTCGCCATCGCCGAGACCTTCATGCACATGTCCTCTGCTGAAATCAGGTCTTTTCCGTCGAGGTGCCCGCAGCGTTTCGGGAAGACCTGATCCTCGATGTGCAGCGCCGCAGCCCCAGCCCGCTCGTATTCGATGACGGTTCGGATTGCGCATTCCACTTCGCCGTAGCCAGTGTCGGCGTCGGCAATGACGGGCAGCCCTGAGGCGTCGGCGATCTCACGAATTGTTCGAGCCATCTCGGTGAGCGTGATGAGCCCGATATCGGGGAAGCCAGCAACGTTCGCCGTCGCGCCGCCCGAGATGTAGACAGCGGGAAAGCCTGCCTGGGCGACTGCTCGCGCTACGAGAGCGTTGAATGCGCCAGGCACCATGATCGTGCCGTGAGCCGTCGCGTCACGCAGCGCACGGCCCGGGTGAATGAAGCTCAACATGGGGAAACTCCGAAGCCGTTTGTTCGCAATGCCGGGCGAACGAGAAGTGGCTCCGAAGTGTCGCAGATGCGCCGACGCGCGTCACGAGCGCGAGGGCTCTGCTGGCGACGCGGGCGCGGCTGGCGGTGGCATCTCTGGCGGCGGTGGGACCGAAGGCAATGAAGCCGGACGAATCTCGGTTGCTTGTCCGTCGGTCCGCGACTTCTTCGAGGAACTCTTTGACTTGCGGACTGGCTTCTCCGTCGCGCTGGCGATCGCCTTCTTCGCGTTCTCGCCGATCGTCGCGACGCGCAGACGATCCTTCGACGGTCCTTCGCCCTCGCCGGCGTCTACTTTGAGTGCCGCCCAGTAGCCGCCCGCTGCGAGCGCCGCTTCGACATCATCCTGCGGGCCGGTTCCGTCACTGTTCAGCTTGCCGAGCGCGAGTTCAAGCTTCGCGGCTGTCTCGGTGTCGTCGCTGACAAGCGCGAAGCCGCGCTCGGTCCACTGCGCTGCGATTCGATTGACAATCGCGTCGACCTCGGCGCTTCCGCGACCTGGATGATCGTTCACGACGAGAAGCTTTGCACCTTGCACTGGTGCGGCGAGCTTCGCTGGCGGCGTCGAACGCTGCACGATCGACTCTTCAACGGACGCTGTCGTTTGCTGTGAAGATCGGGTCGATGTACCTGCGCTCTCGATTGCAATGAGTACTCCGACGAACGTGAGAGGAATTGCAAGCCCCACCAGCGCGCCGATGCGCGAGCCCGGAGCTCGGGTGCGCACTCGTGGCTTTCGCTCGGAGACGACGCGCCGCGCCGCCTTCGAGGCAATCGCCGCATCACGCACACGCCCTGCAATGTCAGGCGACGCGTACGCGCCGGTCCACCAGTTCGTCACCTTCAGTTCAGGCCGCCCGGGCATCGATGCGCGGACAGCGGCAACTGCGGCACCGCCGCGTCCGAACCAGCCTGCAACACCAGCAGGTGGTGCTTGCGGAGTCGGAGCTGGTGGGGGCATCCACGCTGCACCGCGGAACGACGGTTGTCCCGCTTGCTCGACATCGGCACCGCGCATAGAGGGGAGGTCGACGGGTCGCACCGACCAAGGGTCAGCGGCGCGGGCGACGGCGTCGAGGTCAACCAAGAGCGCTTGCGCCGTCGGATATCGCTGGTGATAGTCGGCCATCGCGCGGCGCACGATCCAGCGCAGTGCCTCCGGACTGCGCTTCGCAAACGAGCTCAGTCCACCGTGCGCCGGGAACGTGTTCTCAAGCATGAAATACAGCACCGCGCCTGCGCCGTACACGTCAAACTTCGCTCCATCGACTTGATGGACGCGGACGCCACGCAGTGCTTGCCGCACCATCTCAGGATCTCGGAAGTACTCGGTGCCGTGGGTCGTCAACGTCATCGCCGAGCGCAGTGGCGTCATCAGTCCGAGGTCCACGAGGTGCGCGCGGCCTCCGTGCACGATGATGTTGTCGGGCTTGACGTCCTTATGCCAGAGTCCGCCTTCGTGATAGCGGTTGAGCGTCGCAACGAGATCGGCTGCGTAGCCCACGCCTTCACTGAGGTCGCTCCCCACGAGCCCTTCCGGACCCGAACGGGCGTGAAGCAGGCGCGTCGCCTCGGTGAGGTTTTCGCCCGCGTGATACGGCATCGCGTACCAGAATCGCGCTTCATCAAGACCATGATCGAGAACAAGTCCCATCGCTCGCGCCGAATCAAGCGCTCGTGATTCGCGAACGATCTGCGGCAGGCTTGATCCTTCCTCGAGGGCGAAACTCTTGATCACAACCTTTGCTGGAAGTCCTTGCGTGCGACGCAGCTTGTCCGCAGTCGGTGCCGCGATGTAGAGCTTGGCACCGGAGCCTCCGGGTCGCAACGTTCCCTCGATGTCGTAGCCCGCGAAGATCGCTTGATCGCTCCGGCCTCCCTCGCGTCGACCTGCGTTCCGGCTCATGACGGACATCGTTTCCAGCTCGGCCGCTTGAGGTAGACGGCGCTCAATTCCATCGAGCACGCCGTCGAGACAGAGAAGCTGCAACGGCCGGCGAATCACGATCGAGAAAATCGAGTAGCCCGCGATCATCACTTCGCGCTTCAGCGCCGCGCCCCACGCGCCAGCTCGACTCCACCTTCCGAGGACGATATTGCACGTCGCCATCGGTACCGACACGATCGCTGCGATGACACTGCCGACCAATCGGACGACATCGCGCACAATGCCGACGACAAACTGCACTACGTGCCTGATGATCCAGAATATCGCACTGAAGATGCCCCCCGTAATCTTCACGGCGACGACAAGCAACGCGATCGCCACGCCGAGCGCGACTGCGCCGCCTGCGATGGCGAGGATGATCGTGGGAAAGTCGCTTTGGTTCATCGAGAGTTTCTCCAGTGCTGCGTCAGATTCGCAGCGTCAACGGAGCAGGTCTTCCCGCATCATGCGCGACTGTGCGTGATAGACGTCGGCGAGTGCGTCATCGAAGAGCGTGTCGTCGCCGCCTAACCCTGCACGATCGGCTTCGGCCATTTCTTCTGGTGTGAACGAGTACGTTGCGATTGTGTCGGCGAGCCGGCGGCGCAAGAGCGCCCGCACTTTCGTGAGATGCCTGCTCACCGTCGGCTCACTTACGCCGAGTTGTTCGGCAACTTGCTTCCCGCTTTGTCCGTCAAAGATCCGCATGCGATACACCTGAAACGGCAGGAACTCGCTCTCGCTCTCTGTCGCGCGAATGGCGGCATAGACCTTGGCACGGAACACATCGCGCTCGTACGCCTCGTCCGCCTCGGGAAGTCGTGAGACTCCCATGAAGGATTCGTCGAGACTGACCCCGCGCTTACCGCCGCCGCGCTTGCTCGCACTGCGCCGATCGATTTCGTCGCCCAGCACATGCTTCGCGATGCTGAGCAGCCACGTCGAGAAACGTGCCCCGCGACTCGGGTCGTATCGGTCGATCGAACCCGAGAGGGCCGCGAGCGTCTCCTGCGTCAGGTCGCGAATGGTTTCAGTCCGAATCTGCCCCCTCCCCCACTTGAAGAGCTGGCCCCGGATGACAGGTCCGAAAGTCTCCCAGAGCTCGAACCACGCGGCTTCATCGCGATCGCGGAGCCGGCGTATGAAGGATGTTGTGATTGAATTCATGAGAACCATTGCTCCGCGTTGTTGGGGCACGCTGCCAGCCGGTTTCGAGACAACTGCTCTGGTTTGTCAGATAGCGGGTGTTCAGGGGAACTCGTGGCGAACGTGATCCTGGCTGTTGGCACAGTCATATTGGCCTCATCCACCGATTGACGCGCGGTCGGCTTCGTGCAAACCCCGAAATCTCTGGCACGACGTGCCCAAGAACCCTCCGTCGCATCCCGCGTCCGCGCCGAGGCCGATGTTCGTGCCCATAGGCGACGGTCGCAGAGAAAGGCCAGTGATCATGCCTTCTATTACCCGCGGCCTCCTTCGCTGGGGCATCATCGGCGGTCTGGCCCTCGGCGGTCTGACCATCCTCGTCGGACCAGGCCGCGTCGCCGCCGCCTTCGACCAAATCCGCTCCCACGCTCGCCATGCGGCGGACGAATTTGTCGACGACCCCATCGCCCTCCGCCGCCAACTCCAGACGCTCGCGGAGCAGTATCCGGTCCGAATCGGTCAGGTCCGCGGCGAGATCGCGGAGATCGACCGCCAAGCACGACAGCTCGAGCACGACTCCGAAGTCGCGAAGCGCGTCGTCGCGATGGCAACTGACGATTTGAACCGTATCCGAGTTGCGGTATCAGAAGTACAAGCGTCGACGCACCGGCTCGTCGGGCTTCGCGAAGAAGCCCCGACCGCGACGGTCGACAGTGCCAAGGACGAAGCACGACGCATCAACAACGTTCGCCTTTCTTATCAAGACAGGTACGCCAGCAGCAAGCAGCAACTCACGTTCTTGGGCCAGCAGAAGGATCGGATGTCAAAGGTCCTCAGTCGGCTTGAGACTGAATCTTCGGAGTTCGAATCCAAGATGGCTGTGCTTGATCGCCAGATCGATTCGATCGAGCGCAACGAGCGACTCATCGACATGACGAAAGATCAACAGGCGATGCTCGCTGGCTACGACAAGTTCGGCGAGGTCGGCAATCTTGGTCAACTCGAAGGAAAGCTCGCAGAGCTTCGGACGGTGCAAGAAGCACAGCTCGAAGCCCTCTCCAAGGCCGGTGTTCCCAGCGACTACGAGCAACGCGCCAAGTCCGATTTGGCTGACGATGAATGGAACAAGCTCGACCCATTCGCGATCGAATCGACACCAACCACGAAGCTCCCCGTACCCAGTGCGAACAAGGCTAACTCCGCTCCAGAAAAATCGACGAGCGTGACGGGCGCACAGGCTCGAGGCATCTAACAGACGGTTCAAGAGAAGGACGCGGAATCAATGCTTCTCGAGCTGGCCTTCTCGAGCTGGCCTCTCTGACACGAATGCCCCCACACGCGGAACGGCCCGCGGAGTTCGCTCCGCGGGTCGTTCCGTTTTTCCTATAGCTAGGTTGTTGGCTAGTAGGTACGCCTGCGCGCATGCGGTACTGTGACTCACGTGCTTCCTCTGCCAATGACTGAACCAGTGACTGAAATAGTTCAGGCGCGATTCACCCACCGACACACCGCGCGGAGAATCGCCTCGCTCTTCGCGATCGTCTGCGTCGCACTCGGCAGCTGCGCACCGACGACGCAAAACGTCGCTCGTAGCGTCATTCCAAGCATCAGCGGTATGGCGAGGCTTGCCGCGTCACGCTACCTCGCTGTTCACGACGCGCGCCAGCGCGAGGATCCAC
Source organism: Phycisphaerae bacterium (assembly GCA_034440475.1). Classification (GTDB taxonomy): domain Bacteria; phylum Planctomycetota; class Phycisphaerae; order Phycisphaerales; family SM1A02; genus JAEUIT01. The sequence continues at coordinate 3,438 of JAWXCC010000074.1, read as the reverse complement.
GCGCTGGCATTGTGTACGTCGAGAAGAAACTCCTTCGTTTCGAACCGCTCGCGATTGGCGACGAGGCGCTTGGCGAATCACCGCTCACGGATCTCGAGTCGATTACCGCGATCCCAGATCGGACTGACGAGTTTCTCGTACTTGAAAGTGGTGCTGGCCACAAAGGCGACGGGCTGCGGCGACGGCTCGCACATGTACGACTGTTGAGCGAACGCCACCAGCAACTGAAGTTGGTCGGGTGCATCGACATCGCCCCCCAAACCGCCCATCTCTCGCGGTGCGAGTCGCTCGTTTGCTGGTCGCATCCGCGTCGGACACCTGACTCCAGCACGCGATGCAATGACGGTCACGACCCCGGTCGTTGCGTATCGCGTAGATGGATTTAAAGTCGAGGCGATCGCACGCGGGGCGGTCGATCAGTCGCTACTAACGATCGGCACCGACGACGAGCGATTCGGCGGTACGTGGCGTCCATTGCTCGCACCGGATTCCGCGTCGACTCGCCCTTGAGGCGCCGACCAAACATCTCGGTGCATCACTTCACGTCAATATCGAACGTGAACCGATCGCCTTCCTTGGAACGAATCCAGCGCACGACGAGATTCCTTGGTGCCAGATCCTTCGTAGACAGCGACGGAGGCAACGGGAACTTCTCGTCGCGCTCGCGATCTTTTGGCGATGTCGCTCGTTTGGACTTTGTCACAGTCATCGCAAAGGTGGGAGTGCCCTTCGCGAGATCGTCGTCGGGAATCTGAAAGTTGAGATCGTCGCTCGCGCTGAGCATGCTGGGTTTTCCGTGCGCCGAGCCGAGTCCACCGACTGTCGTTGTGAACTTCACCTCCTTGAGAGCGGTCTGCAACTCCTCGATATTCTTCGGCAACGTTGCAGTTCCGCCAGCTTTTTCCGCGAGCGTGCGCAGTCCTTCAGCGAGAAATTCGATGCGCTCGAGCGCGGTCACAAACGCACTTGGTCGCGCGGTCCTCGTGTGCGCTAACCAACGCTTTTCGAATCCCTCAATGTCTGCGCTCTGAAATGCTCCAACGAACGCGTCGTATGGCGTCGATCCACGATTGAGTAGTGCGAGGTACTTCTCGAACATCGACTGAAACCGTCCGCCCTCACCGTAGACAAGAAAGTGGACCATTGACCACGCCTGCATGTATTGCAGCGCCGCGTTGCCGTCGCGCACGTTGGCGTTCCAGCGTTCAGTGTTCATCGTGATCATGTCGCGGAAACGGATGTACTTCCCCGCTTCGATCGCGTCCTGCAATGCCTTCAGCGATCGAACACTCGTCTGTCCGATGACGACAGTTCCATCGACGATGACGGACTCGCCGAAGAACTCCGCGATGCCCTCGTTGACCCACGGCGGCAGGTCGTTTCCGAATCGCGAGTACGCGTACTGGTGGAATCCCTCGTGCTGAATCACATGAAAGACGCGGCTCTTCGGCAGGCCCTCGACAAAGAACGCCAGACCCGCACCGCGCGGTGAGGTGAAGAACATTCCGCCGCTGCCAGCGCCGTTCAATCCGAACTGCTCGCGGAGCGTGCTGAGATACTCCTCCTGCGAGCGGAACATAAACACATCGTTCACCTCCGCGGATCTCTGTGGCAGTACCCCTATGCGTCTTTTGTACTCTTGGTACATCACATCGAGCCGCTCGCCATAGAGGCGCGTCTCCTGCGCGGTGAGGTCACTGCGTATTCGATAGAACTTGCTCGTCGTCTGCCCGTCGCGTCCCGATGTCCGGTTCCACCAAGACGCTTGCAACTTCGTGGTCCCCTCCTGCGCCGGGGCGCTCGGTCCGGGAACCGTCGTCATTGCGATGCTGAGCAGCGCCGAGCCCGCACAAGGCCGGGCCCACGCTGAAAGACGGGTGACGAGATCAAAGCCCATGCGAGGGGTTCCGCGAAAACCAGCACTACTAACGACCGATAAAACAATGGGTCGGCCGATTCAAATGCGGTCCGAAGCTGTACGCAGCGGAGGCGACGCCGACTTTAGAAAAAACGCGCCAAAAGCGAAACGCGCCGAAACCGTTTTGCCTCGGTGTGCGGAAACACTCTTGCCGATGGAACCTCTTCCTTCATCGGTCTGACAGGTCAACACGGAATCGTGTTCGGTGAAAGGGACATCGAACACACGGGCGTTCAAAGGTTGAGGGACCAGAGAATGCCTGGGCAGAAGTAATGGACGCTGTCCTCTCCAGAATCAAGGGTCTGGAGTAGACAGGCGGCTCTCGGGAAAAGGGAACTCCGGAGCCATGGTCCTCGAGATCGTTTGGGAAACCTCGCGATCCTGAAAAACTGCTTCTACCCCCGATTACTTGCCAGAGGGAAAAGGGAAGAGGGAAAAGGGAGACCGGCCGCGACTTGAAAAGGGCGCGGCCGTGTCGTTTTTGGACTTTTTTGACGACGCTGCCGAGGACAAGCCGCCGGTGAATGGCGCGGGCAGAGCGCATCGCTTCAGTCCGAGCACTCAAGCGGCCCCTGGCGCCGTGGCCGCACCCGCCATGAGGCACAACGATGGCCTGCATCGCGCTCGGCATCGTCTCACTCGCTTCGCCCCGCGAGCCCAACGGTTAGAAGGTGACGGTGTCACGCCACAACGCCCGCGGGAAAGACGGGATTCGCGGAGGCGGCCGATGTATCGTTGCCGAGACGAATGGTCTCAATACGATGCATTGCTCAGGTACTCCCAAACTCTCATGCCGAACAACGACGCTGCCCCACTGCTCGGTCGGGTGCGTCAGTGTCCAACTTCGCAGATGTCGACCGACATCGACGCGCCAGCCATCGTTCTCGCGCCCTCCCGTCGACGCAACCGCGCACAGCACCACGCTGGCTGGCGCGCGCCCGCTCGCATCATCGCCGCCGTCGCGCCGGTCTTCCCAACACCGACCCCACCGCCAACACAGCTACCGCACCTGGCGCAGGCACCGTCGAGAACCAGAAGTTGTCGAAATTCATGCCGCCGCAGAAGTACGGCGGATTCATTGTGGTTGGGCCGTAAACATGAACTCGGTCGAACGTCGTGCCGGTTGAGACGATGCCATTGAACTCGCCGCCAAAGTTGACCCCGTTGATCAAAGCTCCCTGGTAGACGAGTTGTCGACCCAGATACGCGCGCACCGTCATGTTCGTGAGATTCCACGCGCCGAACGCACGCATAGGCTGATCGAAGTTGAGTTCGGCGCTGCAAGAGCCGTACAGGCCCGAGCCGTCGAGCAAGTACGTGAATGACGCATTCTGGATGATGTTTGCGTCCACGTCAGTGAAGAGAACTCCCAACGAGGCATACTGATCAGTGATGAAGGTGTTGTTTGTGAAACCCGTGAAGTCAAGCACTGTGCTTGACGGCGCGACCTGCTGCCACGCACTCAGCGAGTCGTAGGTGACAAAATCGCCGTGGGCGACGGTTGTCGCTGCGACTGCCAT
>JAWXCC010000073.1:0-11636 GCA_034440475.1 Phycisphaerae bacterium | reverse complement strand
TTGAAGACGCCGACTCACGGCGTCCTAGTTTGAAGACGCCGACTCACGGCGTCCTAGTTTGAAGACGCCGACTCACGGCGTCAGGGCCTTCTGCAAGTTGATGCGACCGGAGCCGAGCTTGCCGTTGAACGACGGGTTTGCGGCGCTGATCGAGTCAACGTTCGTTTTAACCGTACTCCATACTTGCGAGGCCGTCCACGTTGGATGCTTGCTCCACACGCTGGCGGCGACGCTGGCGACGAGCGGTGTCGCCATCGAAGTGCCATTGAGCGCTGCGACATAATCGGCGGTCGGATTGCTGTGCAGGTGATAGGACGAAGTAATCGAAACCCCCGGAGCCGAGATATCTACCCATGTGCCGTAGCTTGAGAAGCTGGCTTTTTTGTCGCTCTGGTCGACCGCTGCGACGGAGTACACGTCGCTTCGTGAGCACAGGTAGTCAGCAGACTGGTTGTTGCTGTTCCCAGCGGCCTTGAAAATAAGTCCGCCTGCGTTGATGAAGTACGTGGCGGCGGCACCGAGGCCGCCGGTGTTCGATGATCCCCACGAGCAGCTCGCGACCTTCGCGCCTTTGTTCGCGGCGTAGTAGAGGGAACTCGCTGCCGAGTCCATGCGCACGAAGCCGACTTCTTGGCCTTGATACTTCGCGGAGTGGCCAATCCGAAGACACATCACCTTGACGCCGTCGCCAGTCGCAGTGTTTGAACCGCCGCCAAATCCGCCAGCGGGGCTGCACGTCGCGTAGCCGTTGTTGTTCATCGCGCCGACATTGCCGGCGCAATGCGTGCCGTGGCCGTTGAAATCGCGGGGATCGTTGTCGGCACCGGTGCAATCTTCGCCGGGCCAGCATGTCGCCACGGCGGCGGTCACGAAGTCGTAGCCGACCCAGTCGTCGATGTAGCCGTTGGCATCGTCATCGACGCCCGCGACGCCGTTCTTTTCAGCCGTGTTGATCCAGATGTTGCCGTTGGTCGCCGTGGTATTCGAACTCGAAGCATTCGCGCCGCCGAGATCCTTGTGGTAGTAGCGGACGCCGGTGTCGAGGACCGCGACGGCGATCGTCGGGCTGCCGTTCTCAATGTCCCAGCCTTCCGGAGCATCGATGTCCTTGTCGCTCGTTTGGTTCAGGTGCCACTGCGACGAGTAGTTGCCGTCGTTCGGCACGGCGTACACCGGATGCACCCCGATGGGCTGCACCTCGCCGACAAACGGATTCGCGCGGAACTCGTCCATCGCGGCATCGAGCGAGACGATGCTGGTATCGACGGTGACGACGAACCAACCGGACATGTTCGGTAACCCACGAACGGTGTCACGGAACGCATCGGCACCGGGGTAAAGCGGGCGGAACGCGGTGATCGCCGCACGATCGGCGCTCTCATCGATACCAGCGAAACCGGTGAGGCCGTCCGCGCCAGTCGCCATTGTTCGCACCACGAGCGCCGCGTCCGAATCAAAGTTCACGACGAACTCATCGGGAACGATCAGCGGGGTCTCTTCAAGTTGCACCCCGTCGATCGCGGCGGGAGTCAATCTCGCGAGCGACGGAATCAACTGAGTGTTCTTCGGCGTCGCGACTAAGACCGCGTCGGGCGACGACGTCGCGGCGGAGGCGCCGAGAAGTGTGGCCGCGCCGAACGATGCGGCGAGTGGTCCGAGCAAGTACGCAGAGACGAACGGTTTAGTCACGTGAGGACTCCTGAAATGGGAAGGCCGCCGCGCGGCAGCGCGGCGCGCAGGGGAACGGCCTGATCGTGCAACGCAAACCGATCGCGCCGCACAAGCAGGTCGGCAGAGACACATGAAGAGTCGCGGACAGCGCACGCCGCAAACAGCAGCGAGGCCCGTCGGCGGATTCCGAAACCGACTGAGGCAAGGGAAGCCTCCAGCCCGATCCGGTCGGGCGTCATATCCGAGTCCCCCCACACAGGAGCGATCGAATGTGACGTCCGCCTGGAACGTACACACTAACGCGCCGCGTCGCGGGCGCGAAGCGCGGTGCTCCAACTCGCAGCGAAACCTCGAAACGTCCCGTACGATCTTGGCCTATGTCTACGGTCAAAACGATTGCGGTGATTGGCGCCGGAACCATGGGTTCAGGTATTTCCCTGACCGCCGCACAAAGCGGCATCGCGGCGATCCAGATCGACGTGAGTCAGCCGGCGCTCGACAAGGCCAAGGCGTACCACCAGAAGACACTCGCCCGAGCGGTCGAGAAGCAGAAGCTGACCCAAGTAGATGCTGACGCGGCCGCGAAGCGGCTCTGCTACGTGCAAAGCATGGCCGAAGCGAAGGATGCCGACTGGGTCGTCGAGGCGGCAACGGAGAACGTGGAGCTGAAGAAAAAGCTCTTTGCCACGATGCAGGCGACGTTTCGCAAGGACGTCGTCTTGGCAACGAACACGTCGAGCATCTCGATTACCGATATCGCGAGTTCCGTCGGCGCTGATGCGCCGCGCGTCATCGGCATGCACTTCTTCAATCCGGTACCGCTGATGAAGCTCGTCGAAGTGATCAAGGGGATCGCGACCAGCGAAGAGACGACGGCGCGCACACTGGAACTGGCGAAGGCGATGGGCAAGACGCCCGTCCCCGCGAACGACCGTGCTGGATTCGTCTCCAACCGCGTGCTCATGCCCATGATCAACGAGGCGTTCTACGCGTGGATGGACGGCGTCGCGAAGCCCGAGGACATCGATCAGATCATGCTGCTTGGCTGCAACTTTCCAATGGGGCCGCTGCGCCTTGCCGATTTCATCGGACTCGACGTCTGTCACGACATCATGATGGTGCTCTATCGCGAACTCGGTCAGCCGAAGTTCTTCCCGTGTCCATTACTGCGGCAACTCGTCCAAGCGGGTCGGCTCGGCGACAAAACCGGTCGTGGCGTCTACGAATACTCGAAGCAGTAAAAAGGTCAGCGCAGAGACAGAGCGCGATCAATTGTGCGTGCACGCATGCCAGCTTGCGATCCGCTCTTAGCGATTGTTCTCGAATCAAGTGTGTATCCCGACGATGTGCAGGCGGCCGCCGCGTTCGTGGCCCGGGGAGGGCGTCCGGCTGACTTCCAGAATCAAGGGTGGGAACCAAGCGTCGTGGGGCTCGCTGAGGTCTCCGACGCACTCAACATGCTCAACGCGTATCCAGAGTGGACGGCGGCGATTGGCACCGCCTTTCTCACGCAGGGAGAAGCGCTGATAGAGTCGTTGCAGACGATGCGCCGCCGCGCGTGGGACAACGGCACGCTTCAGACAACGCCGCAGCAGGTCGTCGCCCAAGACGGCACCACGATCATCATCCAGCCCGCGAATCCACAGGTGATTTATATGCCGGTAGTCGTGCGGCCTGATCCAGGTGCCGTCGTCGTGGCTGGTGTGATCGGATTTGGTGCCGGCGTCGCGGCCGGTGGCGCGGCCAGCGGCTCAGCCTGCTGCGCGTCCGTCCGCAGGCGGCGAAGGCGGCGGGCCGAACCGGCGGTGGTGGAGGCCGAGTTGGCGGCGGTCGAGGCGGCTGACGTGCGCCGCAGGACCTAGCAGACTAACAATTGACCGGACTACCAGCGCGACCGATTCAATCCTTCAGCTCGGATCTAACAGATGCGTTTGACTTCATCATCGAGATCCTTCACGTTGTCTCAACTATCGCCTCTGCTCACCATCGCGTCGCTCGCTCTCGCGGCGTACTTCGCAGGCTGCGCAACGTCGGAGAAGACCGCTGACGTCATCAACGAGCAGTACACCTTCGCAACTCCCGATGAGGCAGCGCTCTCGCTGGCGGATGCGGCGGGAAATCTGGACGGTCGCGAACTCAACCTCGTCCTCGGCCCCGATCTCGGATGGCTGTCGTCCGGTGATCGAACGCAGGACGACATCAACCTCCAACGCTTCGCGCTCGCCTATGACCGGCGCCACTCGCTCCGCACGACAGCACCAGGAAACGTGATCTTGGTGGTTGGCGAGAATGACTGGGAGTTTCCGGCACCGATTGTCGAAACGGAGGGGCGCTGGAGTTTCGACACGGCCGCCGGAGCGAACGAGATTCGCACACGAACCGTCGGACTCAACGAACTCGACACGATCGAGGTTCTTGCTGGCCTCGTGCGCGCACAGCGAGAGTACCTAATCATGAATCCACAGGGCGACGCGATACCGAGCTACGCGGCGAGGATCGCGAGCTCGCCTGGAAAGCGCGACGGGCTGTACTGGTCCGACGCCAAAACCCCGCCGATCTCGCCGGTGGGGCCAGCGGTCGCCGAGGCGTATGCAAGCGGCGATCTCACCCCCTCGGTAGTACAGAACCAGTCCTTTCACGGCTACTACTTCCGTGTACTCAAGAGCCAAGGACCCTCTGCGGCGGGTGGTGCCCGCAGCTACATCGACGACACGGGGCACATGACGCAAGGGTTCGCGATCATCGCGTGGCCCGCGGTCTACGGCGAAACGGGCGTCATGACGTTCGTGGTCGCTGAGGATGCCGTGGTCTATCAGCGCGACCTTGGAAGTGACGCCGTGACCGCCGCAATCGGCATCCCTGCGTTTGATCCGGAGCAGGGCTGGTCGAAAGCGCAGTAGAAGCGACGACGCTGACGCGTCCGAAAAAACTCGACTGGCCGAACTACGCGCTTCGATTGCGGATGCCGTCATCGGACAGGCATCGAATGGGGGAGTGCAATCCGAAGCCAAGGGTTCGTCGCCTCATGGGGCCTGCTCAACATTCTGATCGCAGTCCTCGCCGTGGCGTCGGCGTTGTTGATCACCAGCGTTCATAAGGAGTTTCGATACTTGTTGACATGTCTAGATCGTTCTCTCCTTTGACCGTGGCGGTGCTGGTTGGAGTGCTCAACTAAGCCTCGACGTCGGCGCCCGCGACGTCACCCATCACCGAGCCAGCCCAGACGGCCCAAGCGACCCCGCCGCGCTCGGCCGCCGCTCGCAATCTGATGAACGAATTCGCCGGACTCGGTCTGATGGACGACGCAGTTGGGGAGTCGTTGCCGCAGGCGACCCAGCGGGTGAAGCTACTCACTGGATTCATTGCCTTCAAGAACCTCGATGGCGAGTTCGCCAAGTACGCTACTCCGACGTTCAATCCGAGCATCTCGTTTCACCGAGCGCTGACAGCGGCGATGAATGAGTGTTTAGGTAGGCCGGCGATGTCGGAGGACCTCGACACCCTCGGACGCGAGGTCGCGGGCGAGACGATGTTGGCCCAGGGCAACTGGGATCAGTACCAAGCTGCCCGCAAAAAGCGTGGGGAATGACGAGCTTCATTCGCTCGAAGAACCTCGTCGAGGAATACCACGCGTGGGCGGTGAAGGCGTCTGCCGACATGGTCGCGAAGGCGAAGGCCGACGCTGCGGCTCGCGAGGCCAAGTTTACTGCCGCAGAGGCCACGGACGCCAAGCGCAAGGCGGCAGCGCGACTTCAGATGGAAGCGATTTGGGACAAGATCCCGTATTCGACCGGCATCGACTACAACTACAAGTTTAGTCAGAGCTCCGCGACTGGTTCGAGCTCGTCCTCGGGTTCATCCACGTCGGGCAACGGTAGCTACGACGGCGACAAATACTGGAATGGTTCGTACTACAACGGGTACGCCGACTCGTACCATGACATCTGGGGAGTTCCGGCCGGGGCTGCGGCGCGAGCGGGCGGCGCGTGGGATGCGAATGCTCGCGTCAATGGCCGCGGCACCGGCGCGTACCACGCGTCTGGCAGTTCATCGATCTCGCCGCCGCACGCAGCTGCGCCTGGGCGAGCTCGGTAAGCCAACTCGCACGACTTGATTTCATCAACTCCGCACCCGCGAGATCTCACATTCGCGGGGGTTTTCTTCTCCGCTCGTCGCGATTGCCTCCAGTCGATCGACTTCTGCACGTAATCGCTGCGAAACGACATCCCAGCCCTCGCGCCGGTTTGGCACGTCGGCAAATGTCTGCGCGTTTCCGACGCGCAGCACGAGCTTCGTCGGCCTCGGGATGCGTACCCCGGGTGGCATGGCGCGGAACGCGCCTTCGAGGTAGCAGGGGATCACCGGTACATCGGTGGCTGCGACTAACATACCAATGCCCGATTTGAACGGCAGCAGCTTTCCGTCACGGCTTCGGGCACCTTCGGGAAAGAGTATGTAGCCGCAGCGCTCTTCGACCATCCGGGCCCGTAAGAGGCGCAGCGCTTCCGGCGTCCGGCGCTTCCGCCAAATCGGTAGCGCGTTGAGGAGTCCCGTCGCGAAGACAGCTCGCGCTGGATCTTCAAAGAAGACGTCGCCCGCTGCGAGCGGAAAGACTCGGTCGCGAACTCGCGGCGAGACGTGCGCGCCGAGCATGAAGACATCAATGTGGCTCGCGTGGTTCGCAATGAGTATGAACGGCGGCTCGCGGGGGAGTCGCTCTGCGTTCACGACGCGCATGCGGTTGTAAAACGTCAGAAACGCGCGAATTCCCGCCCACCACGCGACGTGGCCGATCGTCTGGAGCAGTCCACTCTCTCTGTGCAAACTCGCCGTGCGGGCGTGCATCCGCAGTCCGCTGTCGCGCGCTGGTTCGAGGTTCCAATCATCCATCAGAAGCCACCGCTCAGGATTCGAGCCGGCGTGTCGATCGCGATGCCGCGCACGTAGTGGATGTAATGAAACGCCGCGGGTGCCACGAGCAACGTGCTGTTCAAACGGTCGAGCAATCCGCCGTGGCCGGGGAAGGTCGCCGCCATGTCCTTGACGCCAACGTCGCGCTTGATGGACGACAGGACGAGGTCGCCGAGCTGACCGCCGATCGCGATGAGAAGGCCGAGCGCGACGAGTTGTGTCGGCTCGTCGAGCGGGCCTCCTTGAAAGACGAGATGTCCAAGGAACGCCGCGACCGTCGTCGTGATGACCAGCGCGCCGAGCGAACCACCGAGTGTTTTGTTCGGACTCGTGCGCGGCGCAATCTTGCGATGTCCGAATGCCTTGCCGCACACGAACGCCATCACGTCGTTCAGTTGCACACAGAAAAGAATCATCAAAATGATCGAACGGTAATCGGGATCATTCGCGATGAAGCCGAGGTGGGCTAAACCCACGCCGAAGATCATGAATGCCATGATGCCTAGGCCAGTGCGCTGGATGTAGCGCTTGGGGCGGTCCTGCGCGATCGGCACGGCGAGCAAGACACAGAGCATGAGCGCTGGCAGCGCCTCGAAGAACCCATACCAGTTGTCGAGTGACGCAAATCCGAGCGCGAGAATACCGACGACGACGAGCGAGCTCACGAGCTTCTCGCGAAACATGCCAGTCGCGCGCGCGAACTCGCGGTAGCACGCGAGGCTCGCGATCGTTACGGCGAGAATCGTCCATGCTGCTCCCGCGAGGACCGGCAGCCCGAGTAGCGGCACGAGGATCAGCCACGAGCGGTTGCGCTTTCTTAGGTCATCAGCAAGAGCTGGCGAGAGCTTGCCCACGCGACTCAGGGCGAACGTTCCCACGATGGAGATGGCGAGCAGCGCAAACGTCGCAATCGTCACGATGACGACGACGGGCTCTGCGAACGCGTCGCGCACGCCGAAGAGACGGTCGAGAGTGGCGCTGTCCATGGCAAGCGTCACGACGTACCCCGCATGGAACGGGCGATGCGTATCAGACGTCGAAACGCGGTGATCGCACAGCCGACGACGATCACAACGAGCGCTACCGCGATCAGGCCGAACGGCTCACCGTGATTGGTCCACGTCCACGTCAGCCGAAGTGACTGCGGAAGAAGCGCCACGGCAACTGCGGCAATCGTGACGACCGCCATGCGATGTTGCTTTGCCATCGGGCCGATGTACGCGCTCGTGCCCGTGGTCGCTTTGCCGACGGCCCGAATATATGAAACGAACATTGCGGCCAGCGCCGCGAACAAGCCGAGCGCGAGGCCCTCCGCCCATAGAGCGCCGCATCCGACGCCAGCACCGAGAAGGATCGCAGAATCGGATACGCGATCGGGTATCTCGTTATAGAGCTCACCGGTCCGCGATCGCCGGTTTCCTTCCACCGCGACCATGCCATCCAAGAGGTTCGCGAGCAACCGCAGTTGCACGAAGAGTGCGCCAGCGAGCCAGAGACCACGCTCGACCCAACCCGCGGGCGTGGCTCGCGTGAGAGCAAACGCGACGCCCGCAGTAACTCCAAAGCCCATTCCGGCGATCGAGATTGCGTTGGGTGCCGCTCCCGCAGCCGTCAGCCAGGCGGCCATGGTCCGCGCCCAACCCGTCTCGCGCGAGGCGAGGGGTCTTCGGTCCATCGTTTCGGCTTCCGGTCCGACCATAGGCGCCCGAGCATCATCGCACGGCCGATAGCGCAACGCCGCGCGTCGTTTGGGGGCCCGCCCGGATCGCCCCTCTGATTGCGGAACGCCTCCGACTACGATGCCCTTGACCGCCCGCCATTCGAGCATTCACTATGACCGCCGTACCGAGTAACAAAACCACAGCGTCGCCGTCGATTCAGCCACCATCCAAGGCTGTGCCACCCCCGATGGGAACTGGCGTCGATCCTGAAACGGTGACCATCTCCGGTTACGTCATTGACGAGAAGTACGTGCCATCGTCGGTTGCGACCACGGATCCGAGCGACCATTCGAAGCCGCATCCGCGCATCGCCGAGCCTGGCCAATTCCCATACACGCGTGGCGTACACAAGACGATGTATCGCGAGCGTCTCTGGACGATGCGGCAGTTCGCTGGCTTCGGCTCGGCCGACGACACGAACGCGCGTTTCAAGTACTTGTTAGCCAATGCAAAAAGTGCGAAGGCGAATACCGGCCTCTCGACGGCATTCGATTTGCCGACGCTCATGGGGCGTGACTCTGACGATCCGCTGTCATCGGGAGAGGTCGGACGCTGTGGCGTCGCGATCTCGACGATCGAAGATATGCATCGCCTCTACGCCGACATTCCGATCGGCGACGTCACTGTCTCGCAGACTATCAACGGTCCGGCGTGCGTGATCTGGGCGATGTATCTCGCGATGGCGAAAGAGCGAGGCATTTCGTGGGACACCGTCGGCGGCACGTTGCAGAACGACATTCTCAAAGAGTTCCACTCGCAGAACGAATTCATCTACCCGCCCGAGGCGAGCGTCAAGCTCGTGATCGACACGATCGAGTTCGCAACGCAGCACTTGCCGAAGTGGAATTCCGTATCGATTTCGGGCTATCACATCCGTGAAGCTGGTTCGACCGCGACGCAGGAACTTGCGTTCACGTTGCGCGACGGCATGGAGTACGTCGAAGCCTGCATGAAGCGCGGGCTTGATGTGGATACGTTCGCACCGCGGCTGAGCTTCTTCTTCAACAGCCACAACGAATTCTTCGAAGAAATCTGCAAGCTTCGAGCTGCGCGACGCATCTGGGCCAACGCGATGCGCGATCGCTACGGCGCGAAGAAAGAGCGCTCGTGGCTCATGCGCACGCACGTGCAAACCGCCGGTTGCTCTCTGACCGAGCAGCAGCCGCTCAACAACATCGTGCGCGTCGCGTACCAGGCGCTGGCGGGAATCCTCGGAGGGTGCCAGAGCCTGCACACCGATTCGATGGACGAAACGCTGGGCCTGCCGACAGAGACTGCGGTGCGGGTTGCGCTTCGAACGCAGCAAATTCTCGCGCACGAAACCGGCGTGCACCGAACGGTCGATCCGCTCGGCGGGTCGTGGTTTGTCGAGGCGCTCACCGATCGGATGGAGGCCGACGGCAACGCGATCATCAAAGAGATCGACGACATGGGTGGCGTCGTCGCCGGCATTCACAAGGGCTATTTCCGCCGGGCGATCGCTGAAGCGAGCTACCGCTTTGGCCAAGAGATGGAAGCTGGTGATCGCGTGATCGTCGGCGTCAATGCGTATCCCGAAGGCAACGAAGATCGCGCGATGGAGATCCTTCAGATCCCGCACACGGTTGAGACGGAGCAGTGCGACCGGCTCACCAAATTCCGCAAATCGCGAGACGCTTCGGTGGCGGCGCGGAGTCTCGACACCATTCGCGCAGCAGCCCGCGACGGCAAGAATGTCATGCCAGCCCTCGTCGAAGCGGCTCACAACAAGTGCACGCTCGGCGAGATGGTGCAGGCGATGGCGGATGCATATGGGCGGTATTCGGGCGGACCGGAATGGTGACGTGCGGCGGCGGCTCAACCGCTTCGCAGTTGAAGCCGACCTCTTGAAGTAGCACGTAGTCCGCCGCGCACACATCGATCCCATCAAACGGAGTGTTAGTCCTGCAATCTTAACCACTCACGGCGGAGGCAGTCGCGGGTCCCGAGTGGGCGGCGTGGTATGCGCTAACGCCGCTCGAGCGTTGGGAAGCGTCTCAGCGGCTTTGGATCGAGTACCTCGCGCTCGGCGGCAGTCTCGATCCCGAAGTCGACACTCGAACCCATTCTGGAGCGCCGAGGATCTTCGGGAATTCGCGCAGCGTCGCCGAGTCGTCCTGCGAACGAACGTGCGAACGGATTTGTCCTTGAGTCCGAATCCGAAACCAGACGCATGATGGTCGCGCCGTCCGTCCAAATCGTGCTTGAAACCTTGTTGCGCCATCGGGTGGAGGCGCTCTTGATGGGTGGCCAAGCTTGCGTTGTCTACGGGGCGAGTGAATTCACGCGCGTCGTCGAGGTTGCCGTACTGGCCAACGCCGCCAATCTTGAGTCGCTCTCGGCGGCGATGCGTGACTTACGAGCCGAAGTCATCGCGGTGCCGCCCTTCGACGCCACGATGCTTGACGCAGGACACGCGGTCCACTTCCGCTGTCATGCGCCGCTCGTCGACGGCCTGCGCGTCGACGTGATGAGTCGCATGCGCGGAGTTGATGAATTTGCTCGGCTTTGGGAACGACGGGTGACGCTTGCGAGCGGCATCGCCTTGCTTAGTCTGCCGGATCTGGTCGCTTCGAAGAAGACGCAGCGTGACAAGGATTGGCCGATGCTCAGGCGCTTAGTCGAGGCCGACTACTTCGCGAAGAGTCGAACGCCTACACCGGGCTACATCCGTTTCTGGCTGCGCGAATGTCGCACCCCAGCGCTCGTCTCCGAAGTCGTTACTCGTCATGCACAGGAAGCGAAACTCGAGTCGCGACCTGCGGTACTGGTTGCCGTGCGCGGCGGCAGTGAGGCCGCAATCGCCACCGCCCTTCGTGAGGAAGAAGACGCTGAGCGCGCTGCGGATCTGGTGTATTGGGCACCGCTCAAGAGTGAGCTTGAGCGACTTCGCCATCCCGCGAAGGACGCGCGTCCGTGACGCGGCGCGGCCCATGAATGAATAGTCGTTGAGCCGAACGATACCGACGAGCTTGCTCCCTTCCGTGACTGCCCCTCGCCCTCAACTCCTCTTTCGCATCGTCGGGTGGCTTCTCGCTGGCGCGTTTCTATCACTCGTCCTCACCGCACTGCCCGGTTTGGCGAACGATGCGCCCGTTCCTCATTCACGTGCACTCGACCTCACTGCCGATCTCACATGGCTGGGTGCGCGCATGCCGCGTGACGTCGCTGAAGCGCTTCGGCGAGACGACGTCGAGTTTTCGTGGCGCTCCGATGGTCGTCGCACCATGCTCACACGTTTCGGTGAAGACACGATTTGGTACACGTTCTGGCGCTATGGGTCGGACGGCAAGCCTGACAAGGGTCCGCTGGGCA
>JAWXCC010000072.1:0-16684 GCA_034440475.1 Phycisphaerae bacterium | reverse complement strand
GCGCGGCATGGTGGCGGCGTCGACGCCAAAGCCGCTCGCGGAACTGGACCTCGCACTACTCGAGTCCGCGCGAGGCGCAGGCGACGCGCGGCTCGGTGATTTCATGTGCGGTCCGCTTGCAGCGCTCGAGTCGGCGATGGCGCGCGGGCTCGCGAGTCCGCTCGGGAACTTCAGCGGAGGCGCGGCTGCGCTGGCGCGCAAGGCCAAGGAGACGGGCCGACGGTTCGTCGTTGCGGTGGCGGCGCTCGTCCCCGGCACGGCGCGACGTGTCGCAGCGGAGCGAGCACCGCCGGACGCAACCGAGTCGCCGCAACCGGCGAACTGTTAGGAGATCCGTCGACAAACTTAGGCGAAACAGCAACGGACGAACGAGCGTCTGCGCGATCGGTGCGCGCGGGCTGAGGCGTTTCGCAGTCGCGTCGCTCGTAACCGGCATCACGACGGCGGCAGATGCGGCCGCAAGGGGCATGACGCGCCTCGGACTGACGTCTCGGCCAGCAGTTCAGCCGTAGGCGCCGAGCGCCGAGTTACACTCGAACGGGTGTGGCCACTATGGCTTCCTGACAGCGGGCGACGGAGGTAGACTTCAGCGATGACCCCGGGAAACGCTGCCATCCTTCCGGAGATCCTCCGGCGCCTCGTGGCCGCGTACCAACCGCGACGGGTCTATCTATTCGGGTCGGAGGCGAGAGGCGACGCAGGCGCTGATAGCGACATTGACCTTGCAGTCATCGTCGAAGACGACGCGGATGAGCGTCGGCGCAGTCCGCGCACTGCCGCAGAGGTTCTGTGGGGTCTCGAACGCGGTGCCGATGTCGTGGTCCTCACGGAGTCCGAGTTCGAGGCCCGGCGTCGCGTGGTCGCGTCGCTGCCTTGGCTCGTCGATTGTGACGGACGGCTGTTGCGTGCCGCATGACGCGCCTGATCCCCGCGTCCTTGAGGTCCGGGCGTGGCTCGCGCGAGCGTCCGAGGACCTGCGCGCCGGTCGGCACGACTTGACCGCTTCTCCGCCGCTGCTCAACGACGCCGCATTCCACGCGCCGCATTGCGCCGAGAAGGCTCTCAACGCAGTCCTTGTGCACACCGAAACGCCGTTCCGCAAGACTCACAATCTGACTGAACTCGGGGCTGGGGTCGTGAGGGTCGCGCCCTCGCTCAACGAGGTCGCGCGCAAAGCGTCGTTGCTCACCGAGTTTGCATGGCGGTTTCGGTACCTAGGCGACCCGGTCACTATCAACGTGGCCGACGCCGAACGAGCGATCGAGCTAGCGGCGCGCACACTCGATTCGATCCTCGCTGCATTGCCATCGATGTGCCGGTCCGTTTGACCGATGGAAACGCTTCTTGGTTTCGCGTCGTCACTCGCACACGAAGGGGTGTGGCCACTATGGCTTCCGTGGGCTCCTTGAGTAACACTTTTGTCAGGTCACATGAGTGACAGGCGCACGGCCGCAGCCGATCCTTCGGCATGCCGTGGAAGGAAACATGTGCCGTGTCCGAAGGCAATCGTCTGATGGATCTGGTGGTCGATCATGGCGCGTCGGTCGCCGAGGCCCCGCGTCTCGCCGGCGTCTCGCGCAAGAGCGCATACAGGTTGCTGTCGCGCTTCCGCGAGGGCGGATGCGCGGCGCACGAGGCTGTCCACCATGCTCTGCATGGGGAACGAGCGATCCAAGTGCAGATCTCGATGGCGAGGGTGCCGTGGGAGCTGCTGATGTGGGGATTCTGTTTGGGGCGTGGACGGGCTGAGCTTCCAAGTGCAGCTCGGCAGCTCGGCGGGTTGCGCGATCGTCCTCGCACCCCCTCCGTCAGCCCTGCGCTGCGCTTCGGGCTGCCACCTCCCCCACGCTTCGCGTGGGGGAGGATGCTCTTGCATCTGCCCCCGAAACTCTGTTTTGGGAGGGTTTGGCGGAGCCACACTGGCTACACACATCCAAGTGCAGCTCGGCGCTTGGCGTGTGCGGCTGAACGGTTGAGTTAGACGTCAGTCCGACGCGCGTCGCGCGCCTTGTGGCCGCGGCTGGAGCTGGCGGCCGGGCGCGTGGGTGTGTCCCCGATGTTGTCCATGTCCACGATGTTGTCCACTTCCCGAAGCGTGCGACGCCGCCGCATCCTCCCCCAACGTTTCGTTGGGGGGCGGGGGACCGCGGCGTAGCGAAGCGCAGCCGTGGTGGTGGGGGTGCGCCCGACGTCCCCCGGCCGGCCATCGCGAGGCGCGGGTACGTTCCGGTCACGCAAGCCCGCAAGCGCATAACGGCCACACCCATTCGCCCTTCGCACACCCGCAAAAAGTCAGCACTTTCGCGGGTCGCGCGATTTCGCCAATGATAATCCCGCGTCATGGCAACTCCGCGTAAACACATCTTCGATCCTGTTCAGCCCCTTCCTTTGTCACGTCATCTCCCGCTGCGACAGGCGCTCGCGGCTCCTTGAAGAGGAGGAACGGTGCCGCGCTCTGGTCCGACCGCGAGGCCGTCACGCGCTTGCGCACGCTCTCGTTCGACTACACGTCGCAGCTGCGGAACACGATCGACGAATCGCTCCCCGGCCAGCTGGGCATCCACGAGGGCGTGCAGGTTCGGAGTACCGACGACGCGCTACGGCGAACTCGTCACCCCGCGCTGCCGCGCCTCATGCAATATCGGCGCGCCCTCTTCGGCCTTGCCGACACCGATGAGAAGTTCGCCGAGCGCCTGCTTGATCCGCCAGTCGTCGGGCGCGAGTTCCAGCGCCTTTCGCATCGCCCCTTCCGACTCGTCAAGCTTGCCGAGTCGGAAGTACGCCTCCGACAGCGCGCGATACGCGAACGGATTGTTCGGCGCGATCTCGAGCGTTCGGTCGGTCAGTTGGATTCCTTCTTCGATCTCTGGGCCAGCACCGAGTTGCATGAGCGCGAGCGAGAGTCGGCGCATGTACATCAACTCATCGGGTCGCCGCGCGAGCGCGCTTCGTGCCGCAGTAATCGCTTCGACAGTTCGCGCTTCTGCGGTGAGCCAGAGGACGTACTCCTCTTGCAAATCGCGCCACTCTGGATGCGCTGCAGTCGTCACTTCGTACCACGCGACCGCCTCGTCGTAACGGCGTTGGCCGCGCAGCACGCGCCCAAGCGCCGCCGCCGTGCGCTCGTTGGTGCCGTCGCGTTCAATCGTCTGCCGCAGCATCGGCTCAGCCTCTTCATAACGCCCGAGACAGGACAAAAGCCACGCGCGGCGCATGTCGATCGTCCCTTGCGCGACCGGAAGGATCGAGATGCCACCAGCGCGGATTCCACTCGCAGCTCCGTAGAGCGCGATCGCGCGCTCGGCGGTCTGCACGAGCGGCGGATCGAGCACCACCGGATTGCCCGAGAAGACGACTTCGGGCGGAAGCGTGATGCGATCGTCGAGCCAGACCGCGGCGAATCCCATCGTATTGACAGCCGCACTCCCGACTGCCAGCAGCATCACGACACTCGTCATGGCTAACCAAGCGAATCCAGCGGGCTTCATCGAGCCGTGCGTGCGCAGTCGCCATCGGTGAAAATTCACGTTCTCATCGCGGAGCGTGCGCCACGCCTTCCATGCGGCGAAGGTGACGCACGCCGTCACACCCGACGCGAAGAGCAGCGGCAACGTGACGCCTAACGTTCCGCGCACGGACATGAACACGACGAATGCGACGGCGGCAAACGCGAACTCTTCCTTCGTTGTGAGGTCGTAGCTCCGCGCCGCGGGAGGCGCGTCTCCGCGCGGTTTCGCGAGCGCCGCGGGCTTGCCGAATCCGAAGTACAGCGCGTCGTTCGGGCATGCACTGACGCAGTCCATGCACTTCATGCATCCAGGGTTCACGACCATGCCGAAGTCGCGCACCTCTTCGTGGACTCGAACGTTCGATGTGCACACCGATGTGCAATGACCGCAGTGTTCGCAATCACTCGTCACACGAATCCGACCGATCGCATACTCGTCGAGCGGTGCGAAGAAGCCGCCGTACGGACACGCGTACGTGCAATAGCCCTTGGCGCCGAGCAGATAGACAATGAGGAAGCCGCAGACAAAGAGGAATGGGATCGCCATCAACACGCCGGGCATCGATTGCCAATAGTCGGTCACGATGAAGTTAGTCGTGAACCCGGGCCACTTGAGGTCCGGTCGCACGTACGGCGCGATCGCGATGCGATAGACCACCGGCCACACGAACATGTAGAGCGCGAGCGCGAGCGGTACGAACATGAGGAGCCGCGAGCGGAACGGCTTGGGACGGATGCCAACTTTTCCGAGCATCCAAGCGCAGAGGTCCTGCAACATGATGACGTGACAGCCCCAGCCGCAGAACCACCGTCCGAGGACCACGGTTGAAAGGAGCGCGATCGCGAAGAGCACGGTGCCGGTGTTGACGATGCCGTCTTTGAGCGTCGCCATCGCTTCGCTCGGTTCGACTGGGCTCAACGTTCGACCTGACAAATACCACTGGACGAAATGCGCGATCATGAGGAACTGCACCGAGCCCAGCACGATGGCGCGCTTCCAACCCATCCGCGATCTTGGCCGAGACGTTGACGCCGAAGTGGGCTGGGAGCTGGTCCGCGAATGGGCGGGCACCGACGGCGTCACCACCGGCAGCGACACAGAGCGAGGCGCAGAATGCTTGGCATCACAGGTCATGAGCGTCGATTCAGTCTACGAGCCGCGTAGATTCGCGATGCGTACTCGTATACTGCGGTCGTAGACCGGACAAATTTCCCGACGGACCGATCGGACGCATGCCCCGCGATTACTACGAGATTCTTGGCGTTCCGCGCAGTGCCAGCGCCGACGACATCCGGAAAGCGCACCGCAAGCTGGCGCGAAAGCACCACCCAGACGTCAGTAAGGCCGCCGACGCTTCCGCGAAGTTTGCGGAAGCTCAAGAGGCGTACGACGTGCTCTCCGACATCGAGAAACGGAAGCGGTACGACCAGTACGGGCACGCCGGCGTGAGCGGTGCCGCGAGTCAGTCGGGTGGCCACGACGGCGGTGGCCCGTTCCGGCATTCAACTGGCCATACGACCGGGCGGAGCGGCGGACCCGGGACTGGCGGCTGGCCGTCGGGCGAGGCCACTGGCAACTGGTCGGAGATGGATGCCGAAGGTTTCGACTCAGTCTTCGGCGATCTCTTCGGTGCCCGCGGCGGGCGCGGTGGTCCTGCTCGCCCGACTTCGCGCGGCGCGGCGCAAGCTGGCGACGACATCGAACACACCGTTTCGGTTCCGTTTGCGGTCGCGGCTCACGGTGGCACCGAGACGGTGCGGATCACAGCCCCGGGCGGCAGCACCCAGTCGCTCGACGTCAAGATCCCGGCGGGCATCAAGAGCGGCGCACGAATGCGGGTGAAAGCAAAAGGCCAGCCCGGGCGCGGTGGCGGGCCCGCAGGCGACCTCATTCTCGCGGTCTCCGTTGGTGAGCATCCGTGGTTTCGTCGGGATGGGCTCGACTTGTATCTCGACGTGCCGATCACGATCGCGGAAGCCGCGCTCGGAACTGTCATACACGTGCCGCTCATGAAGGGCAGCGTTCGGCTGAAGGTGCCAGCTGGCACGTCGAGTGGCGCCAAACTTCGCGCGAAGGCGAAGGGCATCACCGACGCGAAGGGTGATGCTGGCGACTTCTATGCGGTCATTCGCATCACGGCTCCCGAGTCGCTTGACGACGAGAGTCGCGCAGCACTCGAGCACATTGCTGCGATTCTTCCCAACCCGCGCGAAGCCACGGTGTGGGCCGCAGAGGTCGAGCACGACTGAGCCAGCGTCGACGCGCGGCAGCGGCGGCTCGACGATCACGAGTCGCACGCAGCCTTCAGGAGGCAGACCATGTCGAATCTGACGAAGAAAACTCGAGGTTCGAACGATCCGAAACACTCGGGTGCACACAACGAGCCACCGCCGACCCGCATCGTCGTGGTGCGTGACGATCCGACTCGCCTCTTTCGCAGCGTGCGCCCACACGATGACACGAGCCGTTTCGGCGTGCGCACCGGATTCTGGACTGCGGTGACTGCTGGCGCGATCGTGCTGCTGTGGCTCAGCGGACATATCGGCGAGTCGCTCGGTTTCGCGCGCGTGCTCGGAGCGCCAGACCTCGTGTCATCGACCGATCACGGACTTGCCTCGGGTGTACGAATGGCTCTCGCGGCGCCGATGCGCGTATTCGAGATGGCCATGGCCGACCCAATGCGGCTAGCGGCGGCGTTCGTGCTCGTCAGCATTCCGGCAGCGAGTCTATCAATCGCTCGACCGCGCGTACCCGGTGGTCCAAAGCCAACAAAGTTAGCTACAACGTTCGCGTGGCTCGGACTCATCGCCGCATCGCTCGTGTGGATCATGATGGTGACGTGGATCGCTCTGCCAGCCCGACGGGCCGCGCTTTCGGCGCTTCCGCTCGATCGCTCGCTCTTCATGAGTTGGTCAGCAGACCTCGCGGCGACGGCAGGCTTCGACGCCTTCGCGTTCGTCGCCAGTGTGCTGTGGCTCGTCCTTTTGTTTCGTCTGTCGCTGCCACGTGTCGCTACCAACTTCGCAGGCGTCGTCGGTTTCCTCGCGACATTCGTGACATGGACGGGCTTCGCGACGAGTAATGGCATCGCCGATGCAATCAAGCTCAAACGCCCTGCCGTCACGGTCCTTGGCCTCGATCTGACCTCGTCTCCGAGTCTCCTCGTCGGGACGATCCACGGGCGCACGACCGTGCTGACGTCGGGACTCGATCGCAACTCGATCACGGACGGACGCGGGTCGCCAGCACTCATGGCCATCCCGGCGCCGGAATTTTTGCTCGGCGAGCGACAGAGCATCGCCGAGTGGCTGAAACCACCGAAGTAGCGGACCCCACAGAACGGTGGACGGTACGACGGGCAACGAAATATCGAGGAGCTGATTCAGATGTCGAACATCCGCGCACTCATTCTCACGACCGGTCTTCGATTCGGGCTTGCGTGCAGTCTGACGCTCGGTCCCGCGTGGGCGGGCTCCGCGTTCGCGCAGCAGTCAGCGACGCCGCCGGTTGCGGAAACGGCGCCGAAGGCATCCGCCGATCCGTACACACGAGTGCGCGACGACGCGGGCTCGCTGGTGCTTGAACTCGCGTCGCGAGCGTTTGTGCCAATCAAAGGCAACGGTCCGCGCATCACTCTAGTATCCGCCGTCCACGTGGCCGACTCGTCGTACTACACCGCCATGCAAGCGCTGCTCGACGCCGAGGACCTTGTGCTCTTCGAAGGTGTGCGTCCGCCAGGTTCCGGATCCATCGCGCCGAACGCTACCGACGCGGAGCGAATCGCGGCGACGCGCGGACGGCTCGGATTTCTGAAGGGCATGATCGAAGCGCATCGGCAGCGCGACGGCGCGTTTCCGGCCGACTTCAGCGATCTCGTAGAACACGCGGGCAAACGCTGGAAGGGCGTGATCGAGGGCTCGCGGTGCGACGCGTGGGGACACGCGATCCGTTTCGAGCGAATACCTGCGGGCGAAGGAACGAAGTCGCCCGCGCACATCGTTCTTACAAGCGACGGTCCCGATGGCGCGGCGCAGCCCATGGAAGGCGACGATCTGCGCGTCACGATCGACATCGACGCTGCGACCTCAGACGGCAAGTCGAAGCCCGCAGCCAAGGGTGGAGGAATCCAGACGAAGCTCGCGAAAGCGCTCGGGCTGACATTCCAACTTGACGCGATGGACTCATCGAAAGCGAACTGGCAGTCGAGCGATATGAGCATCGATCAGCTTGAGGCCAAGTTCGCCGAGAGCGGCGCGGATGCATCGATGCTGCTGGGGATGCTTGACGGTTCATCCCTGCTGGGCAAGCTCGCGGGGTTGTTGCTCGACATGATGGGCACGAGCCCTGAGATGCAGGCAATGGCGAAGATGCTGCTCGTTGAAACGCTCGGAGCCGCCGAGGGCGCGCCCGGTGGGTTGGGTGCCGGTGCGATGGGCGCGAGCCTTGACAAACTCATGAAGGTGATTCTGCTTGAACGCAACGCTGTCGTGATGAAGGACCTCAGCGCCGTGATCGCCGACCGCAAGGACGTGAAATCCGTCGCGGTGTTCTACGGTGCCGGGCACATGCATGACCTCGAGCGTCGACTCTCCGAAGAACTCGGATATCGCCCGGATGAAACGACGTGGACAGCTGCAATGCGAGTGAACCCGCGCGACGCGGGCTACACGCCGCAGCAGGCGAAGGCGCTGCGCGAGACGATGAAGAAGATGATGAATCGCGGAGCGAAGAACTAGCGCGCTAACGTCGTCCGTATCGCTCGACCGCTTCCGCGACGGTGCGCTGTACATCGAGCGGACGCGGAACGTATTCCCACAGTGCCACGAAACTCGCTGCTCCAGCGGTCGCGAAGCACACGGTTCCTAGGAAAAACACGCGTTCACGCAGGCTTTGATACACGGCAGTCTGTTGGAGTTGCTCGAGCCGACACTCGAACACGCTCACACGCAAGACACCGCGCCGACGGAGCACGCGCCGATCGGTGAGCACGTACAGGCGGGTCGCCCACTCAAGGAACTGCCACGCAAGGCGCACAGCGCCGAAGAAAACTCCGACCGCGATCGCTTGCTGATCAGACCACGGCAAGAGAGGGAATCGACGCGACAACCACGCGAAGACGAATGCGAGCAGTGCAACGACCAGCAACGACGACATCGACGCGAGCGGTACGAAGAGAATGCTCGGCTTGAGGAGCAGGATGATGATTTCACCGGGCTGAAGGAGGTGGGCAATGCCGTGCGAATCGTCACGGTCAGCATCGAGCGCTGGCGCAGCGACGACGATACGTTCTGGCGGCGTGACGGACATTGTGGTCACGCTGTTCCACCAATCCCGTCCGTACGTGCTCCTTCGGTTGCCTTCAGCACACCGACGTAGGGTAAGTTGCGATAGAAGCCGTCGTGGTCGAGGCCGTACCCGACGACGAATGCATCGGGGATGTCGAACCCCACGTAGTCGCAGTGCACCTCGCGGACGCGGCGACACGATTTCCGCAGGAAGACACACGTGCGCACGCTGCGCGGTCCGCGCTTCACGATCTCGTCGTGCAGTAGTCCGAGTGTCTGACCCGAATCGAGAATGTCGTCTATCACTAACACATCACGGCCTTCGAGATCCTGCGGAAGAACTCCAACGAGCGCCGCGCCCTTGCTCACGGTGCTCGCACCGGGGTAGCTCGACACCGTCACAACCTCGATCCGAATCTTCTGCGGGAGATGGCGGACGAGATCGGCGAGAAACATGAACGCGCCTGTCAGCACCGGCACAAGGACCAAACCCTTCGCGTGCGCTGCGTCGGCGGGGTAGTCACGGCAAATCTCACCCGCCATTTCGTGCACTCGCCGAGCAATGCGCTCGGCCGACACGAGCGTCTCGGTGACATCGGCTTCGAGCGGCGAAGGGCGTGATTGCATGGGAGTCAATCGTGGTTTGGAAAAGCAGCGATTGCAGAACTACCGACCAAGCTTTGCCCGCAGCTTCGCGGTGACCGTTTTCGCGTCGACAGCGCCCCCAGACAGCTTCATCACATGACCAACGAGGCGTCCAATCGCTGCGTCTTTTCCACCGCGCACGTCGTCAGCGGCCTGCGGTTGCGCGACGATCGCCGCAGCGCACCACTCATCGAGCTGGCCCTCGTCCTTCACTTGGAGTAGACCTAACCGCTCGGCGATTCGTTGCGGCGCCTCGTCGGTTCCACCCGATTCGGTGCACAGCGCGGCAAGCAGTGGGTCCACACTCTGTGGTCCGATCGCGCCTCGCTCTTTGAGAATTGCTACCTCGGCAAGCTGCGAAGCGCTCAATCCGAGTTCGCCAACTTCACGACCGAGCTCGTTCGCTCGCTTCGTGACGTTGTTGAGCAGCAGCTTGCACATGGCGAAACCGGCCTGCGGCTCGCCGCCGAACGCCCCCGAAATCGCGGCGATCTTCGTCGCTCGGTCGAAGAGGAAACAGACATCGCGCTCATCGGTGATTGCCGCCGCATCTTTCAGCGGCAGCCCGTATCCCTCGATGTAGCGAGCCTTGCGCTGGATAGGAAGCTCGGGGAGTTCGGCGCGAATCGACGCGAGCCACTCTTCGCCCACGACAACCGGCACGAGATCAGGATCAGGAAAGTAGCGATAGTCGTGCGCGTCTTCCTTCTCGCGCTGAAGCACCGTCGCCATCGCAACGTCGTCCCACCCGCGCGTGCTCTTCATGCCAGCGCCCATCGTGCGCCCCGTTGCCTTCCACTCTTCCACTTGCCGCTTCGCCTCAAATTCAATCGCCCCGCGCACAGCACGGAACGAATTCAAGTTCTTCACTTCGACAATTGGCGTCGCATAGCGATGACCGTCGGCCGTCTCGATGATGACGTTGACGTTCGGCTCGAATCGCATGTGACCCCTCTGCATGATGCCTTCGGTCACGCCGAGAAACCGGCAAATGTTGCGAAGCTCCTTTGCGAAACTCACGACGTCGTTGGCGCTGTCGAAATCTGGTTGCGTGACAATCTCTAGGAGCGGCGTGCCGGCGCGATTGAGATCGACTAACGAACCCCCAAACGAACAACCCGATGAACCAGCTTGGTAGACGTGGCCAGCTGGCAGCTCGTGCCCGAGCTTTCCGGTGTCCTCTTCGAGGTGCGCGCGGATGATGCCGATGCGCTTCGTACCACCGCCCGACGTGGGAATGTCAATCGCACCGTCTCCGCAGAGCGGAAGGTCGTACTGCGAAATCTGGTACCCCTTCGGAAGGTCGGGGTAGTAATAGTTTTTTCGATCCCACTTCGAAACGTGAGCGATGTCGCAGTTCAGCGCGAGCCCGACCATGATCGACATCTCGACCGCGCGACGATTCATGACGGGGAGCACGCCGGGAAGCGCAGCGACGATCGGATCAACGAGCGCATTGGGTTCAGCGCCGTAGTAGTCGGGGTGGGCCACATTCGGCGTCCGCGTGAACATCTTGGTCCGCGTGGCGAGCTCGACGTGAATCTCAAGACCCACTTTGAGCGCGGTTCGCACGATGTTGGCCTCGTTGCGGGTAGCCTGATGCGCAGTCGTCATGCGCGCATTCTAAGGAGTTGCAGATGAGCGTCCCCATCGCTGCCACGTTCCTCGTCCCTATATTGTTCGTCGCACTGAGCACGGATACGCACGGCGCTGCCCGCGACACGCCTTCCGCACCGAAACTTCGCATTGACGGGCTCTACCACGGCGTCAACCGGCCAATCCGCGCCGTCGTGGAAGGCGAGACGACGGCACCGCTGACGCTCAGGCTCGTCGCGTCGAACGGCGATCTCAGAGCCGCAGTGCCGATGCAGCCGGGCAAGTCCATCGACCTCGCCGCGGCGCTGCCGTCGCTCAATGAGATCGAAGTGGCGCACTGGCTTCAACTCACGAGTGGAGAAGAGGCGATCGGAACGCCATGGGTCGCGCAGCCGTTGATCTCGCGCCCGCTCACGCGCACGACGACCGCCCTGCGTCCCGACGGCACGACGAGCTACACGCGCATCATTGGTTGGGGTGATCGTCTGCTTGAGCCCGACAACGCCGACTACGTGAAACTCAAGGAGACGTGGCCCAAGCCCGACCCCACCCCGCGCAGCGGATTGCGGATCTACCTCGACCGCGACGTCGTCCTGCATACCGACAAGGGCGATGTGCGCATCGCACTCGCACCGGAGTACGCACCGAACACCGCGTGGAACTTTCGTTCGCTCGCTGAAGGCGGAATGTACGAACACACGCCGTTCCACCGGGTCGTGAAATTCGATCGCGAAGGTCGGTCATTCGTGATTCAAGGCGGTGATCCAACTGGCACCGGCGACGGCGCTGCGGGGTACGACTTACCTCTTGAGCCGAGTAGTTTGGCGCACGACTTCGGCGTCGTATCGATGGCGAGGAACGACACGCCGGATTCAGCGGGATCGCAGTTCTTCGTTTGCCTTTCGCGCGAGGGCACCGCGCGGCTTGACAATCAATACTGCGCATTCGGATGGGCCGTGAGTGGAGCCGACACAATCCTGGCGATCGCCGATGGCGAGATCGCCGATCTCGCAACGGGACGACCGAAAGAGCCAGTTCTTGTGCGCGAAGCGGAACTTGTGCCAGCGCCGCCTCGAACTCCCGGCAAGGGACGCCCGGACGCGCGGGTCGTGCGCCCCGCGGGAAACGCGGCGAAACCCGACAACACAAAGCCCGCGGAGCCCGATCGGTGAGTCGACGTCCGCTCTGGAACCGAGGGTTTCTTTCTCTGTTCGCGACACAGTTCTTCGAAGCTGCAAGCGATAACGTCATCAAGGGCGCGATCACGTTCGCAGTCGCTGAGAATGGTCCTTGGCAGAGTCGCATCGGAGCTGGCGGCCAGGGATGGATCACAGTCCTCTTCACGCTGCCGTTCGTCTTGCTCTCAGCATTCGGCGGGCGTTTGGCCGATCGCTATCCGAAGAACCGTTCAACGGTCGTACTCAAGCTTGCAAGCATTGGCGTCGCGCTCATCACCGTGCTCGCATTCGGGTGTGACAGTCTCATGCTCGCGATCACCGCGCTCGTCGCGTTCGCGTGTGTGAGCAGTTTCTTCGGTCCGATCAAGTACGGGATGATCGCGGAGCTCGTGGAGCGGGAGCAGCTCGGACGCGCGAACGCACTCATCAATCTCGGTACGAATCTCGCGGTGATCACTGGCATGGTCATCGCTGGCTCGGTGGCGTATCAATTTCGTGTGGCGCACGAGAGTGGAGCTGCGTCATCCGGAATCGGATGGTGGCTGCCTGGACTGGTGATGCTCGGCTTTACGATCTGCGGCTTGCTCAGTTGCCTCACCCTACCGCGTCTCCGCGCCCAATCACCGAATCTTCCGCTCAACCCAGACCCGTTCTCGACCTACTTCGCGGTGTTGAAGCAGATGAAGCAAGGTCCCGCGCTCGCAGTTGCGCTGGCGTGGACATTTTTCTACCTGCTGGCATCGGTGGTCCTTCAGATCCTGCCGGACTACGCGTCACTGTTGAAAGTGACCGAAGACGAAACGGGCTACCTCATGGCAATCATGGCGGTCGCAATCGGTATCGGCTGCATGGCGGCCGCGTGGCTGTCGGGCGCGCGACTTCGCCTCGGCCTCGTGCCTTTCGGTGCGGCGGGCCTCGCGATCGCGTTTCTCGCACTCGGTCTCGCGCCGCTCAACTATGCATTCACCGCGATGGGGCTTTTCGCTCTGGGCTTCGTTGCTGGCTTCTACATCATTCCACTACAGGCATCACTTCAAGCGCTCGCGCCTGACGACGAGCGTGGACGCTTCCTCGGTACAGCGAATGCGATGAGCTTCGCGATGGGCGGCGCGGGCGGCGCGATCTTCTCGGGTGCTCGCTGGCTCGGTGTTCCGAGCAACCGTATCTTCCTCATCATCGCGGCGCTCACCGCGATCGTCTGCGTCGTGTGCGTCGTGTGGCTGCGGCGCAATCGCGCCATCGTCGATGCCGCCGCTACACTCCGCACCCTTTCCAATCCGCGTACGACGAATCCAGCTTCACCGAGCCACCCATGACTTCTAAGCCCACTGCCTATCCCACCGCGACCATCGAGACCGACCATGGCCCGTTCACCGTCGAGCTTTGGAACGATGTCGCGCCAAAACACGCCGAAAGCTTTCTGAAACTCGCCCGCAAGGGCTTCTACGACAACCTAACGTTTCATCGCATCATCCCTGGGTTCGTGATTCAAGCGGGATGTCCGAAGGGTGACGGCACCGGCGGTCCCGGGTGGACCGTGAACGCTGAGTTCAATGATCGAAAGCACGAGCCGGGCGTCCTGTCCGCGGCTCGCTCGGCGCACGTTGACAGTGCTGGCAGTCAATTCTTCGTGTGTCTGACTCGTGAGAACTGCCAACATCTTGACAAGCAATACACCGCGTTCGGTAAGGTCACGAGCGGCATGGACGTGGTCAACAAGATTGCGGCGACGCCACTCAAGGACAGCCGCTCAGGCACGCCGACGAAGCCACCGAAGATGGTGAAAGTCACCGCAGCCTAACACTGCAGCGCGCTGCCGATTGTTAGGGCATTCGTTCGTTGGCGACCACTTCAGGCGGCAGAAGCATGAGCTGCCAGAAGCCGACATCGTGCCAGCGGCCGAACTTCCAGCCCGCTTGAGCGAAGAACGCAGTTTTCACGAAGCCTATGGCCTCGTGCAGGCGGACCGACGCTTCGTTCGGAAGCGTGATGCCACCGACGAGCGAGTGAAGTCCGCGCGCGCGGCAATCGGCGATCAGCCGAGCGTAGAGCGCGCGGCCGACACCGCTGCGTTGCGCACGTTCGATGACGTACACGCCGACCTCCGCAGTCCAGCGATACGCGGCTCGCTCCCGCCACACGCCAGCCTTCGCGTAGCCAAGAAACTCGTTTGAAGCGTCGACCGCGATGAGGAACGGATACCGCTCGCGCTTCGGCAGCCACGCGTCGCGCAACTCGTTCGCGGTCACAGGCTCGACACCGAAGTGAATCGCGGTGTTCAGGATGTATTCATTGGTGAGCGCTGCGACGGCTGCGAAATCGCCGTCACTCACAGCGCGAATCGGCAGCGTCACGGATTGACGCCCTTTCCACCCCGCGCGATGCGAAACGACGTGGGCAAAAGGAACGTTCGTCCTTCAAACGACGTCGTCGAACCAGAAACGAGGAGCGGCGCTTGGCTCTCCGTTTCTCGAACGAGTTGTTCAACTCGTTCGAGCGCAAGACACGGCAGAACCGGCATCGATGGGTCGCCGCCTTCCGCGAGTTGACCGTCGAACACGAATCGCCAACCGCCGGTGGATGCATCACGCAGCAGGTGGCCGCGTCGGCTCATCACGCGAGAGTCAGAACTTGGAACGGCTGTTGGAACAGCGACCGCACCGCTCTGGGCTCGCGGTATCGCTGGGGCCGCCGTGACAACTTTCGGAAGCGAGCCGATCCTCGCCGCGAGTCGGCGCTCGAGATCCGCCGCAATCGCTTCCTCGTCGACCGGCGTGGTCGGCGTCGCGGGCGATGCGGGCTTTGGCACCGGCTTCCCATCGGGCTTGACTGTGGGGGTTGGCGTTGGCGCTGGCGTCTCGACCGCAACGACCGGCGTCATCATCGACAAAAGGACATAGTTTCTACTGTGGTAAATGAACACCTCTCCCGTCGCCTCAAACCTGATCGGCGTCGGCGCGAGACGCTGGGTGCGGATCGCTTCTGCGAGTGTGTCGTTAGGAAGTAAGACGATCTCGCGCTGAAGGCCGCTTGCGTCGCGCGTGTTCGGAAGGAACAACCACTCGTTGCGCTTCTCGTCGCCGCGCATCTCACCTCCGGCGCGGACCATGAAACTGCTTTCGCGCAGGAGCGGCGGTCTGCGTTTTGGTTCCGGCGTCACTCCCGGCACCGCGCGCGTGCCATCGACCGGTGCCGGAGGATCGGCCGACGTGGTTCCCGGAACAGCCGACAGCGAAGCGAGGATTGCAGCGAGGACAATCGTGTGCATGGTCAAACTCCAAGGTAGCTTCGTCCGATCTTGTGCGGCGGCTTGAGAGAGGCACGAACTCGGAAACCCTGCGAATCTCTGAAGTGCGGGTTTGACGCTTCTCGTGTGGTTTGCCAAGATGCAAGGTCCTTCGACGGCCGGGTACCCAAGTGGCCTAAGGGAACGGATTGCAAATCCGTCTTTCGCGGGTTCGAATCCCGCCCCGGCCTTTCGCCGCGGCGACTCCCCTTCTCGGTGGGTCGCCGCGGCGATTGTCTTTAGCGACCCTCCGTCCTTGCGGGATCGGCCGCCACGCCCGACTCGACGTGGAGCGGGCGCGAACTTTGGAACTGGACAAGGGGATTTTGGACAACGCTTTTTGCTCTGTCTCGCAAATCACGAGGGCGAAGCCGTACCACTCTTCGAGCGGGCACTGCCGCGACCGACGGGGTCGCCCAGTGCCGGCTGTCCCGATTCGACCCGGTTCCGGTGCGTGCCCTGCCGCGCTGGCACCGTGTAGCTCCGGAGAATCCTGGATGCGAGTTCGTCCTGCCAATCTCGGTCGCACCCGACCCGTCGCTCACGCGGCCCTTCTCTCGGCGTTCCTGCTCGCATCAACGGGTGGTGTGTCGGCTGTGACTGCCCAGAGTTCCTCTCGCACGGGCGCGGAAACCTCGGCTCCGCACGCGCCAGGGGTGACGCCCGGCGATCCGAACCGCGATCGAGATCTACGGCCGACGATTCGATCACCGGCGTCTCGGCCGAGTCGCGAGCCCGGCAGACGCCCGCCAGGCCCTGGTATGCGCCCAAACTTGCCCGTATCGCCTGGCGGGTCTCCGGGCGTGCGCCCACCGGGTCCGCCGATCGAGCCGCCGAAGTCACTGACGTGCGCGGCGTCGACTGCGCTTCAGAACTGAGCGCCGAGAAAACTCACCACCGGTTTCACTGAATTCTTCGTTCGGGAATGTCGCGGCATCTCCAAGCGTCGTAGATTCAACGTGCCCTCCGCGTCCGCCGTTGCGGTTGGTGCTCCGCCTCCACGTGAGGTTCTGCCTGTGTCGCTGCGTCCGCGCTCTCTCGTCGCCGTCAGCCTGCTGACCGCCCTTCTCACGCCGCCCATCATCCTCGCTGCGCCAAGTAGGGCTGACACTGAGTCTGCCCCGGTCGCCGATGGCGGAGGTCGTGGAGGTGCTGGTGGTGGGGCAGGCGCTCCCGCTGGTGGTG
>JAWXCC010000071.1:0-7048 GCA_034440475.1 Phycisphaerae bacterium | reverse complement strand
GAGAAAGCACTGCCCAGAGCGTTGGCGATTGCTCCACGAGCTGGGAGAATCGACAGGATGTCGCCTGTGATGCTGATTGGAACGTGTGTGTCTGGTATGTGATTGGAACGTGTGTGTCTGGTATGTGATTGGAACGTGTGTGTCTGGTATGAGGCTGCTGTCCACGGAAGCGGGGCAAGCTCATGTGATTGGAACGTGTGTGTCTGGTATGAGGCTTGTCTGGTATGAGGCTGACGGAAGCGGGGCAAGCTCACGCCCGAGCGGGCCGACCATTGGCCAGCAACTGCGACTTCAGTTTCAGTGCGCCCACCCCCCGCTGTCCACAAGACGCACCATCCCCGATCCCCGCCAAACCTGCGAGCGGCATCCGTGCCGACCGAAGCGGTTCTCATGATCGACGACCTCGCCGCCTATCCTCATGACTACCGAATGGTCGCCTTGACGGCCCAAAGACGGGCTGGTACGCTCTGTGGTATCGTCGACAACTACTTGGCTTCTCGTTTGCCGCACTGGCGGGGATTGGAGTCTGAGGTGGTAGCGCGAGCTGGCACATTATTCTTCGTCGCGTTCGCGATCCTTAGCGTGACGGGTCAGCGTCTGCTTGCGTCCCCGGATGCCCCACCGGTCGCGGATCGTACGCCGCAAGTTGTCGATGCGACGGTCATCTACCACAGCATGGTCGTGCCGCAGGTAACGCCGGATGAGTGGCTAGACGCTTGGCGCGAACTGGGTTTTCCTGATGGCCGAGAAAGCGAGGCGATGCGAGCCATCGAGGCGTATGCCGAGCAGATTTCGGCGATATGCAACGATTTCGGAAAATACTGTGCCGAGAGAGAGCTACGAGAGTGCCTGACCGGCATGCGAGCCGAAAATCCGGGCGCGGAGGAGGCGATCCAAGAGTGCTTCGCGAGACTTCGGAGTCGGGTGTGGCCACAGACTGATGCCGCAATCGACAACACTTGGGCAGCGCTCACTACCGATATTGACCCAAAGGACACGGCGAAGGCCGACGCGGCTCAGCGGGCAAAGGCATCGCTGCTCCGTCGCGTATTGCTACGCCATATCTCGTCGCCAACGAGCTGGTCGTACGGTGGCGAGGGCTTGGACCTTCGCTCAGTGATGCACAGCGGATCTCAGGACGGCGCACTCGATCAGGATCTGCGAGACGTCTTGAAGCTGGCGAGCGACGCGCCGACGAACGACATTGATCATGTTCGAGCGGAGATTCGGCACGCAGTCGACGTGGTGCGTGCTGTTTTGGTTTCGTTTGAGGATTCGCAAGCCAGCACGGTGCAAGCGTTTTTTCGGACATATCGGGAAGGGGCCTTGGTTCGACCAGAGCGTGGCAAGGACCCGCGGTTGGCCGCAGAGTCACGTCACACGAAGCGAGCACGGGCGGCGCGGGAGATGCGCGTCAGCCTCTTTAAAGCAATCAGCGAGATCACGCAATCGTTGCGCCGTGATCTGGGTGAGGTCGCTGCCGCGGAGTGGGACGAGCGAGCTCTGACAGCAGCCCTGCCCGAGGCGTTTCAAGAGGAGTCGCCAACAGCGGTGATTCATTGGCTTCAGGCGCACGATCGCTTGGACCTTCAGCGGAAGCAACGCTACATCGATTACGTTCAGGCGCGAGCCCAATTGCGAACACAGGTTATCGATTTATTGCTTGACGCCAAGCAGGCGAGCCCCGCGCCACTGAGATCAGGAGATCCTGCCTTCGATCGCGTTCGCGCCCTGACGGAGCAGCGTCGCTCGCTCAGCGAAACGGCCGTTCAAGACATGCTCAATGGACTCGATCCGGATGACCGCCAAGCGGTTGAGTCTTTCCTTCTCGCCGTACGTCGGCGATGGGACCCGGCAAAGCCTTGGCGAAACATCTGACAGCTAATGAAGGAGAAGCGACAATGCGACAAGAATTGAATTGGTTGCGTACGACTGGCATGGCAGCGGCAGCGGCGGGAGCCGCAATAACATTTGCGATACCATCACACGCGCAGGGACCGTCAACGTGGTATCCGTATTAAGAGTGCGTAATCTCGGGCCGTTGCTACACCGCCTCGACAATCTGCGGGACGGCGACGAACGGGGCGCCATGCCGATACTGCCAGCTCGGGCTCCAGACTTACGAATGCGAGTTCGATCTCTTTGAGAACTGTTACGATACGACGGACCCCGAGATCGATTGTGGAGCGAAATACGTCGGGGTATGCAACGGTGCGGGACTGTGCGTTGGCGCACCGAATGGTCAAACGTGCCCTCGTCCCAATTGCTACTAGCGCGAGAACGCCCCTTGGATTTCGGCGAGGGAGTTGTCAAGCAAAGGTCGCTCGACGAAACCCAAGGGGCGCTACCGGTTCGGCTCTTCGTCCAGCTGAGCTCGATCGGTGCCGGGGGCAGCTAGGCGAATGGTGCGTCTGATTTACTTGGAGTGTTACCTTGCACTGCCGAGAGTCTCGACCGACTCAGGGATGGTGCGTTCGGCAGGGTCAATCAGTCGAAGGATTGTCGACGGCGTAGCAAAGCGCACCGGTCGCGCTGTCGCTGGGAGGGTGGACTATGCCAGTGGCTTGGATAGCGACCGCAATATGTGCGGCATGTGCTGTGGGGCAGGTGCCGGGCGCAGTCTCGCTTGACGATCGACAGCAATTGATCGAGCGTTCGGTGGCATTCTCACGCCCGATTGGAGAGTTGGACGCGACTTGGAGCTTTACGACTCGTTTTGCCGAACCGGTAGTCCGGGCGCTCGGTGCCGACGGCGAGGAAGGGACCATACGCATAGTGGTGGATGGGAGCTATGCATGGATCTCCGCCCGCTGGATTTCGGCCCCCGGAGGGAAGGAGATCGCTCAGGACGCCATAGTTCCCCTGCCGGAGGCGCGGGGCTCCTTGAATGGGGCGATTCGAACCATTGTCACTCATGTAAGCACGGGGGGCGAGCAGTCGGTCTCAATCGGGGACAGGCTCAGCATGAGCCAGAGTCCCGTTGATCTGCCGATTCTCCTTCAGTGGGACCACCACCTGTCGGGACTGGTCCTGCGGAGCTTGTCACGCTCGATTGGCGCGATGGCTCCTGAGGCACTCAGGATACGGCAGGACGGACTCGTTGCAGCCGCCGTGATATCACTGGGGGCGGCCGACGCCATCTTCGAGCCATTTGTGCTCCTTGATTGGACCGCGCCGATCGCTATTGCAGGCGACAGCACTCGCGCTCACCGGGCCCTGCCCCCGGAAGACGCAACTGATCAAGCGACTGAGGTCGCCAACGGCAACGAAGCGCTCGTGACCGATTGGGTTACGGTTGACGACCGAAGACTGCCGCGCCGGCTCGAGCGCTCATACTTCACGTGGTTTCCGGGCCGCGACGCGCCCGACGCCCATGTCGTGACGTACCAACTCGTGTCCCTGCGTAGGAACTCTGAGCGTGTTGAGAGTCTCGTCGATGTCCGGCGGTGGCTGCCTGAAGGCACGGCGGTTAGTGATGACAGGGACGGAGCACTCACGAGCATCGGCGCTACCACTGTCACGATCGGAAAGTCGCGGCATCGAGCACGCCATCCGGTCACGGTGGAGGATGTCCTGCGCGGCGCGGCGTTGTCGAGCCTCTGCGAGGCGGAGCTCATTCAGTCGACATCAGCGCCGCTGATCGATGCCTCCGATGCGGCAGCGAGTCCGCCAACGGTGGCAGTGAGCGACGATCTCGCTGAGAAACTTGGGTCCTCGTCGCTCGGCCCGTCGTACCCATCGTGGACGACACTTCGGTGGATCGGAAATGCGGCGCTTGCCTTGGGGGTTGTCGCAGGAATTGGTGGAATATTGCTTCGCTGTCGCGTACGGCGATGTACGGCCTCGGACGTTTCGGTGCGGGTTGGAGAGCACGGTTCGCCACCGGGTGGCCGATCGCAGTGGGCAACCCGGGTTGGATTGATTGCTTTCGGCCTGCTGTTGTCGGGCAGCGCATGTCTGCTGGCGGACTCGGTCGGCTCCGCACGCGGCACGCGGACGTTTGACCTCGGGAGCGTGCTGGTAGGTGATGGAACCACCTATGCGGAAGGGGC
Source organism: Phycisphaerae bacterium (assembly GCA_034440475.1). Lineage (GTDB taxonomy): Bacteria > Planctomycetota > Phycisphaerae > Phycisphaerales > SM1A02 > JAEUIT01. Next base: position 2,996 of record JAWXCC010000071.1, on the reverse strand, counting down.
CGTCTTGTTCGGAACAACCGCCGAGCTCTCAAAGACAGTTGAGACTCTCTCCGCATCGTGCGGATGCCTCTCCGCTCGCTTGGGGGAACATCGGACCATCGATGTCGGGTCGCCCCTCGTAGTCCCGGTTCGCGTGGCGCTCACTCTGCCTGGGCAGAAATCAATCGCACTCACGGCGATCTTCAGCGACGGGACGACCGAGCGAGTGTTCGTTCAGGCGACTGGTCTTGTCGACCCGAGGTTCCGCTCGGCCGCGCGATTTAGCACCGGCACGCTGGAGATCGGGGAGAGCGGCAGGGACGAGCTGACGACACTTGTGTGCGGAACTCGCGGTGCGACACCGCGTGTTGATTGGCGATTGCCGCCCGGGACGACAGTGGCTGGGCAGACAGTTCAATATCTCGATCCAATATCCGTCGACTCGCCTGGGCAGTATTTGATCACGACTGGCTTCCGGGTGACGCCTGACCCGTCTCCGGGCACGTCTTCGAGGGCGTTCCTTGGCGCAGCGACCCTCCTCCTGGACGGCGCGCAGGCGGGTTCGGTGATTCTCACTACCGCTACTCGACCGGAATCCGTCGAGGCACTTCCCCCGGCCGCCGCGACTCCGTGAGAGCGAGCCCCGAAACGGCTCCTTCCAACGAAGCCATTCTCTCTGCTACACGTCCGTTCGGTCGCCGGTCAGATCACTCTGACTACGCTCGCGCTGTCGGACAGTGATCTCGCTTGGTTCGAGGCGTGCGATTCAGGAAGCTCGACCAAGAGATTATCCGTGCGATCCTGAGGCGGTTCTCCCTCATGCACTGGCCGGGCTCCATGCGACTACGCCGGACCGCCCGGGCGTTGGCGGGCGTGGGGTAACCGGCACCATCGACGGATCGTGACGGGCGATATGCCCACGGTCAGGACCCCTCGGGTTAGGGCCATGATGGAACAACTCCGAGACATTTCGCGAGGTGTCACGACCCTCTCACTTCAAGCGACCGGCTTCGACAGAAGCCGACCCGCTGGTAAACGCACCCGAAAGGGGAACGCCCGGATCGCGAGATCCGGGCGTTCGCGTTGGTGGGCCAGTCGTTGCAAGGGTTTGCGAGCTGTGCCCGGACGAGGCTCGGCTCTCAGCCTCGCGGCGCGAGACAACGGGCGCGACAGCCGCTAGGCGCTCGGAGCCACCGATTGGGGCGAAAGTCTCTCTGTTTCGATCGAGACTCGCCGGACGGGTTAACGCGGTGTCGGGTTCGTAGGTGCCAAGCGGACACCGCCTGTCCGATTGCCGCACATGGCCGCTAAATCGAGATTCGAGGAGCATCGGTCCCGCAAGAGCGATCGTGACAGGTCGGGAAAAGTCGCGCGGGAGTTCCATCGTGGCCCTAACCCGAGGGGTCGTGACCGTGGGGCTGAGATCTGCTGAGGGATCACGAACCCAGCGGCGGTCGCTCAATCCTGCATCGCTTCACGTGACGGGCGAGGCAAGAATTGCCGAGGCACCGGGCGCAGTCTCAATAATGTAGATGCAGCGACTGGAGACCGCTCGTTGGCTCGCGTGCGGGCAAACGCAATCAGAGTCTCGTCTGTCGAAGCGAGCAAGATCCTGTCCACGACTCGAGATGGTCCGAGCTGCTGATCGAAGCGGATCACGAGCGGTCCGAAGTCCGGTGGAAGCGATCCTTGAATTTGGACCGCCGCCTTGAGCGCCGATTCGCCTTCCGCGCGTCGCGCCGCGCGAGTGTCGGCGTCGGCGCGACCGGCACTGTCGTTCTCGATAACAGCGCTGAGGTGCGTTCGAAGGTCGCCGAGAAACGATGGATCGCGCGAGACCCCCATGGCCTCCATCACCCTGCATCGCCAGCGAGGAAACGGAAGGTTGCTCCGCCGAAGCTCGACACGAAGGAATTGCATCATCTCGTCCTTCGACGCGCCAACGCGGATCGCCGCTGACGCCAGGAGCAGCTTGGTCGAGTCGTCGTCCGCGAGAGATCGAAGGTTGCTCATGAGGCAAGCTGCGGCATCCACACGAAGCGGTCCGGATACGGCAACCTGAATGTCGATTCGGTTCGGGTTCATCGTGATTGCGTCGCTCAGCGGACCCGCGATCGACGGATACGGATATGCGCTGATCGCTTCGGCAAGCTCCATGTCGAGACTTGGAACGGCGGCCAATGCGTGAACCAGCTCCGACTCGATACCGGCTTCGCGCCCGAGGGCGAGGACGAGTGCCGCCCTCCGATCGTTTTCCTTGAGGCGCTGGACAAGGAAGTCCTTCCCGCCATGCTCACCGCGATAGAGGAGCACCGCAGCGCGAAACCGCGCGTCAGCATCCTTGCGAGATTCGAGAAGCCGTTGAAGCAACGCTTGCCGAGTGGGATCGATCGGTTCCGCGAAGCTGTTCATGTAGGTTTCGAGTGCCAGCCGCTCGTCAGTAAGTCAAATGCCCCGGGCACTTCCTCTTCGGAGAATACGACCCCCGCCTCGGCTGCGCTGGTCAATCGAGCCGCTCGCTCTGACCCGGGCAGGGATGCGAGGAGCTCAGCGAACTTCACCTCGCGCGGTGGTGGCGAGGTTTGGTGGCCGTCCATGCCGACAGTCGCGACCGGGACAAACCAGCAATGAGCGAGCAAGAATGCGGTAACGATGTGCATGCGCAGGTCCTTCGTGTCAGCAGGAAGGGCGGCTCAAGGAGCTTCTGGATCTTCCACAGCGCGAGGGCGACGAGGAACTCCTGTTGGGTCTCAGAGAGGCCGAGCGTGTCGTTACCCCTCTTGCGGCCGAACGATCGGATGAGACTCACGTCCAGCACGAACGTCGCCCGGATCGACTCTGCAGTGGCATCGTCAACCGCGAAGATCGGCTGACCAGAGGTCGTCTTCCCGAGCCGGTCGAACTTCACGCCGGAGCGGTCAACGCGACCGGCACCGAAGGCCTCGAGGTGCGCCGTCAACGCGCGCGGGATCTTGATCTGCCACTGCGGGAAGAGCACGCCGTGGACGAGGGAGTTC
>JAWXCC010000070.1:0-4083 GCA_034440475.1 Phycisphaerae bacterium | reverse complement strand
GTCGCCGCCTGCACTCGGTCAGCCCAGGATGTCGCGCCTGTGCAGGCCCCGAACGAACCGTCCGTTCCAGCACTTCGTGGAAAGACGGACGATGTGACCGTCATCGTGTTCGGTGCCGTGGACTGCCCGATCGCGAACGCCTATGCGCCAGAGCTGACTCGCATCTATGCCCACTGCGTCGAACGCGGTGCTCAGATGTTCTACGTCTATCCAGCCGACGGGACGACCGTGGCCGCCGCGAGCGAACACACACGGTCCTACAAGCTCCAGATGCCGATCGTTTTCGATCCGCGTCATGAAATCGTGCGCGCCCTCGGCGCGACTGTCACACCCGAAGCTGCGGTGTTGCGATTCCACGCATGCGACCAATACGAGCTTGTCTACCGCGGCCGCATTGACGACTGGTACGCGGGCCTTGGCAAGCGCCGAGCCACCGCGTCAACGCACGAGCTGGAAGACGCAATCAACGCAGCGCTCGAAGGCAGAGCCCCACCCGTCAGCCGAACCGAGGCCTTCGGCTGCTTCATCGAGAAGTGCGATGACTAGTGCCCTGGCGAACCAGCGAGTTGTTTGACAAGTTCGCCCACGACCGCCTTCGCGTCACCGAACAACATCCACGTCTTGTCAAGGAAATACAGCTCGTTGTCGATTCCGGCGAAGCCCGGATTCTTGCTGCGCTTGACAGCGAACACCGTGCGGGCGCGATCGGCGTCGATAATTGGCATTCCGAAGATGGGACTAGACCGATCGCTTCTGGCTGCGGGATTCACGACATCGTTAGCTCCCAGCACGAGACACACGTCGCACTGCGGCATGTCGCCGTTGATCTCTTCCATCTCGACGAGATCGTCGTAGGGAATCTCGGCTTCGGCGAGCAGCACATTCATGTGGCCGGGCATGCGGCCAGCGACCGGATGAATTGCGAAGCGAACCTTGATTCCACGCTTTTTGAGCTGGTCGTACAGCTCGCGCACCCGGTGCTGCGCTTGCGCGACGGCGAGTCCGTACCCGGGAACAATGACGACTGAAGTCGCTTGCTCGAGAATCTGCGCCGCGCCTTCTGGTGTCTCCGCTTTGTACGACTTCTGCTCACCGCCGACGGCTTTCGTTTGCACCTGACCGAAGGCACCGAACAGCACATTCGCGAACGAGCGGTTCATCGCCTTACACATGATGATCGAGAGAATGAGCCCACTAGAGCCGTCGAGCGCACCGGCGACGATCAGTAGTTTGTTATCGAGAACAAAGCCCATCGCAACAGCGGCAAGTCCCGCGTACGCGTTCAGAATCGCGATGACCGTCGGCATGTCCGCGCCGCCGATCGGCATCACCAGCATCCAGCCGAAGTTCAGGGCGAGAAAGATGAGTGCGGCGAAGGCCCATGGCGACCACGCCGCCGTCGGCTGCACGATGAGACAAACACCTAAGACGACGGCCAAACCAAACGCCAGAACGTTGACGATGTTCTGACCGCGATACACCCAGGGGCGCTGCGGAATCCACTTCACCTCTTGCAGCTTTGCGGCAGCGATGAGACTCCCCGTCAAGGTCAGGAAGCCGAGCACGACCTCGACCACGATCGCGGTCATGATGAACGGCGTGAGCTCGCCGCCGTCGCCGCCAGCCCAATAGAAGTACTTCGCTGTGCCGACTAAACCTGCGGCGAGACCACCGAATGCGTGCGACAGCGCCGTCCGCTGCGGAACCGCAGTCAACGGCACAAGCGAGAGCCAAATCCCGGGCCAGATCGCCAAGAGAATCGGAACAAAGACCCAGGCGTGCCGGACGAAGTCGGAATGGTGCGAAACCTCGGGTTTTGCGATTGTCGCGACGACTGCGATGAGCATTGCCGTCATCCCAGCGAAAGCGCCGCGCCGCGCTGACTTCGGATCGCCCATCCAATGGAGCGACATGACGAAAAGCCCAGCGGCAACCAGGTACGCGAGTTCAATGATCGTCGTCGCACTCATCGACGGCCCTCCCCCGAATTGTCAGCGGAACGATCGGGGGGTGGCGCAACGGTGGCGGCCTTCTGGCTCTTGAACATCTTCAGCATTCGGTCCGTGATCAGGAAGCCGCTGATGATGTTGGTCATCGAAGCGAACAGCGCCACCGCGCCGAGCAGCTTGATTGGTGTTGGATAGTCCTGACCTCCCGCGACGATGATCGCACCGACAACAGCGATTGCCGAGATCGCGTTCGTGAGCGACATGAGTGGCGTGTGCAGCAGTCGGGAAACCCGGCGAATGACGCCGATACCAATGAATGTCGCCAGCATGAAGACGAACAACATCGAGACGAGGTCGAGCTGCTCCGGTTGATGCGCCGCCGCGAGAAGAATGGGAGTCGTGCTGGTCATATTTTGGTGCTCGTCGGTTTCGTGATTTAGATATCGCGAATCAATTGGGCGAATCACGCAGGAGCGAGCGCCGCATCCTTCGCCTTCGCGTGCAGTATCTCGCCCGCATGGGTGACCACGGCGCCGCGTTGAATGTCGTCGCTGAGATCAAACGTGAATGCCTTGTCTTTGGTGAACGCCAACAAGAAGCTCGTGAGATTGCGCGACCAAAGAGTGCTCGCATCGGTTGGCATCGTGGCGGGCAAGTTCAAGGGCGCGACGATCGTGACACCGTGCTCAACCACAGTCGAACCCGGTACCGACAGTTCGCAGTTGCCCCCACCGTCCGCCGCAAGATCAACGATGACCGATCCTGGCCGCATGCGCTTGACGATGTCAGCTGTGATGAGCTTCGGCGCGAACACGCCGCCAACGAGCGCGGTCGTGATGACGACATCCGACACCGCACACTGCTCAGCGAGCATCTGCCTTTGCCGCGCCTTGTCTACTTCTGAAAGTTCCTTTGCGTAACCACCACCTGCGGCAGCGCTGTGCGCGAGTTCGATGCCGACATACTTCGCCCCTACGCTCTCGATTTGTTCCTTCACTTCCGGTCGCACGTCGGTCGCAGAGAGCTGCGCGCCAAGTCGTCGCGCGGTCGCGATGGCTTGCAGCCCAGCGACACCAGCGCCTATCACAAAGATCTTCGCGGGCAAGATCGTTCCCGCCGCCGTCATGAGCATCGGCGCATACTTGCCCAGCGTCATCGCACCGATCAGCGCACCGCGGTAGCCGACGATGTTCGCCATCGACGAAAGAGTGTCCATGGATTGCGCCCGCGTCGTGCGCGGAATCGCATCGGTCGAGAACGCGGTGACGTTTGCTGCGGTGAGCGCCCGCACGACGCTCGGGTGACGTGTTGGCATGAGCGACCCTAACACGGTTGCCCCACTCCGCAGGCCAGCAACGGTATCGAGCGCCGGTGGGCCAACGCAGACCAGAATGTCTGCCGCCGCGACAAGGGAGCGCCCGCCTGCCACGACGGTTGCCCCACTAGCTCGGTAACCATCGTCACTGAAGTGCGCCGCGGCGCCCGCTCCGCTTTCGACGACGAGGGTGTAACCGGCGGCGACGAGCTTCTTCACCGACTCCGGCACGAGTGCGACACGGGTTTCCACGCGAGCGCCATCGATGCCCGCTTCCTTCGCAACGACGATCTGCATGTCTACCTCACCACGATCCCCATCACCATCTCAACACCACGACGAAGAGCCAGCGCCGCACGGGGACTCGGAGAAATCTGCGCTCGACGCGGAGACTAGCATGAGGCGAAGTGACCCGCCCGACACGCCCATGCGCGCGTCGTTCGGCCCTTCCAACACGACTCGCTCGACGCGTTCGCGCGAGCGCTACACCGACGCCGGACGGCGTAGGAACACGCATAACTCAGTGCAGACGTGCGGCAACACCGCAATTCGCCGCAAAAAACTGACGTGCGCTCCGAACCGTAGCTGAATCCCCGCGTATAGAAGGGTGCGGAAGGCGCGGCGCTCTACCCCGACCTACGACGCCTCAACCAACCGCACACGCATTTCTCCTCTCTCTCCAGACACGCTCTTCCTCCTGACACGGTCGGCGCATCGCCCGGGCTTACTACCCGGGCGATGCTGTTTGGCCGGGCGATGCTGTTTGGCCGGGCGATGCTGTTTGGCCGGGCGATGCTGTTTGGCCGGGCGATGCTGTTT
>JAWXCC010000069.1:0-23292 GCA_034440475.1 Phycisphaerae bacterium | reverse complement strand
TCGTCGGCATTCATACCGGTGAGTGTGAGTGCGCTCTCGACGACGTAGAGCCGATTCATCGTCTGCTTCTTCGGATCGTGCTTCGGATCGGTCTCGTCGATGCGACGACCAGCAGCGAAATCACGTGCGTTGCGCACTGCGTTCGGGTGCGTCATCAGGAAGTCGCTGTCGAAGCTCACGATCACTTCCGCAGCGGCGAGATTCCAAATCGGTCGCATCGGCGAGCCGAACGCGATCTCGGTCCCCTGACGTTCAGCATCGCTGTTTGCAGCGCACCACTCGAACCATTGTGCGCCGGGGAATTTCTTGGTCAGGCGCGCCTTCATATCGCCGAGCGTCGGGCTCGACGATGGCTCACTCAAGATCGCCAAGCCATCCTTCGGCATCTGCGTCGCGCACCACTCGCGGAACGCGACGAGGCTGGACTTCACTCCCTTGCGCAACAACGCGTGGCTGCGCTCCGGGTCGTACAGCTCAAGCACTGTTGCTTGCGTGACCGAGTCGGACGAACCGAGATTGACCGGGTGCTTCGCGTTCCCGTCGACCTTGATCGGTCGGCCATCGACACTCGTGACGATCAATCCGCGGCCAACGCCGTCGAGATCCCAGCTCGTCGCGTACTTGACCGGCGTGCCGGGGGTTCGGTTCTCCGGCCGCGTCGCGTACTCGTGAATCTGATGCTCGGGAAGGCGCCGACATCCGGCGGCGGCCGCTCCAGCGAGCGCCATGCTGGCGCCCATGAGCTTCAGGAACGATCGTCTATCTTCGCCCACGAGTTCGCTGGCGCCCTCTTGGAATTCGTTGTGCTGCCACTGCTTGAACTCAGGCGTTTGCGACTTGTCGTCGAGGCTGCGCCAAAATTGTGAAGAGGACTGTGTAGAGGCCGTCGGCGCGGATGCGTTCTGCGGAGCACGCACTTCATCCGAGATGTTAGAGCTGCTACATGCGCAGCCGCCGCCGACGTGGAGCTGATCGTCCCCCTGCGGGAGTCCGTGGTGAGCCCCGTGCAGGAGTGGGAGGGGGTGGTCAGTCATTGGTTGCTCTGAGAAGATTCGCGTCGGGGCGCGATGTCGGAAATTGAGACGCAAACGAGGGCGCCGCTGCGATCAGCGATGGCAAGTCGAGCAGTTCTCGCTCGGGTTGATCTTGTATTGGTCTCGCAGGGCCTCGCGCGCGGAGGGCGTCAGCGATTCCATGTCGTACGTCATGTTGGTCACTTCGCTTGGCGGGCGAAGATTCTGAATCGGATTGCGATGGCACTGAAGGCACCAACCCATCGAGAGCGGTGACTTCTGATAGACGACTTCCATGCGGTCAACTCGGCCGTGACAGGTCACGCAGCCAACGCCGCGGTTGACGTGCGCGGCGTGGTTGAAGTAGGCGAAGTCGCCGACGTTGTGGATCTTGATCCACTCGATCGGCATGCCGGTTTCGTACGACGACTTCACCTTCGCGAGCTTGGGACTGTCAGGGCGAATCGCTGTGTGGCAGTTCATGCACGTCTGCGTCGGCGGCACTGCCGCGAACCCAGAGTGCTCGACCGTGTTGTGGCAGTACCGACAGTCAATGCCGAGTTCACCCGCGTGGAGCGCGTGGCTATACGGCACTGGCTGCGTCGGTTGGTACCCGACCTCAAGGGTGTACGGACTAAATCCGTACGCGACGATGAACGCCACGTAGAGCGGCACCACCGCACCAAGGAGGAGGATCGTGGGAAGCAGAAGATTGGACCAACGTGGGAAGAGGAAACGGCTCATGGTTCACCAACTCCTCGTCGCTTCAGCCCAAGCCAGTTCAAGAAGGGCCCGGGTGTCGGCGGCTGACCTTGTGCCTTTTTTCACAAAGTCGAGGGGAGATCGTAGGGGAAGACGGTGGGGAGCGTCAATGAAAGAGGTACTCCCGCAGTCGGCACTAACGCTGGAGGAATCGACTCGCGGACGGCCCGAGCGTCGGTTTCGGGGGAAACTCCTCTTGGCGCGCCTCGGGTGGGAACGAGTCGATCTGCTCGACGAAACCCCAACCGATAGCCCTACGAAGTTCCCACCAGCTGCCCAACCGGCAGCAAGTCTCCTCAAGCCCGTTACGTCGACCGAGGGCGATAACGTCGCGATCTTAACGCAATCAATCGGCTTGCGCGCTCGCTCGTCGCCAACGATCCTGATCGCTCGGCTCGGAGTACGCTGAGCCCGTGGCGCTCGAAGGACTCGTTCGGCCGGAGTTGGGGATCGTCGTGCGCGGCGTGATGTCGCGTGACGAACTCTTTCAAGCACTCTCGGGAAAAGCCGCGAGCGCAATCGCACCGGACGAAGCGAGTCCATCGCAAGCGGACATCTTGGACGCGCTCGAGGCGCGCGAGCTCAAAGGCACGACCGCAACGCGCGATGCGGTCGCGTTCCCGCATGCGATCCTCGGAGGAGAGACACAACTCATTGTGATACCAGCAGTTGTGACCGGCGGCGTCCTATTTTCCCCGGGCGGCGTTCCCGCGACGCTCATCTTTTTTACAGCTGGCTCGCGGCGCGACGCCAGCCAGCACATCCGAGTTCTCGCTCGGTTGAGTCGCTGCGTTCTCCAACTTCCGGCACGTGAGCGACTGCTGAACGCATCCGATCCGCGCACTCTGGTCGAGCGACTTCTCGCAGAGGATCGCACCCATGGGTGACTTCGATGTCGGGACAGCGCCGCCAGCCGGACCGGTGGAAAGTGCCCATCGCTTGCTCATTTTGATTGCTCGAAATGATGAAGCATTCGATCCGCTCGTCACCGGACTCCTCGATGTCGGAATCACCGGCGCGACTGTCATCGAAAGCCGCGGGCTCGGCGCGATTGTGCGCGAGGACATGCCGATCTTCGCGGGCCTCGCCGCGCTCCTACCGCAGACAACCGGTTCGAAGCTGATTGTCGCGATCACGAGCGCGGATCGCATTGCAGCGCTCGGTCGTTACCTCGCGGAGATGCGCGCCGACCTTCGACCGATCGGTGCGGTGCTTCCACTTGCGAGCGTCCTTGGACTGCATCCGCTTGAGCTCACGGAACTACGCTCGACCAACCAACGGTCCGAACTTCCGTGATCTCGCTCGCCCTCACGAGTTCGTTCGACGATCGATTCAGAGTAGTCGTCGCCGTGGCTTTGATTGTCGGACTCGGCGCGCTCTCGCTCACCGCGACGTTCGCGCGATTTCAGCGCCACCGCGCATTCGCACTGATCTCAAGCGCCGGAGGGGTTGCGATACCGCTCGGGATCCTTCTCGGTCCGCTCGGCCTCGATCTCATTACGAACGACGTGCTCGTCTCAGCTCGACCGCTCGCGATGATCGCCCTGACTTGGGTCGGCGTGATCGTCGGACTTCAAGCGCGCCGCGCGATCTTCGCAGCGGTGCCGAAGCATCTTTGGCGCTGGGCGCTCGTCGACGCCGTCATATGCGGAGGATTCGCCGCGTTCGCAGCTATCGCCTCGCTGATGGCTCACGCTTGGTGGCACATGTCGAGACCGATCGCGGGACTCGAGGCGGCAGTCGTGCCCGTTGTCGCACTCGCGATCGTAACTATTGGTTGGTCACCAGAGACGCGATCACTTCGGCTGCGCGTCGGCTACGGAGTGTCACGCGTCCGAGTCCTCGTTCAAGCGGGGAGTGGACTCGCATCGCTCGTCGCGGTTGTCGCACTTGGTATCGCCGCATCTGGCCTCGGACGCGAGGAACTACTGCAACGCGTCGTCGAATTCAGCGTCGCGATTGTCTGCGCAATTGGCATCGCCTTCGGATGCCGGCCTTTGCTTTCCCGCCACGAGCGCGGCCAACCGGAAACGACGCTCGTCCTCCTCGGCGCGCTCGCGCTCCTCTCGGGGGTGGCCGAAATGCTCGATGCGGCTCCCCTGTTCGTAGGCGGCGTGTGCGGCGCGACTCTCGCGAATTTAGGCAGTCCCGGAATTCGAAACCTTGAGGACACCATCCGGCGTGCGGAGCCGGCGCTCGCGGTGTTCTTCCTCGTGGTCGCAGGCGCACTCATGCACGGAGCCGATCTCCTCATGACGATGCTCTTCGTGAGCTCGCTGCTCGCCATTCGGTTCGTCGTAAAGCCTGGCGTCGCGCTCTTCGTTCTGCGTTCCGAAGCGTCGGCGCTCGAGACTGAACTTCCGCTCCGTTCGCTTCCGCTGCGACAAGCACCGATCGCCGTCGTGGTCGTGGTGAGCTTGGTCCTTGCAAGCAACAGTTCAACACTCCGCTCGCTGCTCATCGCTACCGGAATCGCCGGCCCTATCACTGCCCTCGCAATGGTCGTGTTGCGACGACGAACGCGACGACAACTAATCCCGCACGGAGTAACGGCGTGAGACGCATCATGGCGCTCAGCGCGAGCTTGGCCGCGCTCATCGCGCTCCTCTTGCTCGTGCGCTGGGCGTCGCCACCCTTCTTGGGAAGTATGTTCGGTGTGCGCGACTACCAGTGGGAGGCGCACAGCTTTGGTGTTGGTATCACGCTCGGCTTCCTGTTGTTAGGCGGCTGGATCGTTGGTGAATTGTTCCGGACAGTCAATTTACCGAAGCTCTCTGGCTACCTCCTGTTCGGACTCGTCGCGGGCCCAGAGTTGCCTGAATTCGTCTCGAGAAGCGGAGGACCGGCATGGGTCGCGCTCTTACCAGCGGCACACCTTGGAGGATTGAAGCTCGTCGACTCACTCGCTATCGCGCTCATTGCCCTTATGGCAGGCGGGGAGTTGCGCTTCGATCTCATTCGGCGCACGGCGCGCGTGGTGTGCGCGACGCTCGTTGCCGACAGCGTCGCGGTGTTCGTTTGCGTTGGGGTCGTCGTCTACTTCGCACTGGACTTTCTGCACTGGAGTTACGCGGTATCGCCCGACGCCCACATTTTTCTAAGCGTCGCCATTGCGACACTTGCGATCTCAAACAGCCCGGCAGTCGTCATTGCAGTGCTGAAGGAAACTAGGGCCCAAGGACCGATGCAAGAAATGTCACTCGCAGTCACCATTGCGAAGGACATGCTGTTGATCGTGGTCGTCACGGCGGTGTTCGCGCTGGGAGTGGGCGTGCTCCAACCGAAGATTTCCGACGGTGCAACGCACATGAATCGAGAAGGCGCAGTCGAGGTCGTCTGGCACTTACTCGGTTCGATCGGATTCGGTGCAGCAATCGGCGGCGCTGTAGGCATTGCTATCGCGCGCATCACGGTGCGACTGGAGCTTCTCGTTGTCGCGCTCGGACTCGCGATCGCGCTACTCTCCGCGGCGCTCGGATTCGCTCCGCTCCTCGTCGCACTCGCAGCTGGCTTCGTGTTGTCGAACGGCTGGCCGCGACCGTCACGTCCGTTCTTCCGCTCCGTCGACGATTTGATGCTTCCTGTGTCAGTCGTCTTCTTCGCCCACACTGGCGCATCGGTTGATCTGCGCGCGCTCTCGCAGGTGTGGGTAATCGCGCTGACGCTCGCATCCGCGCGACTCGCGGCGGTCTGGTTCGGAGCTTCGCTTGGCGCCCGCATCGGCGGCGCTCCTTTTCCGGCGCGGCGGTGGGCGTGGACCGCGTTCGTACCCCAAGCTGGCGTGTCGCTCGCACTTGCGATTGAATTTCGTGAGACGTTCGACTCGTTCGCTTGGTCGTCTCAGGTATACGTTCTGCTCGTCGCAATCATCGCGCTCAACGAGCTCATCGGTCCGCCACTCTTCCGATTTGGTCTCGCTCGCTGCGGCGAGATTCGGGCGTAGCAGTACAGTTCGTCGCCTATGTTCGATACGCATTGCCATCTCACCTTCCCGGAGTTCCGCGGGACGCTCGACGCGATTCTCGCTGCGGCCCGGACTGATGGCGTCTTCGGCGCAATCACTGTCTCGACTTCCACCGCGGATGCCGAGCGCTCACTCGCACTCGCGCGTTCGCACGCCGATCTCTGGTGCACCGCTGGCGTCCATCCGCTGCACAGCGACGAGCCGATTGATTGGGAAGAGATGCGCCGTTGCGGAACCGATCCAAAGTGCGTCGCATGGGGCGAACTCGGTCTCGACAACCACTACACAAAGCCTGCGCACGACATCCAGCGCCGCGTGCTCGAAGAGCAGCTCTCTCGCATCGAAGGATGGCGCAGCGAAGGACTCGTGAAGCCCGTGGTCATCCACTGCCGTGAGGCCTTTGACGAGCTGATTCCGATTCTGTCTGCGACCCAACTTCCGGCGCATCGTTTCGTCTTCCACTGCTTCACAGGTTCCGCGGACGATGCCCGCAAGGTGCTCGACTTCGGCGGGTGGATCTCGTTCACAGGCGTCGTCACCTTTCGGAATGCAAAGTCCGTCGCCGAGGCTGCGCAACTCGTGCCGGGCGACCGGATGATGGCGGAGACCGACGCGCCGTTCCTCACGCCAGAGCCGCTCCGCACGGTGCGGCCGAACGAACCACGCTATGTGGCGCACGTCCTACGACGGCTCGCGGAACTGCGGGGCGAGTCGGTCCACGTGTGCGCCGAGCGACTCGATCGCAACGCCGAAGCATTCTTCGGCGTCAAGATCAGACGCTAGTCGAACCTGTACTCTATTCCGATGGCCTCGACCGACCGATCGTCCGACCCTGGGCGCCACGCGCTCATGAGCTTCGGCGACCATCTTGACGAACTGCGTCGTCGCGCGATGTTCGCGCTCGCCGCGCCGATTCCGATCGCGATCATCGCGTTCTTCTTCGCGCAACAAATTCGTGACATTCTGAACGCTCCGTTACTCCGCGCACTGAAGAGCAACGGTCAGTCGCCCACGCTCCAATCGCTCGGCGTGACTGAGACGATGGCCGTCGACATCAAGCTCTCGATCGTCTTCGCGATCATCATTTCAGCACCGTGGATGTTGTTCCAGATCTGGAAGTTCGTGCAGCCGGGCCTCTACGAGCAAGAGCGTCGTTTCGCTCGATTCCTTGTCCCCGGCAGCGCGCTGCTCGTGACTGCTGGCATCGCGACCTTGTATTTCATCTTGCTGCCGCTGATGCTCGAAGTCCTCGTCAACTACGGGCTTCAACCGCGCGGTGATGCACCACCAGCGCTCGTCGACACGCTTCCCGAGGGTACCGTGCGCGTGCCCATCCTGACCGAGTCGCCGAAGGAAGCGGCCGCCGGACAAAGTTGGATCAAGCTCCCCGAGCGGATGTTGATGTTTGCGGTGCCAGGAGATGATGGCAAAGTCGCACTCTTGTCGATCCCGCTGACGAAAGATTCGGCGATCCTTCAGCAATACCGACTGAGTGAGTACACCGATTTCGTTCTCTTGCTCATGCTCGGAATAGCAGTCGTGTTCCAGCTGCCGCTCGCGATGTTGCTCCTCGGTTGGGTCGGTATTCTTCGCGTCGAGACGCTGCGCAAGAAGCGCCGTCATGCGCTCTTCATTCTCACGATCGTCGCCGCAGCCGTCACACCGACGAGCGACATCACGTCGATGCTGTTGATGCTCGGACCGCTCTACCTCCTGTACGAGCTCGGTATCTTGCTTCTCGTCGCGGCTCCGCCCACCGCAGTGTCGGAAGGTTCACTCGTCTTAGGATTTTTCGCGCGACTGCGCCCTCGAAAAAACGGGGCGAACGCCCCGCGAAACGCGCGATCAACCACGACTCCGTGGCCTGAGCGAACCGAATCGGACGACCGCGCATCTTCTCCTCGTCGGGACGACGACTCAGCGCCGAGGAATTCGTGAAGCGGAGATTCGTCAACGTGACGCATCGCTGCGGGCAGAGAGGAACGCGAATCGGATTCGGTCAGAAGACTGCATCGGATCGACTTCGCGCGCGGCAGCGTCACGAGTTAACGGCGCTCAGGCTGCTGCAAGCACGCCACGGCGACATCTCGAGCATCGACGTTCGAATGATGCAGCGCGCGATCCGGCTTGCTCGCTCAGCAGCCGTCTACGGCGAGGTGCCGGTCGCGGCCGTTGTGTACCGAGGCGAGGAAGTGGTCGCCGAAGCCGCGAACAACCGCGAGCGCGCTCGCGATCCAGTCGGACACGCCGAACTCATCGCGATCCAGGGCGCGGCCGTTGCACTCGGCGCGTGGCGTTTGAGTGAGTGCTCGCTCGCTGTCACGCTCGAACCCTGCCCGATGTGTGCTGGCGCAATCGTGAACGCGCGGGTCGGGCGGGTGCTATACGGCACCACCGATCCGAAGGCAGGCGCCTGCGACACGCTCTACCGAATCACGAGTGACGTCCGCCTCAATCATCGCCCCAAGGTGTATGGCGGTGTGCTCGGCGACCGGTGTGCTGAACTCCTGCGCGACTTCTTCCGTCGCCTCCGAGAAGCGAAGAGGCGAAGCGCGTAGCAGGTTCGCGCCCCCGCGAGCCCACCGCGTCGCCTCATAACTCGCTCGCTCTCCCCCTATTCCTCCGCGTTGGAACCGCTTTGACTTCTCTGCGAAGTCTTTTGCGAGCCGCGTTCGTTTCCACGGAAAGGTAACGGAGAGTTCAAACGGAGGTCTTGCGGGAGGAGTTACTTCCATTCGTATTGGAAGCCCTTCCCACTAACGAGCCGCCGCATCGCCCTCTGGATCTGGGCGAATCGGAGACTCGAGGAGGATCGGGTCATGCTGCCGATCGCGCGTCAGGAAGACGGTGCGAAGCGGAATGGACGTGCGAAGCACTTTGCACCGAGAACACTTGCTGCCCTCATAGCAGCAACCTTTCTCTGCACCGTGGTTCTTGCCAACGACGCTGGAGCGCCAGTCCGGAGCCTCGGTGTTCCTCTCGACAGCGCTCGATTCGAGATCGACGGAAAGACGGTGCTTCGCGGTATCTTCGCGTCCGATGTACGCCTTGATGCCCTGTCACTCGGCGAAGTGACCTATACGCGTGAAGCGGGCAAACTGCACGAGATCGCTGCGGTGCGCGTTTCGACGATCAATGCAGATGGCACAACACGCGTCTTCTCCGATGAAGAGCTCGCATCCGGATCTGCGTCGTGCCGAATCATCGCCGGTCGCGACATGACCGCGCTGCCGCACTCCGCGCTCGACACCCTCGGCGGACTCTCGGTCGCGACGATGCTCATGAACGACGGGAGCGCCAATGTGCGCATCGACGTCTATTTCCCCGCAGGCGTGCTGGACGATCTACCGGGCACTGTCGATCGCAAGCCTGAGGCGATTCTCGTGGGACCGCCTCCGACCAATGCGGTGCGCCTCGGTGCAATCGTTGCCGGCGACATTGACGATCCGGTCATCGCCGATGGCGTCATTGAAGTTCCTCCGGAAGCGCTCGAAGCTGGTCGCTCTGGCGTTGCGATCCTGTTCGGAGACTTTGCGAAACCGCGCACCATTGCGATGGTCGGTTACGACCTCGACGAACTCGGCGTTCATGATGGCCCAGCGCTTGGTTTCCGCATCGAGATCCCGCGCGGAGTCATCATGGGCTGCAAGATCTTTGGGGGCGGTGAGAGTGCGACTGACGTGCTCGCAAGCGCCAGCGCCGGCGAGCCGCTTCTCGCTTCATTCGGCGAAGGTTGGATCGGCGGCGGTGACTTCCGTGAACCCGGGCACCTCGCGATTCCGCCGTTCGGTAGTGCCTTCCCAATCTCGGGTGCGCCATTTGTCGGCTCAGATGGCGGCCCGAACCCGCCGGGCGGTTCCATACCGATCGTCCCCGCCCCCGCCGCCCTCATCGTTCTCGCACTTGGTCTCATGGCACCGCGGCGCCGGCGGAGAAACACCTAACAGTCCGTCGCTACACTCGCGCTGATGAAGGTGCCACCGCGCGTCGTCTGCTTCGATCTCGGTGGTGTTGTCGTGCGCATCTGCCGCACCTTTGAAGAAGCGGTGCTCGCCGCTCGCGTACCGCTCCGCCCGGGATTCGACGATTTCCGTCGAAGAGTTCGGGCGAAAGCTGCGATGGACGCGCATCAACTCGGCCAACTGGACAGCCGTGAATTCCACATCGCGATGAGCGAGGCGTTTGGTGGTCTCTACTCCGCCGCCGAGTTTGCGCTCATCCACGCTGCGATCACGCGCGACGAGTACGACGGCATCACGACGACGATCCGGACGCTCGGTGAGCTCGGGCTCGTCACGGCGTGCCTCTCGAACACAAACGAGCTGCACTGGAATGTGCTTGTCGACATGCCCGCGCTTCGGTCGCTCCATCACCGCTTTGCGAGCCACCTCTGGGGCCTCGCGAAGCCGGACGCCGCGATCTATCGGCGATTCGAGCGCGAACTAGGTGTGGGCGCGCAAGAAATTCTCTTCTTCGACGATCTCCGAGAGAACATCGAAGCCGCGCGGTCACTCGGTTGGGATGCGGTGCTCATCGACCACGCGGCCAGCACAGCAGAGCAAGTGGAGTGTGCTGCACTCGCCCGTGGCCTCCGGTGCCGGTGAGTCTGGATCGGCATTCGTCGAGTAGTGGTGACGCGGGCAAACTTTGACAGCCGTATTTGTAAGGCGAGCTCTCTACATTTGTAAGGCGACCTCTCTAATAGCGTGCGATCTCAGGACTGCGTGCGCGAAACCATCTTTCTCCGCGGTAAGGTGGCCACGTGTGTCGCGTTCGAAGCGCGAATATTTACCGAGCTCACCATAGGAACAGCAAGATGACAATCACAACTATTCAGATCGAAGGCATGAAGGGCGAACTTTGCGTGAAGGAAGTCGACAAAGCGCTCCGCGAGTTGAACGGGGTCGAAGTGAAGTCGGTGGCAGTCGGATCAGCGGTCGTTGATTGCTCGACTGCCGCGGCGTGCGACGCATGCTGCGCAGCAATTGACGACGCTGGATACACCGCTCGTGAGTCACCATCACGAGGAGCCGAGACCAAAGCGAATGCTGGCGCGAAGGCAGCGCCTACGCGCGATTCAGGCAATAGTAAATCTACGAGCGGAACCTCGCCATCGAAACCGCACCTCTCAAGTGCACAGCAGCCTGATCCGACCCGCGCGGGATCGCCGGGCAACGGCCCACGTGGCACCGCGAAGGATGACCCGTCGGCTCGTCCCGCGACGCGACACTAAGTGGCCTTTGGTGGCCCCAGCATCTCGTCCCAAGTTCTACGGCTCGGATTTCCACTTAGGAGCAAACATATGAACTCAACGAAGCACAACTGGTGGGCCGCTGGCCTAGCACTGAGTGCGTTCGCCGCAGTGACCTCTGGGTGTGATCGTCCATCCGATGTACCGAAGGTGAACCCGAACGTCACCGCCAGTAGAGCGGACAACACCGCTCAAAACAGCGCGGTGCGCGAAGGTTCGCAGTCCACCCCACTTGATCAGTCAGAGCGCCCTGCAGACATCAAGATCACCGCTGCAATTCGGCGTGCTCTGGTCGAAGATTCCGCGATGTCGATGAATGCTAAGAATTGCAAAGTGATGACGGACGGGGGCACAGTCACGCTTGAGGGCGTTGTTGATACCCAGAGCGAGAAAGACTCGATTGAGTCTAAGGCGAGGACGGTCGCCGGTGTGACAACCGTCATCAATCGACTGGAAGTCAAGCGTTCTTAGTCTCAGAGGTCTGAACTCTGCAGACCTACCGTAACTCCACAAGCGTCTCTTGCGGACGCGGCCGTCTCTCGACGGCCCGTCCGTTTTTAAGAAAGGCCATCGAATGTCTCAATCAGTATTCTGCATTGTTCCGACGACCGCTAAGGCCAATGAGATCATCGGGAATCTCGAAATCGCTGGGATCGGCAAGGCCGACATTTCGGTCCTGCTCCCCGATCGCTCCGGAACTCGTGATTTCGCCCACGAGGCCCACACGAAACTCCCTGAGGGGACTGCGGTCGGAGCCGCAAGCGGAGGAGTTGTAGGAGGCGCGCTCGGACTGCTCGCGGGCATTGGGCTATTAGCAATTCCAGGCCTTGGACCGTTCATTGCCGCAGGCCCGATCATGGCTGCGCTCAGTGGGATGGCGGTCGGTGCCACGATCGGGGGGGTCACCGGCGCGCTGATTGGCTTGGGGATGCCTGAGCTCGAAGCGAAGCGCTACGAAGGCAAACTCAAGGAAGGCAACGTCTTGATCTCGGCGCACGCTAGCTCGGCCGACGACGTGAAGCGCGTCAAGAACGTGTTCGAGCGCGCTGGGGCGACGGACATCAGCGTCAGTAGCGAGACCCCAGTCGCTTCACGGTAACACCTCCGCCGAAGTTCGTTTTACACCTGGCTGGTATAGCCGCCCAAATCCGCGCGAAGCGGCGTTGGATTACTGATCGAACGAAAGGTATTTTCATGATTCAGAGAAGCACTAACAATTTTGCGTTTCGGGCAAGTCGGTCTTTACTGACGGCGAGTGCACTGGTCGCAGTTGCGATGACCATCGCTGCTGCACCCCAGTCACCATCCAACACTGACCCGCAAAGGCACACCGGGGCGCCGCGCGTGCAACCGGCATCCGCTCTTGATACGAAAAACGCCAAGCATGTCGCCGAATGCATGCGGAAGAGTGGCGTTTCACTCACCAAGGCAATCGAGATCGCTGAGCGGCAACTGAAGGGGCAAGCGATTGATGCTCGGTGTCATTCAATGGGCACCGAAACCCCCATGCTTATGGATGTCACCGTGATTGACGCCGCGGGGACTGTGCGCGTCGCGGCGATCGACCTCACTTCGGGAACCGTGACCTCGTCACGTACCCCGGGCACGAGTGAGGGCGATAGGGCTTCCCTCGCGCATACTGCGGTCCTTAAGGGCAGTGCGTTCCCAGGGCACGATGTCGTCGATGCTGCGAACAAGAAAATTGGCGACATCACAGAGATCGCGATCGACGAAGCGCGGGGCCGCGCAGCCTACGTGCTTGTGAATCTTGATAGCTCGAATCACGTGATCGCGGTTCCTTGGACGGCGATCCACCACGACGGCCTAGTTTGTCGCCTCGACAGCCGCGGTACGCGGAACCTCGACAGCGCACCACGCTTCGAGTCGTCGAACTGGCCAACGATGTCGTCCGATGAGTTCGGACAGCCGATCGCGGAGTTTTATGGCGAGCCCGTCTACGGACGCGACGTCTCGTTGCCACCAGGAACGACCTGCACGCTCATCAAGCTGAGTGACGTCATCGGAATGGATATCCAGAGCCCAACCGGCGATGATCTCGGTGAGATCGAGGATGTCGTCTTCGATCCGGACTCCGGACGCATTTCCTATGCGGCGCTTTCCTTCGGCGGATTCATGGGCTTCAACGACAAGCTATTCGCTGTGCCGTGGGACGCCTTGGCTGCTCGCAAGGACGGCAAGGTGATTCTCGCTGTCGACAAGGATCGTCTGCACGACGCGCCAGGCTTCGACAAGAAGAATTGGCCGACTGTGTCCAATCCCACTTTCGACGCCGAAGTGCGCACCTATTACAAGAAGCGCACCGCGAGTGTGCAGGACTGACGCGAGACCGTCGCGATACTGACCAGTTCACCTGAAGACAGGCGGATCGAATCGCGATCCGCCTGTCTTGTCATTTTGAACTGGAGAACTGGCGGAAAGGCTCACTCACCCGGTCCCATCGCGCCCGGCATCTTCTTCAGGTTCCATTCCGTCGCCAAAGATCTCGCGCAGCAGCACTGTGGCGTATGCCCCGCGCGGAAGGTCGAACGCCAAGCGGATGTACCCGCCGTGCTCGTCGAAGCCGCTATCAAGCTCGACGTTCGTGACGGCGACGCGAAATGGCCGCCGCGTGCCCTCGACGCCGCTTGTGTTCGCGAGCAACGTCTCAGGATCCACGCCGAGTTCGCTCGTTGCCGTGCGTTCCCACTCGAGCACGGGTGGTCCAGGCTGAATCATGCCGAATCCAAGCATCGGCCCGCTCGCGGAGATCTCGAGGTTCTTCACGCGCGCTGGGACGTCTTCAGCGGCGAGGATCTCGCTCGTAATTTGAAATTGACCGCGCGACGCGTGCTTGTAGGCAACGTCGCCCTCCATGACCACCGCGAAGAGCCCATCTGCGATGCGCCGATCGAGCACGCGGTTGAAGACGGCGCTCTGGTATGCGCTCACCCAGAACATCCGAATGTGTCCAGCGATCGCCCCCGCGGTTTGTTTCGGCGGTCGCCCTCGAATGAGCGCGAGCAGCGCGACGCGCTCGGCGCGATCGTTCCTCCCCCACAGAGGCATCGATTCGCTGAACCGCCCTGCTTCGAACAACTCGCGCTGCCGCCGTTGATGCTCGGGGAACGGCGATGCCGTACCGAGCAATTCACGCAGGAGCGCTTCGTGATCGCGGTTAATGACGTGCTTCCCAAGTCGGTGAGTATTTCGGCGATAGCCAAATCGCTGGCTACCGAAGTAATCGGGAATGCCATCGCGCTCAAGTTCAGCGAGAGCACGCCAGACAGCGGGAGCCTTGATCGGTTCGAGACCGCGCACGCGAATCGAAAATCGATTTCCCGCGAGATGACCACGGCGCAGCTTGTTCGCGTGTCGCTTCTGCCACAACACAAGCAAGCGGTCGTGCGTCAGCGCGGCGCTGGGGGCTTCACGGCCGGGCAAGTGGATCGACACCGCTTGTCGCGTCACGGCGATTCGGTCCTTCATTCCAGCGAAGCCAACTGCTTCCTCGGCGACGTTGAAGTGGCGGGCGAGAACTTCAACCATCTCACTATGCGGCATGTCTTCCTTCTGCACGCCGAGATAGAGATGTTCGCCTTCGCCGCTCGGTTCGTAGAGCGGCAGCTCGTCGACGAGGAAATCGCCGGGACGCGACTTGATGACTCCGCCGAGCCCGGGCGTTTTGAGGAGCCGATTCCGTGGAAGCGGATCGTCAGCGGGGATCTGATCGGCCGGTACCACGTAGCGCGCGCCGTGACTGCCGCCGGGGACCTGCGTCACGCTGCTCATTCGTCGTCTTCATCCGTGTCGTCGAAGTCGACGATCGTGCCGCCGCTCTCGCTGCCGAGCTCTTGGTTGGAGCCATTCGAGTCGAGCGCGGCCGCTGCGAGCACGCCTTCAGCAACGAATATCGGCACGCGTTCAGCGATCCCCAGCGCAATGGCGTCGCTCGGTCGACTATCGACGGTGATCTCTTCGCCGTCGCGATCGATCACGAGATTCGCGAAGAAGGTTCCCTCACTGAGGTCGTGGATCTCAATGCGCGTGAGCTTTCCACCAAGATGCCGAATCACCGACGCGAGCAAATCATGCGTCTGCGGCCGAACAACTTCACTTCCCTTCAGCCGCCGCTCAATGGCAGCCGCTTCGGGAAGGCCGATCACAATCGGAAACGTGCGCTCGCCTCCGGCTTCGGTGAGTTCGATGATCTGCATATCGCTGAGTTCGCGTATGAAGATTCGTGACAGCTCCATGCGGACGGTCATGTTGACCAGCTTCCGAGCAAGATCCCAAGGTCCTCGGGACCAACGGAGCAGTTGCCATCGAGATCGGCAGCGCACGCTCCGTCGCAACTCCCACATGGACCCCACGCACCGAGCAGGATCGCGAGATCCATGGGTCCGACGGCGCCATCACCATCGAGGTCCGCAGGCAGTGGCGATGGTGTCGCAGAAAGCGCTGCGAACGCATTGACTCGACCGAAGCCGGTGTTGTTGTCGAAGCCCGGCGCATCTATGTCGTTCGTCGTCGACTGGAGAATCGCACGAACCTGCGCCGTCGTCAGCGTCGGGTTTCGCGCGAGCATGAGCGCGATGATTCCGGTCACCTGCGGCGCTGCCATGCTCGTGCCATTCTTCTCGCCGTACGAGGTCGTGCCGATGAGCGAATGCACGCTCAGGCCCGGCGCCGCGACGTCGATTTCCGGTCCAAAATTCGATGACGACCACTTCTGATCGAGGTTCGTCGTGGCCGCAACAGCAATCGTCTCCGGCCACTTGCCCGGATATGCCACGTTCGAGTTACCGTTGTTTCCCGCTGCGGCAACCATGATCACGTCGTGCAACGCCGCGTACTGCACGGCAGCCAAGAGCGTCGAGGTGCCGGTGTAGTACTGCAAGCTCATGTTCACGAGGCGGAGGCCCGCGTCGGTTGCCATCGTGAGACCTGTTGCAACCGAGCTCTCGAAGCCGTTGCATTCGTTCACTACCACGTACGGTTTGATCTTGGCCTGCCACGCGAGGCCCGCAATACCAACACCGTTGTTGCCAGCTGCGGCCATGATGCCGGTGACGTGAGTTCCGTGACTCGAGCACTCGTCGGTCGTGATCGTGGTGCCATCGGGAACATTGAAGCCAGGCAGAATGCGACCAGTCAACTCGACGTGCTGATTGACGCCTGCGTCGAGCAATCCGATGGTGACCGTTGACGTATCAAGATTGAGCGAGGCCGCGAGGGTCCACGCTTCGGGCCCGTCGAGGTCAGCGTCCACGAGACCCGGCACGCCGCCGATTGTCTGGCCGGTGTTGTTCATCGCGTACTGCTGCGCGAAATTCGGATCGTTCGGCGCGTCGGCGAGGCCACCGATACCGTCCAACTCGGCAAGTTCGACAAGCGAGGTGATAGCCGCAAGTTCACGTACAAGCTTCGGCGTGTCGGTACCGCCCGGAACGTCAATGCGATAGGTGCGATTCAGTCCAAGCTGGGTCGCGAGAACCTGATCGCTCAACCCACCGAACACCGTCGTCGCGCCCTTTGCGTTGGCGGATGTGAGAATCGCCGCAGACTTCGCCGTCGCGCGTTCGCGTGCACCACCAGCGGACGCGGCACCGACAAGCGCCCAGCGGCCGTCGACCAATTTCGCTGGCCGCACGCCCGGCTTCAGCCGGACAAGTACATGGGTCGAGGCGTAGCCGCCTTCGGCGTCAGCCACCTGTACGTCCGCAGCGTCAGAGAGTGCAACCTTCTTTGCCCGCCCCGCCTCGACCTCCTGGAGTGAGGCTTTCGCGGCCTTACCCGGCGTTGCAGGCGTCATCGGCGCTCCCGCCCCCACAAGTATCGCGAGGGCCCCTCCACCGATCGTGATGAGCGCGGGCCTGAGGAGCGCAGCGCGCGCCGCGAGGCGCAGGTCGCCGCGATCGTCCCGGTGGGTGCTCTGGTATTGAATTGGCATGCTGGAAGTTCAGAGCGTAGCTCAAGCCCCGACCGAATCCGATGAAAACGACGGGAATACCTTAATCCCATGTCCGTGCGTGGAGGCCGCCACCCTTCTGCCGTTCGTGCGGAGTGTGACATCGGTTCCAGCGATCGGATCTATGCGGGCTCGTCTGTATACTCGTTCGCTTCGCGACGCCCGTTGACTTCGTGCCCTCCGCTCCGCTCTGTTGTGGGTGGCTCGTCGCAGCGATCATCTCTACCCCCTTCCTTCGCCCCACACGGGGCCCACGCAGGTTCACTCGCCATGACTGCCCGCCGATACCTCTTCACGTCCGAGTCCGTTTCCATGGGTCACCCGGACAAATTGGCTGACCAGATCTCGGACGCCATTCTTGACGCCATGTTGCAAGCCGACCCGCGTTCGCGTGTGGCGTGTGAAACGCTCGTGACGACCGGCCTCGCGGTCGTCGCCGGCGAAGTGACCTGTAACGGATACGTCGACATTCCCGCGATCGTGCGCGAAACCGTGCTCGCCGCTGGCTACGACGACGCCGCGAAGGGCTTCGACGGAAAGAGCTGCGGTGTGAGCGTGTGCATCGGCCGCCAAAGCGCCGACATCGCTCGCGGCGTGAACGAAGAAGCCGACGGCAAGAAGAAGGAACAAGGCGCTGGCGACCAAGGGATGATGTTCGGCTTCGCGTGCAAAGAGACGAAGTCGCTCATGCCGCTACCGATCGATCTTGCGCACAAGTTAGTCAAGAAGCAGGCTGAAGTCCGTATGAAGAACACGATCAAGGGACTGCGGCCCGACGCAAAGAGCCAGGTCACGGTCGAGTACGAAGGCATCGAACCCAAGCGCATCGATACCGTCGTCCTCTCGACGCAGCACGCTCCCGAGTGGAACGGAAAGAAGAAGCAGGCCGAGCTCAAGGCCGAAGTCACGGAGAAGATCATCAAGCCCGTGCTCGGAAAGCTTTGGCACGACAAGATCAAAGTGCACGTGAATCCGACCGGACAATTCGAAGTCGGCGGTCCCCACGGCGACTGCGGGCTCACTGGTCGCAAGATCATCGTTGACACCTACGGCGGTCGTGGTCGCCACGGTGGCGGTGCGTTCAGCGGCAAGGATCCGTCGAAGGTCGATCGTTCGGCCGCATACATGGCCCGCTACGTTGCGAAGAACGTCGTCGCTGCCGAGTTAGCCGACGTGTGCGAAGTGCAGCTTTCCTATGCGATTGGCGTCGCAGAGCCGACCTCCGTGCTCGTCGATACCCAGGGTACCGGCAAGATTCCTGACGACGCGATCAGCGATCTCGTTCTCAAGCACTTCCGCCTAACGCCGCGCGGCATCATCGAGACGCTCGACCTACTCAAGCCCATCTACAAGTCGACCGCGACGCACGGGCACTTCGGACGCGAGCCTGGTGAGGCTGGCCCCGGCACCTTCAGTTGGGAGAAAACCGACAAGGCTGCGGCGCTGAAGGCCGACGCCGAAACGTGGTCCAAGGCCTCTGCCAAGAAGAGCGCCGGAGCGACCGTGACTGGCTCGGGCGGAACTCCCACAACCGGCAAGCCGAAGAAACAGCTCGTGTCCGCCTAACAGCCTGCTCATCCGTAACTCCGTCAATCGACAACTCTGTAAAGCTGGGACGGGCCGGCGCGCAGCGCGACTGCTGAATGCCGGCCTCTTCCATTCCTCCTCGGCTCTCTCGCGATGAACGACGCGCCCTCTGCCTCGCATGACATTCCCAACGCGCCCGGCAGTGCCCCCACGGCGCGGTCGATCGTGATTGAGCGAACCGCCAAACGAGTCACATTGTTTCCCGATCTGCCGTTCGATGCGGTCGACACAGCGGGGCTCGACGCTCGCGACTCCGCTTTCGCGTGCGCAATCGATGCCCAGCTCACGCGACGCTGGCTCACGCTCATTGCCGTCATTGAAAGCCAAGTCGATCGACCGTGGACGCAAATCGAGCCCTCGCTACAGGCGGCGCTCCTGGTCGGCGCAGCGCAGATCCTTCTGTTCGATCGCATCCCCGATCACGCCTCGGTCGACGAAAGCGTCTCGTGGACGAAGCGCGTCCGCGGACCGCGCGCGGGTGGTTTCGTGAACGCGGTCCTGCGGAAGGTCGCTGGACTGAAGGGCGAAATCGTGGCACCGAGCGGCGCGAACTTCGCGCGCCCGCGCGATCTCCTTCCGCTCAACGACGGCCGCGCGTGGCGCCTCACACAATCAATCTTCTCCGAGGATCCGACGCTGCGACTGGCCCAAGTCGGTAGCGTCGGCCGTGACCTCTTGGTCCACTGGATCGCAGCGCACGGTTTCCGCGCCGCCGTCGAACTGGCCCGGCACGGGCTGGTAGACGCACCGACGCTTGTGACCGGCGTCCCTTCATCGCTGGCTGCGAGCCCGATGCTCTCGCAGCACGACCAGCCTGGTTGGTACGTCTTCATCGGCGATCACGCCGAACTCCTCGGCCTGCTGGCTCGGCATCCATCCATCCGTGTGCAAGATCCAGCGAGCGGTGATCCCGTCGCGGCGACGCGACAGGGCAAGCTCGCGCCGAAAGTCGTCATCGACCTCTGCGCTGGCCGCGGCACGAAGACGGTGCAACTGGCCCAGACATTTCCTGCAGCAACCATCGTGGCCAGCGACCCCGACGACGCCCGAAGACGCGACCTCATGCACGCAGCGACCCGCCACGCGAATATTCAGGTCATCACACCCGACCGAATCGTCGATCACTTCCGCACCGCCGACCTCGTCGTGCTCGATGTCCCCTGCTCGAACACCGCTGTCTTGCCGCGCCGGCCGCAGGCGTCGTACCGCTTCTCATCGCGCAGGCTCGAGCAGCTTGTCGAAAAACAGCGCGAGATCGCCCACGGTGCGATGCCGCTTCTGAAGCCGGGCGGTCACGTCCTGTACTCGACGTGCAGTCTTGAACCTGCGGAAAACACCCGACAGATTGAGGCGATGCGGAAGCGACATCGACTGATCGCCGTGGCGGAGCGTCAGCGCTTCCCGTCGGGTGTGCCAGGTGACCCGCCAGCGCGTTACACCGACGGCGGATTCTGGGCGCTGCTCGCTTCTACGACGTAGTACCGCCCCTTGTTACCATTCCTCGCTTTCGCCCGTTGCTACGCAGTGTCTAACGCAAGGGATGCACTACCGCGCTGCCGCGCGGAATCGCGCCGATGAACATCCTCGACATCCTTTCTCCCGACGCGATCAAGGTGCCGCTTGAAGCGACGCACAAGCAAGCGGCCATTGAGGAGCTCATCGATCTCCTGAGTTTGCGCGGCTTCGTCACTGACGGTCCGTCGCTGAAGCGCGCGGTGTGGGAACGCGAGCAGCAGCGCTCGACCGGTATCGGCGAGGGATTAGCAATTCCGCACGGCAAATCGACGAGCGCACGAGCGCTGACGATGGCGATGGGAAAACCGCGCGAACCGATCGAATTCGGCTCGATCGATCGGAAGCCTGTGCGACTGATCATCCTTCTCGTGTCGCCCGCCGATCGCATCGCCGAACACATTCAAGCACTCGGTAAGGTCAGCCGCCTCATGACCGGCCCGCAGTTCCGCAGCTCGTGCTACGACGCAAAAGACGCGGCCGAGCTCTACGAACTCTTCCGCAAGTCGGAAGGGATCGATCGACCGGCCGTCGCGAGGGGCTGAGGGATACAGGTCCGGCTAACATCGCGCTTGGTAGCGGGAGGACAGTTCGCGTGGCGCCAGTAGACGAACATACGCGTCCGCGCGATCGTGGCACTCGAGCTGTGGCGGCTCGACAACGTCTCGCTCGCTATCGACATCACGGCGACCGTGGCTCTCACGATGCTGGCGAAGTGAGTGGTATGTTCAACTCCTGCCCCTCTGTCGCTGCGCGACATCTCCCCACGATCGGAGCGATCGTGGGGAGAGGAAGACCGTTGTCAGCGCCGCGCGATTCTCCGCCTTCCTCCATGACCGCTTCGGTCACCGGGGAGATGTCGCGCAGCGACAGAGGGGCGTAGCCCATAACGGACACACCCCTGCGCCCAACCACACCAGAATGTGTAAGGCCACTGGGGCCAATTCGGGGCTCTCCCCGTTCCCGACGATTCGGCTCGCCTACGGGGCCAAATCGGTGCGATGCACGCGCCCGATCATGTCGATTTGCGCGGGAACAACCTTAGCTGTGGCTGCGAACTCTCCCCACCGCGAGACCGCCTTCGTGACCTCGCGCGCAATGGCTGCGGCGCGTCCGCGCTTCATCGCCGCCGTCTCTGCAACGGTCTCGAGGTCTTCAAGCGTGAAGCCCTCGCGCTTGCCGGCCACGCTCATTTGATGGCTCGCGGTCCATGCGCCCGACGGGTTGTATGCATACATCACGTCGAACGCTGGCGAGAGCGACCACTTCCCGTTCTTGTCCATGAGGAATCCGATGTTCTTGACGTGATCGTCTTGGTTGCGGGCGATCACGTTGAAGGCCATGCGCCGGAACTGCTCTTCGATGTCGTCCATTGACAGCCCCAGCCTGCGGATCACCGTCAGCGCCTGCTCGTAGGACTGCGCGACGGGGTTGTTGAAGTCGAAGTGTGCGATCGCGCCCAACGACTGCATGTGGAGCTTTGCGCCGTCGTCAAGCCGATCGAACCGCTTGGTCATGAAATGGCGGCGTCCGTTCTCCTCGAAGAGTCGGCACTCGGACATCCGGATGCCCGCAGCCTTCGCCATGAGCGAGTAGGCATACTCGATCGCACCGAATCCCTGCGGCTCCGCGAGGTCGCGGTCATTGTTGTTGGCGACTCCGTCGAACTTCATGAGCCAGTGCTCGAAGCCGATCGGGGGCTTGACCTGACCGGAGCGAACCTCATTGGTCGTAGGGTTCCACGCGATGACGGCCTTCGCGCGGGCACCGCCTGCTGATGCGCCGACGCGGAGGATCTCACGCAGGGCGTGCTCCTTGAGCGGGTCGGCGAATGACGCTTGGAGGTTCTCTCGGTTGCTCAGCACCTCTGAGGCGAGCGACACCAGCGAGCCCACATTCAGGACTGTCGACGTGCGGCTTTGCGGTCCCCGTGCCGGCCTGAACTCGAGCGCGCCAGTCCCGCGCGCGCCGGTGTAGCACAGCCGTTCGACCGCATCGATGTCTTGGGGCAGACGGCCCTGCGCGGCAAGCCATGCGTCGATCACGGCATTGCCAAACTTGTCGGGCAGCGCGTCGGCAAGCATTCCCGGCAACCCGTGAAACGACTGCTGGGGCAGGGCGGAGAAGCTGTAGATTTGCTGAGCGAGCGGCATCATGAGCGGCGCGACCTCGATCCCGCTCTGCCGAAACGCGGCGGTGTACTCGAAGGTCGCAATCTCCCCTGGCCCATCTACGGATACCGCGCCGATCGAACTTCCCCACAAGCGAACGTCGGCGACCGTGCTCAAGGCTCACCTCCGGCTTTTGACGATTCGTCACCCCAAGCCCACTTGGTCGACGGCATGCTCGCCTTCGTTCCGGGAGACGCTCGTCGGCGCTCCCTGGCTCGCGAGCGCAGTTGCTCAATCGGGCTTAGGGGAGGCGGCGGAACTAGCCCGTCCAGAGTGCCGAGCAGACCCAGTGCGCGGATCACGCGGATGAGGTTAGTGACCTGACTGGATTCTCCGCCCTCCAAGCGGATCAGGGTGCGTTTGGACACGCCCGCCTCGCGAGCCAACTTTGCTTGGGTGAGATTCCGCTGGAGTCGGAGTCGCGAGAGGCGATCCCCGAGCTCTGCCAGAACCGCCATGTCTGTCATCTCATGGATCTTTGCCATAAGTGCCTCTTCTGGCAACTATATCGCCATATCCGCGTCAAGAAGACAGTTTTGGCACCTTTTCTCCTTCGATCCAGTGTCGATCCGGCCGCGATGCGGGTGGCCGCCCCGAGAGGAACCCGCTTCGGAGGGTTGGGCGCACGGTGAGCGGGATTGGAACATACAACACCCTTTTGCCATCGCGCTCGCCGAACTTGACCTGGCCTTGCTTGAGTCTGAGCGATGTGCAGGCGGCGCGCGGCTCGGCGAGCTCATGCGCGGTCAGCTTGCAGCGATCGAGTCGGCAATGGCGAGCGGACTCGCGAGTCCGCTGGGGAACTTCAGCGGAGGCGCGGCTGCGCTGGCGCGCAAGGCCCGCGAAACCGGCCGACGGTTCGTCGTTGCGGTGGCGGCGCTCGTCCTGGGAGCGCCGCGACGTGTCGCAGCAGAGCGCGCGCCGCCGGACGCGTGCGAGTCGCCGCAACCGGCGCACTGTTAGGGGATCCCACGACGAACAGAGACAAAATGGCGAACGGACGAGCGAGCGTCTGCGGGATGGCTGCGCGCGAGCTGTGACGTTTTGACAACCTCTCGCTCGCC
>JAWXCC010000068.1:0-15296 GCA_034440475.1 Phycisphaerae bacterium | reverse complement strand
CCGCGTCGCACCGGCCTACGCCGAGCAGAATCGTCGAATCGTCGAGGACGCGCGTCTCGCCGTTGTCGGCGAGGAAACCCGCCGCGGCCGCTGGTCCGATGCGCCAGTGCTTGAGTCCCGCGCGAAGCGAGCGGTCAAGGGCGTCTGCCGCGAGCATGAGGATGCGGACGGATGAACGAGCGGTTCCGGTCTGGATCGTGCGGTACAAGCGGCATCCCCGAACAGGCGAAGGAAGGAGCGGAAACGAGGTCGGAGGATACCGGCTCGATCGAGACTCGCTGCGAGCGAGTCGGTCGAGCGGCGATCATGGCGTCGCCGGTCCGCGCCGAACCCGCCGAAGCGCTAGGGCGATGAGCGTCATATCGCCCGGCGTGATCCCTGCGAGGCGACTTGCTTGGCCCATCGTTGCCGGACGGAAGCGGCGCAAAACATCGACGGCTTCACCGCGGAGCCCGGTGATCGCGAGCGCGTCGAGCTCGGCTGGAATGGTCGAATTTTCAAGCTCACGTTGCCGGCGAATCTCGGCGGCCTGGCGCGTCACGTATCCGGCGTACCGGAGGTCAGTCACGACGCGGTCGACGAGATGCACTGGATACACGTCGTCGAGCCACGCGGTCATTGACACGACGCTGACATCAGGACGAAGCGCTAACTCCGCGAGGGTCTTGCCGTCGCGGCGCCGTGAGGCAAGCTCGCGCCGAATCGAGTCAGCGAGGGATTGGCAAGTTGTGAAGACCGTCTGGCGTCGCTCGCATGCCAGCCCGTGCTCGATCGCGAGCGGCGTCAGCCGCGTGTCCGCGTTGTCGGCCCGAAGCAGCAGTCGATACTCGGCGCGGCTCGTGAACATGCGATACGGCTCGCGCGGAGTGCGCGTCACGAGGTCGTCCATAAGCACTCCGATGTAAGCCTGCTCGCGCCCCAAGCGCAGCGGCGCTTTTCCGCAGACGCTCATTGCCGCGTTGAGCCCAGCGACGAGACCCTGTCCGCCAGCCTCTTCGTATCCGCTCGTGCCGTTGATTTGCCCAGCGAGAAAGAGGCCACGGACGAGCTTCGTCTCGCCGGTCGCGTCAATCTGGTGTGGCCACACCATGTCGTACTCGACTGCGTAACCGTATCGAAGAATCGAAGCCCGCTCGCAGCCCGGGAGCGCGTGAACGATCGCGTCTTGTACGTCGCGCGGCAGCGAGGTCGAGATTCCGTTGCAGTAGATCTCGTCGCTGTGCAGCGTTTCGGGCTCAAGGAAGACGTGATGCTCATCGCGATCGGCGAAGCGGACGACCTTATCTTCGATCGAGGGGCAGTAGCGCGGGCCGCATTCGGCGTCTATCTGGCCGGCGTACATCGGGGCGCGATGGAGATTCGCTCGGATGAGATCGTGGGTCGCGCGCGAGGTCTTTGTCTCCCAGCAGTGCACCTGCGTGAGCTGCGGGAACGCACCGCGTTCGGTGAGATCGCTAAACGGGACCGGCGCCGCGTCGCCCGCTTGCTCGCGTAGGCCGGAGAGATCAAGTGACCGGCGATCGAGGCGAGGGGGGGTGCCCGTCTTCAGCCGCCCAAGTTCGAATCCAAGTCGGCGCAACATGGCGCTGATGCCGACGGCCGACCCTTCTCCTACCCGGCCGCCCGGCGCTATGGTCTCGCCAGTGTGCATGAGCGCGCGCATGAATGTGCCGGTTGTTAGTACAACAGCAGCCGCCCCAACCGTGACGGAGCTTGGGCTTGGACGTTCGGAACGCGCGGCGTATGGCGGTGTGGGCTTTCCCGGTGTCCCGAGATCACATTCGATCGCTGCACGCTCGGCTGCCACCGCGCCGCTTCCCGGCGGAAGCACGACGCCGATGCACACACCATCGCGCACCACGAGATCGTCGATCGTCCCCGCGATCACATCGATCCGCGCCGCGCTTGCGATCATCCGCTGAACAGCGCACGCATATCGATCTTTGTCGCACTGGGCCCTCGGTCCACGGACCGCGGCGCCCTTGCTCGTATTCAGCATGCGAAACTGGATACCCGTCGCGTCGGTCGCGCGGCCCATGATGCCGCCGAGCGCGTCGATCTCGCGGACGATCTGACCTTTCGCGAGTCCGCCAATCGCAGGATTGCACGACATCGTTCCGATCTTCGACGGATCCATTGTGACGAGTGCGACGGTGCCGCCCTCGCCGAGCGCGTTCGCTGCCGCCCACGCAGCTTCTGTGCCCGCGTGTCCGCCGCCGATGACGATGACGTCGTAGCGATCGCGCATGTGCGAACCGGCGATGGTAGAGGAACGGTGCCTCCTGCTACCATGCCACCCCCTTTGTGAGGCTCTTGGCGAGCGTCTCGTTGGGCGTGCGCCGCCGCCATAGCTCAATTGGCAGAGCACCTGATTTGTAATCTGGAGGTTACCGGTTCAACTCCGGTTGGCGGCTTTTGACTTCCTCATCCGTCCCTTCCGCGTGAATTCGATGCAAATCACTTTCGATCCGAGTACCGGCGCGCCGAGCACGGGCACTCCGGACCTAGACAAAGCTGTTGGAGGCGCGACGGTCGAGGGGCTGACGGTGGAGCGGAGCGAGTTCGAGAATGGGCTCGCGACGATGATCCAAGAGAGCACCGTCGTGCAGTGGTTGCGCGCGCATCCCTTGATCTATCACGCGTCGGCAGCGACGACGACGGTTGTTGTCGCCGTCATCATGTACGCAGCACTACGAACGCTGGTGTTCCTGCCGCTCCTCCGCTTCCTGCGGGGGCACGGCGACGGCAAGGCACGCGGTGCGCAGCTTGTTCGCGCGATTCACGAGAGCAAGATCGTGAATCCGCTGGCGTGGATCCTGCCGTTCCTCGTTGCGTGGCGCGGCATCGCACTATGGCCGGGGCTGGTCAACGTCTTTGTAGACTTCTTTGGGCGCACGATGTTAGGAATCGCGATTGCATTCGGATTGATGGCGTTCGCGCGGTTCCTCGCGGCCGTCGACATTCTGGTGAGCGCGCGCCTCAAGCGACCTGGCGCGCTGCGCGGCTATGTGCAGGCCATCAGCGCAATTGTTTACGTCGTCGGTGGCATCACGATCATTGCTATCTCCCTCGGACGCAGCCCGATCTACTTTCTCACTGGCGTCGGCGCGTTTGCAGCAATCCTCGCCGTAATACTGAAGGACACGCTCGTCTCGATGTTCGCGAACATCCAGATGACGACCGGTGACACATTGCGTGTCGGCGACTGGGTCGAGATGAAACAGCACGCCATCGACGGCCGCGTCGAGGCGATCAGCTTGACGGCGACGCGGATTCGGAACTGGGATCAGACGACGCTCAATATTCCCAATTCTCGATTCGTGTCAGAGGTGTTTGTGAACTATCGCACCGACGATCCTCGCGGCGGGCGTCGGCTGCGTCGGACAGTTCGGCTCGATCAACGCACGGTTAGGCAACTTGGTGCCGGCGATCTTGCGGCGGCATCGCGACTTCCCGAGTTAGCTCGATGTGTGGAAGCCGCGGAGCAAGCGGCGGGCGATAACGGCGCGGTCGCCACGAATCTCAGTCTGTATCGCGCCTACGCCGAGCAGTACCTCGCGCGGCATCCAAAGGTCGACCGAGCCCGCCCGATCGTCGTGCGGCAACACGAGCCTAGCCCGCTGGGGGTGCCCATTGAGATCCTCGCGTTCTTCTTTGATAGCGCGATTGGCGATTACGAAACCCTTCAGGCGACTGTGCTCGATCACCTCGTCGCGGTTACCAGCGTGTTCGGGCTGCGGATCTATCAAACTGGAAGTGACCCCGGCGTCGCGCGGGAAACAAGCGCATACTTGCCCGAGACCGACCTGCATCTGTTACGTCCCACCGTGTGAGATCCGACGACAGCCCGCACGGACCAATTGGCCCATGCGGGCTGCCCGCGTGGAGGTCCGGCGCCTCCTCCCTCAGAAGCGCCGGCTCGATGACAGTCCGACGATGCTCTCGGCGTTCTCGCAGGGCTGGGGAGATTCTTCTCGTCCGCAGCCCGAATGACTTTCGCCACGGGCTGCTGGGCTCTTGCGCATGACATGTTGGGTCAATGTTCGGCGACGACAGGCTTACCCGCCGCAAGGACCCCAGCTACCGAGGATGTACGCGAGGTCGTAGCTGTCCACGACGCCGTCGCCGTTCAGATCCGCAGGCAAGGCGCCAGTCTGGTCCCACGCACCCAGCACGAACGCGAGATCGGACGCGCTCACCTCGCCGTCGCCGTTCAGGTCGTATGGGCAGTTGAGACTGATCGGCTCTCCGTAGATGAAGTCATCCATCGCCACGACGTCGGCACCGCTGCGCGGATTGTCGAGATTGCCAGCTCCGAGCGCCAGCGTGCCCGAGACGATCTCGATGCGGGCGATGCGGTTCGCGCTCGTCGTCACCATCGCAGCAAACGAGAGTTGTCCGTTGCCCGGTGCGGCAGGAGCCGCCAAGGTCCCGATGACGTCGTCATTCTTGTCGAACGCTGTGATCGTGGTGCCGGTCCCGTCGACGTCGGTGAAGACGACTCCGAATCCAGTGAGCTGCGCCGGAACAGTCACAGTGCCGGGAACAAAGAACGTCGCGGTGGTTGAGGTACTTCCGACGGACGCGAACAGTCGCTGAGGACTGAACGTTGAGAAAGACTCGACGTAGTTCGGATCAATGTTGCCAAACTCGACTGGTGTCGAAGTCGGATTGCCGAGCTTCGCGCTGACTTCGAAGTGATTGCCCGTCGTGGCGAAGCTTGCGCCGCGGGCCCGAGGCGCGGCGGTGAAGTTGAAGAATGCGCCGGGAAAGAGGTTCGGCGACGACAGGGTGTCGGGCACCGCGTCCCAGTTGATCTCACGACGACCGCCGCCGAACGAGCCGGGAACGTTGCCGTTCAATGGCCCGAGCGCGGTGCGAAACGCGTCGACGCTGCCTTGAATCGCAGCGGCGTCACCAGTCGCAGTGAAGGTTTGGACGTCGGCAGCCAGCACGCTCGTGAGTGCGAGTGACGAAACGAGACCGAGTGCGATGTTCACTTTCATCATGTGTTCCCTCTGAGTGGAGGCGGGGCGAAAAGACGCGCAGGACCTGCCGATTCGCTGCGACCGGCGCAACCGCGTCGGCGATTCGCAAACGCGATCGGCGCCGATGGCGGATCACGCCAACGTGGAAATACTCAGAATCGTTGGTGCATAGAGCTGCGCGCGGTGGCTGGGCGTCTCAACTGCCCGCGAATAAGTTGCACCGCGACAGCGGCGTCGAAGCCCCGTAGGGTCTCCGGTTCTGAAGCAATTGTGGGCTGAGGACGGGCACACGTCGCCAGCATGGCTGGAGCTCGCGGCCAGCGCGATGACGAGGGCGGATA
Source organism: Phycisphaerae bacterium (assembly GCA_034440475.1). GTDB lineage: Bacteria > Planctomycetota > Phycisphaerae > Phycisphaerales > SM1A02 > JAEUIT01. The sequence goes on along the minus strand of JAWXCC010000068.1, from coordinate 9,967 downwards.
GCCTCGAGAGGCGGGTGAAGGTCAGATGACGGAGAACAAGCATCGTTGAAACTCCGGGTCGAGATGCATAAATGTAGGGGCCACTTTCTTTTCTCTTGGCTTCCCAAATGAAAAATTAAACCTGCCTTGGAGTCGGTAGATGCCTTCATCGCGGTTCCCGCCACAGGCGATGCTGACGCTGGCTTTTGGGTTCCTAGCGAGACCGGCAGACGATACGCCCGTTTGCGATCGTCTGCCGCAAGCCTTCAGCGAAACTCATTTCGGGTCGGTAGCCCAAGCGCGTGGTTGCCTTCTCGATGTTCGCCGCGGAAGTGCGCACATCGCCAGCGCGCAATGGCTCGAACTCCGGCGTCAGTGGGCGACCTAACGTCGCGCTGATCTCGCGGAGCACGTCGAGCAGCGTCACCGAGCCCCCCAGACCTACGTTAAACACTTCGCCCGATTGTCCGTTTGACTCGTTGGCGGCGAGACAAAACGCCTGCACGGCATTCGCGACCGGCGTGAAGTCACGAGTCTGCAAGCCGTCGCCGAAGACGGTCGGCGTGCGACCTTCGAGCGCGGCGGAGAGAAACGCGGCGATCGCCGCCGCGTACGGCGACGTGGGGTCTTGTCGCGGACCGAAGATATTGAAAAGCCGCAGGCTCACTGCGTAGATTCCGTAGTTCGCGGCGTAGCTCTGGAGGAGATGTTCGCCCGCAGCCTTGCTCGCCGCGTACGGCGAGACGCAGTGGATCGGCTCCGTCTCTCGACTCGGCACGACGGGTGAAGGGCCGTACACCGCAGCGGAACTCGCGAGCACAAAGCCCTGTGCCCTGGCGCGGATCGCAGCGCGCAGCAGTCGCTCCGTTCCGCGAATATTGATCGCGAAGCAGCCGTCGGGATCAGTGACGCTCTGCGGAACCGAAACCATCGCCGCCAGATGAAATACGTAACTGGTGCCAGCGATGGCGCGATCGAGCGCTGAATCGTGCGCCGTCACTGATTCGTGAACGAACTCGGCGCGCGGATCGAGATTCGTGCGGTGTCCGCTCGACAAGTCGTCGAGCACCCGCACGATCGCGCCTGCATCGAGCAGCGCCGTCGTGAGATGCGAACCGATGAAGCCCGCGCCACCGGTCACGAGGACTCTCGCGCCAGCGAAACGCAGCGCTGGAGCCGACGCTGTTGCTGTTGTCGATGCTCGCGTTGTCACGAGCTGAGGATATCCGACGATCGCGAGCTCTCTGGTCGGTACGGTCTTCTCGCTCTTGCCCGGGGCAATCGCGGTATCGTGACGACGACGGGCAGGAGGACACCGAATGCCAGCTCCCGACGACTCTTCTTCAGACAACGGGCGAGCGAACGCGCCCAAAGCAAATCTATCTCGACGCCTCTTCATCAAGACTGTGGGTTCCACCGCAGCGGCGACGACTATTACTGCTGCGGGACAGGCCGCTGCGCAGGTCATCGCCCAACGCGACGACGATCCGGTGCGCGGACCAGGGCCGATCGACATCACGCTCACCATCAACGGCGAGGCTAAGCGAGTCAAGATCGAGCCAGCGACGACACTGCTCGACACGCTGCGCGTCTATCTCAACATGACGGGGTCGAAAGAGATCTGCGACCGAGGATCGTGTGGCGGCTGTTCGGTACTCGTGGACGGCAAACTAACAGTGTCATGCATGATGCTCGCCGTTGACGCCGAAGGCGTAGAGGTCACGACGATTGAGGGGCTTTCAAAGGGCAGCGCGCTCGACCCGATCCAAGAATCGTTCGTGCGTCACGACGCCCTCCAGTGCGGGTACTGCACGCCCGGGCTTGTGGTCGCGTGTCGCGCACTCCTGAACAAGTATCCGAAGCCGGACCTGAACCAGATCAAGCACGAACTGAGTGGCAACATCTGTCGCTGCGGTACTTACACGAACGTCTTCAATGCAGTGCTCGAAGCGTCGAACCAAAAGCCGATCGTGGATCAGGAAGCCCGCTAGTCGCCTTGGGAAAGATCCATCATGAACATCCGATTCGATGATCTGCCGACTTCGATGCCGACGACGAACCGCCCGCAGAACCTCGGTTCGTCGATGAACGACGACGCGTCGCGCCTCGATGGATTCACAAAGGTCACCGGTCAAGCCAAGTACGGTCGCGACCAGTATCTCCCGAACAGCCTGTTCGTGGGGTTTGTCCGCTGTCCGGTGGGCGCGGCCGAACTAGAGGCGCATGATGACGCCCCGGCGAAGGCGGTTCCCGGGGTCGTAGAGGTCGAGATCTCCGGCAAAGACGGTCAGTACCAAGGTCACAGCGTCGGCTACGTCGTCGCGGAGTCGCCCGCGGCGCTCGCTCGCGGGTTGCGGGCGCTCACCGTGAAGTGGAAGCGCGGCAGCGTCAAGACTCGCATCATGGACGAGAAGTTAGAGACGCCGGACCCAAACGATGCGACGAAGGATTTGCTCGCGGCTGCGGACCACGTGCTCGAAGCGGAGTACTCAACCGAAGTGCAAACGCACGCTTCGCTCGAGACGCACGGTGCGGTCATCGACCACAAAGGCGACAGCGCCACGTGTTACGTCTCGACGCAGGGCACCTTTGCCGCGACCGACGGGCTCGGCGAGGCAATCGGACTGCCGCGATCGAAGTACGAGGTCATCTGCGAGTACGTCGGCGGCGGCTTCGGAAGCAAGCTGAATGGCGCAGGCAAGGAGGGCGTGACCGCTGCGAAGGTTGCGGCCAAGTACAAGCGACCGGTGTACTGCTTCGTGAGCCGCGAGGAGGACCAGGTCGATACCGGCAATCGTCCGTCGTCGCTGGTGCGCGTCAAGATCGGCTTCAAGAACGACGGCACCGTGTTAGGCGGACAGATCAGAAGCTGGGGCGGCGTCGGTGTGGGCCGCGGCGGCGGAGGTATCGCGCTGCCGACCGGGCGCTACACGTTGGGCAAGTTGCAGAAGGATCACACCGATGTACGGCTCAACGCAGGCGCGCCGCGTCCGTTCCGTGCTCCGGGACATCCGCAGGCTGCGTTTGTCGAAGAGTTGATGCTGGACGAGATGGCGACGATCGCAGGGATTGACCCGCTTGAACTCCGACTGAAACTTGAAACGAGCCAAGATCGTCGCGAGATGATGCAGCTCGGCGCGAACCTCATCGGATGGACCGATCGGCAGAAGACTGGTTCGCAAACGTCGGTGCTGCGCCGGGGCTTCGGCATGGGAACGACAGCGTGGGGCGGTGGCGGTTCGCAGGCCGAGTGCGAAGTCGTCATCAACCGTGATGGATCAATAGAGGCCCGCACGGGGACGCAGGACATCGGGCAGGGACAGCGCTCGACGATGGGAATTATTCCCGCGAGCGTGTTGGGCGTGCCGCTCAAATTCGTCACGGTGCGGATCGGCCACTCGACGTTGCCGGTTGGCCCCGGATCCGGCGGGTCGACGACGACACCGAGTACGGCGCCGGTGATGCAACTCGCCGCCGAGAGTGCGCGCAAGCAATTGTTAGTTGCGATCGCCAACTTGAATGGGGGCGACGCGAGCGAGCTCGACATCAAAGACGGCCAGGTTCTTCGCAGCGGCAAGCCGCTTATGAGTTGGAAAGACGCCTGTGCCAAGATCGGCGGCGAACAGATCCTGGGCCGCGGCAAGAGCGAAGACGTCAAGCGCGGCGAGGGACACAGCCAAGGCGTTCAGTTCGTTGATCTCACCGTGGACAGCGAAACCGGAGTAGTGCGCGTCAATCGCGTCGTGGCATATCAAGCGTGCGGCAAAGTCATCGCGCGGAAACTGGCCGAGAGTCAAGTGATCGGCGGTGTCATCCAAGGACTCAGCTACGCGCTCTTCGAGAGCCGAGTGCTCGACCGAAACGTGGGCTCGATGTTGAACGCCAACCTTGAGATGTACAAGATCGCTGGATCGGCAGACATGCCGCACATCGAACCGGTGCTGTGGCGGAAGGGGCAGACGGGGTACCGGTCACTCGGCGAGCCGCCGACCATTCCGACCTCCGGCGCGATCGCGTGCGCCGTGTTCAACGCGATCGGCAAGCCGGTGCGCTCGCTGCCCATCACGCCCGACAAGGTTCTCGCTGTATTGCAAGGAGCGAAATCGTGAACCCATTCGCCATAGCGAAACCACGCGACTACGCCCAAGCCACCGCTCTCATGCGCGATGTCCGGTTCAAGCTCCCGGTACTGAAGGCTGGTGGCATGGACGTTGTCGACCATCTCAAGGAAGGGCTGATTGCGCCGGATCTTCTCGTCGATGTGAAACGCCTTCGCGCTGCGGGCCGCACGCAGCCCGTGAGCGTTGACGGCGCGCGGATCCGCATTGAAGCCGCGACGACGCTCGCAGAGATCGTCGAAGCGCCGGAGCTTCTGCGGCAAGCGCCAGTGCTGCCCATGGCAATCGAGAGCGCAGCGACGCCGCAGGTGCGAAACGTCGCGACAGCAGCGGGCAACCTGCTCCAACGGCCGCGCTGTTGGTACTACCGCAACGAACAGTTCAACTGCCTGAAGAAGGGCGGTGCGACCTGTTACGCGGTCGAAGGCGAGAACAAATTCCATGCGATCTTCGGCGACGGGCCGTGCCACATCGTGCACCCGTCGAACCTCGCGCCGGCGCTCTACGTCTGCGACGCATTCGTTCACCTGACCGGCGGCGATCGAGAGAAGCTCACACTGGCCGAGCTGTACCACATGCCTGACAAGGGCGTGCGCGATGAGTGCACGCTGAAGCTGGGCGAGATCATCACGCACATCTCGTTGGCACCCGCGCCGCGCAGCGGGTTCTACGCGGTGAAAGAGAAGCAGTCGTTTGACTGGCCGCTGGTGTTCGCGGCAGTTGCGCTCGAACTCGACGGCAACCTCATCAAGCGAGCCCGAGTGTGCGCTGGCGCAGTGGCACCGATCCCTTGGCCGCTTCCGGCCGTCGAGAAGGCGCTCGTCGGGCTCAACGTCGACGATGCCATGAAGGTGCGTGAAGCGTGCATGAAGGCGATCGACGGCGCGGTGCCCATGTCGCAGAACGCGTACAAGCTGCAGCTACTCCCCGTGGCGGTACATCGCGCCGTGCGACGAGCGGCCGGTCAGACAGTCGAGGCGTGACGAAAGCAGGGTGAATCATGAGCGAATCCGATCCAGTCCATCTGCCGCTTCAGCTGAAGCCTTGCTGCAACAGTCTTCGTCACAAGATGATGTATGTGGACGATCGGCAATCGGTGCGCGGCTTCGTCGACGACTCGTCGGACACGCGAATCTACTTCTGCGTCAAGAGTCAAGAGTCGCTCGGCCCGGACGGTATCCCGGTTCATCCGAGCGACTGCACGCCCAAACGTCCGTGCTACAACCGCGAGTCATGACGCTCGGTTGGGGCAGGTTGTCGTTTCGCCCACTGTGCGACGGCATCGGGTGTGTTGAGATTGACGACGACATCCGCATCAGCGACTTCGACGATCGTGCGCGACTGCGCCGCCAAGACGTCGAGCCGGCGCGATTCGACGGACGCATGCTCGAGCGCGGGAAAGAGTGTGGCCTCGATCCAGCGCATCGTTAGGCAGATGGGGTGGCCGGTCTTGCCTGCGTGAGCAGGGACGGCGACGCCGGCGGTGTCCGCTGCGACTTCAAGTGCGTTGAGCGTCGCGGCGTGCGGGGCGGGAACATCGACAGGCAATACGTGGACCCACCGAAGCCGCGCGAATCCGCGCGCCGCGTTCACGCCAGCAACAATGCTCGAGAACATTGGCGCCGTCGGATCAGCGTCGGTCAGCCACGCTGGCGCAGCGGGATGAAGCGTGATCGCAGCGCGGACCTCGGGTGACACGACCCACACTGCTTCGCGTTCTGTCGCGCTGATGCGCTCAGCCTGGAGTCGCCACCAAGATTGACCGAGCACCGTCATGAGGGCTTTCGGGCCGCCCATGCGCAAGCCCCGACCGGCGGCGAGCACGACGACCACGCTGGTGCCGCCGAGTTCAGAGCTGCGCAAGTTGTTTCGACTCCATGAGCAACTGCGCCGCGATGGAAACTGCGACGAGCGGCGGTTCCTTGCCGGTATCGCCGACGCCGATCGGGCACTGCACGCGGCGCACGCTCTCCTCCGACGCGCCGGACGCAACAAGACGTCCGAACAGGCACGCGCGCTTGCTGCGACTTCCGATGAGTCCGACGAAGGCAGGGGGGTTCACGAGGAGCGCGCGGAGCAACTCAAAGTCGGTGTCATGCGAGCACGTCATCACGCATGCGAGCGTCGCGTCGGTTCGTTCGCACGCGGCTTTCACGCCTTCGTCGAAGGAGTGAAACCGGAGCGCCCGCGGAAATCGCTCTTGGTTGTTCCACTCCGTCCGGTCGTCGACGATGACGACCTGGAGCGGTGCAGGCTCGAGCAGTCGCGCAAGCTCAAAGCTCACATGCCCAGCGCCAAAGATGACCGCGCGGTGGCACGGGCCGTGACCTTCGAAGAAGACCTCCATCACGCCACCGCAACACTGATCGGCGTCGGCACCGAGCACGTAGCGCTCGACACCGCACGAGCGAGCACGGAGATGTTTGTCCGCGTCGTCCTGTACGAGCCGCTCGAACTGGCCTCCGCCGACTGTGCCGATCCAGCCTCCGCCGGCTGAGCCGTTCGGGTGCCACAGCATCTTTGCTCCGGGATTCCGCGGCGTGCTTCCCTGCACCGTTACCACGGTCACGAGGACATATGACTGTCCGCGCTCATTGAGTTCAGCTGCGCTGCGAAGGACTTCGCGGTCGTTCGACATTTCGGAATTCTCCCGCGACCTGCCGCCCGTCGATGAGGTGCTCGGCCGACGTACCTCGGCGACGAGAAGCGCTCATGCTACGGGTTCGGCGCGGCTCACCGAAAAGAGGTGGGGATGCGCTCAGCGTGTTACCGGCGGCGGGATGTTTTGTACGACATCTTGGGCGAGCCCCGAAGCGCTGGGGATGGAACCTGTATGTCCCGGATGTCGGAGTATGTCCGCAGGTATGAAGTACAGTCATGCCGCCGAGCTGCGCGGCGAGAACGTCGACATCGGGATCATCTCGAAGCGGCTCGGGCGCCGGTCGATTGCGACGACGGTGCGGTACCTTGCTTCTCTGTCTTCCTCGCCAACAACCTCTGTCCATGTTCAGCCCGCATGTTCAGCCCGATGTTCAGCCTGTTTACCAACTAGGAGGCAATTCATGCAGCACATTCTGAGCCGCGCATCGTTCTTCGGCACACTGGCAGCGCTTGCGGCTAACGCTTCCGCCTCGGTCATTCACGTTCCGGCCGACCAGCCCACGCTGAAGGCGGCGATCGCCGCAGCGATCAGCGGAGACGAGATCGTGGTTGCCGACGGCACCTACTCCGGATCTAACAACAGAGGCCTTGACTTCGGTGGCAAGAATCTCTTCCTGCACTCCGCCAATGGTCCCGCCGCGTGCATCGTGGACTGCGAGCTTGCTGATCGCGCGTTCAACTTTCAGTCGGGCGAGACAAGCGCGGCAATCCTCGAAGGGTTCACGATCCAGAACGGCAAGCCGCTACTGAACGGCGGCGCCATCCTCGTCAACGGCGGTGCGATCGTCACTCGCCCGGTCGTGCGCGCTTGCGTCTTCAACGCCAACTCGGCGCCGAACGGTGGGGCGATCGCCATCACCGGCAACTCCGATCCCGCCGTCGTCGATTGCCTCTTCGTAGCCAACAAGGCCATATCCGGAGGCGTCAACGGTGCTGGCGGCGCAATATCCCTGAACGGCGCCGCGGTCACTGCGGCGATCACGGGATGCACCTTCGATTCCAACACGTCCGGTGGTGGCGGCGCGATTCACAAGGCAGGCTTGAGCAAGCCGACGGTGGACCGCTGCACGTTCATCAAGAACAGCACCACGGGGAACGGGGGTGCCGTTAGTCTGACCAGCGCGTCGATCGCGATCGTTTCGAATTGTAATTTCTTGGGCAACACATCTTCCGGCAGTGGTGGCGGTGCTGTGAATTGTTCCAGCGTCGGGTCCAACTCGTCCATCATCAATTGCTTGTTCTCCGGCAATCAAGCGACCATCTTTGGTCTCGGCGGTGGGGTGTACGTCACATCCGGGTCGACGCAGATCCTCAACTGCACGATGGCGGGGAACGCCGCTGGCGCCATCAACCTCGGCGGGGCGGTCGCGAAGCTCAACGGCGCGACCTGTTCTGTTCAGAACTGCATCCTGTGGGGCAATGTTGGCATGCAGATCCAATCGCCCGGTGCGCCAACGATCGTTGTGGAACACTCGATCGTGCAGGGCGGCTTTGCGGGAACGGGCAACCTCGCCGCAGATCCGCTGCTCATCGACATCGACGGCACCGACAACGTCGTTGGAACGCTCGACGACGACCTTCGCGTCCCCGGCTTTAGTCCGGCCATCGATTCTGGTAGCAACACGGCCTGGAACGTGCCGTTGAGAGTGGACTTCGCCGGACTTCCACGGTTCTACGACGATCCTTCCGTTTTCGACAGCGGCGAAGGCACTGCACCAATCATTGATCGCGGCGCCTACGAGTCACAGCCCGACGCGCCAACGTGCTTAGTCGGAGACCTCGATTGCGACGGCGACGTCGATGCGTCGGACTTGGGCACGCTGCTGGGAGCGTGGGGTACGAACAACGCCGATGCCGATATCGATGACGACGGGATCGTCGCCGCCAGCGATCTTGGCATCCTGCTTGGAGCGTGGACCGGGTGACGAGTGCGCCGAGCTACAAGGCGCGCGCGAACTTCTCAAATGTCGTGCCGTTCAACTTATACGTTCAGGCTTCACGGGTAGTCATAGTGGCCGGTAGTCATAGTGGCCACACCCATTTGAGTGTGGCTCGGCGCTCGGCGTGTGCGGCTGAACGGCTGACCGATGGGCGCATGGGTGTGTTCACTATGCTGTCCACTATGCTCCGTCCCCAATGTGTCTGTCCATCTTCAGTATTTGGAAGTCCGCCCCTCTGTCGCTCCGCGACATCTCCCCACAATCGAAGCGATCGTGGGGAGAGGAAGACTCTTGGCAGCGCCGCGAGCTTCTCTTCCTTTCCCCCTCGACGCTTCGTCGATGGGGAGATGTCGCGGAGCGACAGAGGGGCGCGATCGGGAACGCAAATAGGACACACACCTTCGGAAGGCGCTTGAGTCGCCCGAACGTGCGTGTCCAGCTGCTTTTCTGACGTCGTCGTCTCGCCGCGCCGCTCGCTTCGTCACTTCGCGGACGGTGCCAGTGCTTCGTCGAGCAGCTGGATCAGCCCCTCGCGGTTGAAGGAATAGGGCTGACCTTCGTTGAGCTGAACCACGCGGCGGATCGCGGCCTTGATGGTGAGTTCGGCCTCGTCTTGGTTCGGCACGACCATGTAGCGTCGCTTGGGATTTTCATCGGAGAGTGCGTGGAGGAACGCTTGAGCCTCATCGCCGGGTTCCTTCTCGTCGGCACGGTCCGCGGGCATTTCGATGAACTTCTTTACCTCGTCCTGGTAGTGCGAACCGGCACCGCCGTAGCCGCCGTCGACGAGACGCTGGCGCACACCGGTTCCGATCTCCGAGCGGTAATTGCCGGGTTCGATGACGCTGACTTCGACGCCGAACTGCCGGAGCTCGCCAGCCAACGCATCGGTGTAGGCCTCGATCGCGTGCTTACTCATGCAGTACGCGCCGCCAAATCCCCAACTCACCACGCCGGAGATCGATCTAGTGGTGGTGACGCGCCCTTTGCTCTCGGTCAGGAGCGGCGCGAACGCCTTGGTCACCCGGAAGGGTCCGTAGACGTTGACATCGAACTGGTACGCAAGATCCTCGTCGCGCATCTCGAGGAGTGGACCGACCACTGCGACGCCAGCGTTGTTGATGAGCCCGTACAGCCCGCGTCCCGCTTCGCGCACCGTCTTCACCGCCGCCCTGATTTCATCGGGCTTGGTAACGTCCAAACGAATCGCCTAAACGTTCTCGATGGCGTTCGGTGCTTTCAGGTCCGCTTCCTTGCGGGCGCAGGCGT
>JAWXCC010000067.1:0-8389 GCA_034440475.1 Phycisphaerae bacterium | reverse complement strand
GCGAACACAAACCTTACGTTCCAGGTCGCGGTCAGTGACGGGTCGAACACGACGTATGACACCGTGACGATTACGGTCAATGCAGACGACGACGCGCCGAGTGATCTCACGGTCAGCGTGGATGGTGTGGCGGGTGATGCTGCCGTCGGACTCGTCGTCGGAACTGTCACCGCCGTCGACATCGACAGCTCGTTCCACTTCGAACTCAATGGCGCCAGGGGTGCGTTCGCCATCGATCCGTCGACGGGAGTGATCACCGTCGCTGATGCTGATGCCCTGCGCGCGATCGCTGGAGAAGAAGTTTCCGTTCGAGTTCGAGTGATCGACGATGGTGGCAATGTCACTGAACGCGAAGTGAGCGTTGCCGTAGACGCGATTGCGCCGGTGCCGAGCGACGTTGATAACGATCACGCGAGTACGTTGACACCGAGGACGATCGCGCTGCAAGACGCGACGCTGACCAGAGCGAGCTTCGACGCACCGTCGAGCGCTGCGGGTAACTCGCACAACGCCCCGGCCGCGGTACCAACCGTAATCGTCTCCTACGACGAAGAGCTCTATGCGGGGGAATTGCCATTCGACGCAAGCGAGCCGCGAACAGGCGTAGAGAACATTGCGATACCTTTGCCGGTTCCCTCCGACGGGCCGTGGGCGAGCGTGACTCAGCTCACGTCATCGGACGAGGGCCCGCGTGGCGACGCGTTTGGCGGGAAAGATTTCCATGGCGAAGGGTTTGATGACGCGTTTGAAGCGGTCGCGAACGAGATGCGACTTGAGATCGATCAACTCGCTCACACTGCCGCACAGACCGCAGCACCGAATGCTGACCTCGTGGAATCGGCGACGAAGTCTGCGTCAGTGCTCGCGGCGTTCTTCGGTTTTGTCCGAAGTTGGACGTCTGATCGCGAGGACCGAGGGAGTCGCGACATGCGCGATAAATCGGCGCGAGACGACTGATCCGGCGCGGGAGCTTCGTGCTGGTCACTCGGATTGAAGCTCGGCTCCGATGCGACCGATGGCGCTACGTCGGCGTGCCAAATGCGCGCGGCAGCTAACCACCGGGGGGGCGATCAGCATGTTTGGTGATCTACGTCTGAACGCTCGCGACGATTCGAGAACGGCTGCAGCGGAGCATGAGCTGGTGAAGGAACTCGCGTCGAATACGGCTGCCGAAGTTCAGGCCAACCGGCTGCATCCACGCTTCACGGTGCAGCTTCCCGTTGCCGCGCGGCCTGGAAACTTTAGTGACCGCGGACGCGGCAACGTGATGGGTCGCACCATCGACGTCTCGCAAGGTGGCTGCATGGTCATCTTCGAGCAGTCGATACACGTTGGCGATGTTTACGCGCTCGATATCGATCGACGAAACACGAAATTACCGTTGATCTACGGACGCTGCGTACGAGCTCGCATGCTGCACGACGATGCAATCGAAGCGGGCTTCGCCTTCTTCACCGCCCTCGCGGCAGACGAGCTGACCGAGTCGATGAAGCGCATCACCGGCGGATCGATTCGCGAGGCAGCGGCATGAGTGATGAGCCATTCGCGCCGCGTGTCGCATCGTCAGCAACTCTACAGCCGTCGCCGCCGTTGACCAGGGCGAGGGAGACTTCGGAAGAGAAGTCTGCGCCCGCGACGGACCTCTTTGCCTCGCTGCGCGAACTTGCAGCAAAGGAGTTGAGCCCTGAACTGTTCGTCGGCGAGGCGTTCCGCACTATCACGAGGGTGCTTCGTGCGCCATATGCGCTCCTGCGCGCAAGCGTGAGCAATCGCGCGATAGAGGACTACTGGCATTCCGGCGCGACCGATCCGTCCTTCTGGAAGAGCAGCGTTGGAGCATCGCTCGACAACTCGATTGCCTCGGCGAGCGCAACAGCGCGGCTGTATCGCGCCAAGAATGGTGCTGGCGGAGTCGTCGTCATCGCCTCGCCACTGTCGGATGCGTCGGGTGAAGTGAGTGGCGCGATCGGAATCGTGCTCGAGTGCGACGACGAACGAAGAGGGCACGAGCTGCTCACGCTGCTCCGGGCGGTGACCACAATGATCCCGGTGCTCTCCGGCGCGATCGCGCGGCAGCGCGCGTGTGGCGCGAGATCGGCGACGGGCGCGAGCAACGAGACGGTACGAGCCCTAGCGATCGCCGCCAAATCGCACAGTCAGCACGCTATTGCAATCGCGATGACGAATCAGCTCCGCGCGAAGATTGGTTGCCAACAAGTTTCGCTCGCAACTGTGGTGGGTCGACAACTGAAGCTACTCGCGGTGTCTGGCTTCGCAGAAGTGTCCGAGCGCGCTCCCGGAGTCGCTGTGATGCTTGCGGCCATGTGCGAGGCCTTAGACGCAAGGCGCGTCGTGCACTGGAGCCCCGCGGCGCAGACAACCGACTACGCGCTTCATCGGCGCTGGAGCAGCGAAACGGACGGAGCCTCGGTCGCGACCATCCCGCTTCGCAGCGACGAGCGAATCGTCGCGCTCTTGTCGTTGCGCCACGAACCCGGCCGCCAGTTCGCTGAGAACGATCTCAAGATGATCCTCGAAGCAGCGACCCCGTATGTCGCGACGCTCGATCTGGTTCATCGCGCGACCCGCTCGGTCGCGGTGCACGCAGCTGAAGCGTCGCGCAGCGCGCTACGCGATTCGTTCCGAGCGAAGCGAGTCGTCCGTACGTCGCTGATCGGACTCGCTGCCGCGGGGCTCGGGTGGTTCGCGTTTGGCACGACAATTGATCATGTCACGGCCCACTGTCGCGTTTGCGCCGCTTCATCGATGCATCTCGCGGCACCGTTCAATGGAACGTTGCGGGAAGCAACCGTCGTTGCGGGCGATGAAGTCACGGCGAATCAAATGGTGGCACGGTTCGACACCGCAGAGCTTGAGCTTGAACGACATCGACTCGTCGCCGCGATTGAGAAGGCCAGTATCGAGGCGGATCTTGCACGCTCGAAGGGAGGCGTCGCGGAAGCGATGTTGATCGATGCGCGAGCGGAGGTTGATCAGGCGTATCTCCGCACCGTCGATCGAAAGATTGCCCAAGCTACTATTCGGGTCCCCGCCGACGGCGTCATCCTGACCGGCGATCTCCGAAAGCTCATCGGCAACTCTGTACCCACAGGGCAGACACTCTTCGAGTTCGCACCGAATGGGGCGCTGAAGGTCGAACTGTCGATCGCCGATCGCGATATTGCACGACTTCACGCTGGCGCGACGGGCGAGTTTGTTTCCACCGCGCGACCGGACGTTCACATCCCCATCACTCTCTCGCGCATCCGCCGCGCTGCGGAACTGCGCGACGGGCAGAACGTGTTTGTTGCCGAGGCCGCGCTGAACGCGCCCGAGCCGTGGATGCGCGCTGGCGTCGATGGTTTCGCGAAGGTGGAGACCGGCACGGTGCCGGTGTGGAAGTCGTATCTCCGTCGCGCGATCGATTTCGTGAGGATCCACCTGTGGGTGTGACCGCGCCAACAACTCCCGCAGCGTCACCATCCACGGCCGGTTCGAACGAACCGCAACTACTCGCGCCGAAACTTGCTGTTGTGCAGGTCGGCGTGCGTAAAGACCTGCGCGTCGCGCGCCATTTGTTCCGCGGCGAGGTGACATACACCGTTCGCGATCCCGTGAGTTTCGAGACACATGCGTTCGGAGCGGGCGACTACGCGATTCTTGTCGCGATCACCGACCGGCGTACGCTTGGCGAGACGTTTGACGCGCTCGTAGGCGAGGGAGTGACTTCTGTCGATCATCGTGAGGACTTCTACAAGTTCGTTGTGGCGTTGCATCGCGGTGGCCTGCTCGCGCTGCCGATCTCCGACGACCGGTCGCTCGTGCAACGCTTCGAGTCGCGGGCTTCGAGTCGACGAAAAGCACGATGGTTAGTCGCGATGTATTGGAAGATCCCCATTTGGAATCCCGACGGATTCTTGGTGCGGACGCTCGACTATGGCTCGCGCATGTTCACTCGCAGCGCACTGGTACTGTGGACATTGCTCATGGTGGCGGCGCTCGTCTCTCTTGCTGGCCGCGCGGCGAGTCTCGGGACGGAACTGCCAACGTTGATCGCAGGTGAGCAGGTCTTGAGCATGTGGGCACTCTTGATTGGGCTCAAAGTGGTCCACGAATTTGGACACGCGTATGCCTGCCGGACCTTCGGGGGAGTCGTGCCCGAAATGGGGCTCACTCTTGTGATGATGACCCCTTGTGCGTACGTCGACGCGAGCAGTTCATGGAATTTCTCTCGAACGCGCGACAGGCTCATCGTCTGTTTCGGCGGCGTGTACTTCGAGTCGTGGATCGCCGGAATTGCCGCGATTGTCTGGGCGTTCACCGAGGCATCGGCGCTTCATTCGCTGGCGTTCCAGACAATGGTGCTCGCGAGCATCACGACCATTGGATTCAACCTCAATCCGCTCATGCGGTTCGACGGCTACTTCATCGCGAGTGATCTTCTTCAGATCCCGAACCTCCGCGCGCAGGCGTCCGCGCTGACGTTGCGCTGGCTCAAGCGCGTCGCCGTCGGTATCGATCCGGGCGGGCCGGCGTGGTCGCCAGCGATGAACGTCACACTGGTGACCTACTGCGTCGCGGCAGCGATCTACAAAGTCTCATGGGTGCTCGGCATGTGTGCGGTCATCGCGATCAAGTTCTTCGCGATCGGTATGACGCTCGGACTCTCTTATGGCGGAATAGCGCTGGTAAGGCTGATCTTCAGCAGCACTCGATATCTGTTGCTCGACAAGGAAACGGCGCTGGTGCGCGGCCGCGCTGCGATCATGGCGGTACTTTTACTCGTCGTGCCAGCGGTCGTCGTCTCCGCGCCTCTACCGCGCAACGTCACGGCCGTCGCGCTCCTTCGTCGAGAGACCGAGCACGTCGTGAACGCGGAGGCGGCGGGGTTCATTCTCGCGATTCCCGCAGCCAGCGATGCGCACGTGAAACTGGGTGCGCCGCTGGTCGAACTCGCCTCGTTGGAAGTCGACGCTGAGTGCGATCGCGCTCGTGTTGAGTCGAGCGCTGCCAAGTTCGTCGTCGAGGTGGCGAGAGCTGGTGCACCGCGTGAGCAGTCGATCGCGCTTGAGGAACTCGATCTGGCCGAAGCGCGGCGCGGAGCGGCTGAGCTCAATCAGAAACGACTGACGGTCCGCTCACCAGTCCAAGGCGACATCGTGCGTTCGCTGAGCGAGTCGTCGCGCGGCCAGTTTGTCGCGGAAGGCACTGCGCTGGCGACTATCGCGACCGGCGGCTGGACCGCTATCGCGCTGGTCGATCAGCTTGAACTGTCTCAGCTTCAGATCCGCGAAGGAACTGAAATCGAAATGCGCGGGTTCCGCGATCCAGGTCGCATGATTCGTGGCACCGTGGCTGCGGTCGCTCCGACCGGCGATACGGCAATTGACCAAGATCTCGACGCGCTAACGTTGATTGGCGGCGGTGACATCGCTGTCTCGCCAATGAGCGGACACGCTGATACTGCGCGATTTCTCGTCTCTGTCGCGCTGCACGAGGTCCTAGGCGATGATCTGTTCCACGGTGAACGACTCGCATTGCGCCTTCCAGCCAAGCGAGCGTCACTTGCGTCGAGTTGGTACCACGCGGTGCTTCGCTTCCGCGAGCGGCTCGCTGTGGCGGAGTGATGCTGAACCGAGTTAGCTCTTTCCGCGAACGACCGGTGCGAATCGATTTCTAGCGCCCGGGTATCCACGGTACCGCGATTATCGGAGAACTCGCGGCGCACCCTGATGCGCGCAATCCACAGAGGCGTGCCTCGCTTCACAGCGGAACGAGTGCCATCTGACTTCGCGTTCAGGTCAACTCGGGACCCGGTCGATTTGACCTAAGTCGTCGGCTCGCATCGTGAGCGCGGTGTGGGCAATCGGCAAGTTGCAGTGGCTCTGGAGGACTTCATGGCTCGTCCGTTCGCTTGGATTGCGCAGTTGTTTCGCGCGAGCCCGACGGCGACGTCATCGGACCTACGTGCTGGCGACAAGCCCAACTCCAAGCGAGCCCGGTTCACCAAAGACCTGTTCGAAGCCCGCATCTTGATGTCCGCTACGGCGGGTGATGACGTTCTCGCCGGAACTGCCAGCGCTGACACGATCGATGGACTTGCGGGCAACGACACGATCTCGGGCGGCGACGGCGACGACACGCTGCTTGGCAATACCGGCAACGACACGCTGTTTGGTGAGGATGGCAACGACACGCTCGAGGGTGGCACAGGCAACGACGTGCTTGACGGTGGGGCAGGGACGGACACCGCGACGTACTCCACGTCGACGTCCGCCGTCACCGCCAATCTTTCGACCGGCACGGCGACCGGCGGCGCTGGCACTGACACGCTCTCGAACATCGAGAACGTCACGGGCTCGGCGTACAACGACACGCTGACTGGCGACGCGAACGCGAACGTGATTGACGGGGGCGCGGGCAACGACACAATCGACGGTGGACTTGGCAACGACACGTTGATCGGCGGCGCTGGCACAGACACCGCGACCTACGCCACGTCGGCGTCAGCGGTCACGGTTGACTTGAGCGCTGGCACCGCGACTGGTGGCGCCGGCAACGACACGCTGAGCGGCATCGAGAATGTCACGGGCTCGGCGTACAACGACACGCTAACTGGCGACGCGAGCGCCAACACAATCACGGGCGGCGCGGGCAACGACATTCTTGACGGCGGCCTTGGCAACGACACGCTCAACGGCGGCACGGGCAACGACATTCTTGACGGCGGCCTTGGCAACGACACGCTCAACGGCGGCGCGGGCAACGACATTCTTGACGGCGGCCTTGGCAACGACACGCTCAACGGCGGCACGGGTACCGACACAGTGACGTACGCGTCGGCGACTGGCGGGCAGACTATCAATCTCACGACCGGTACAGCGAGTGGCGCCGCAGGCACGGACACGCTGGTGAGCATCGCGAACGTGACGGGCACGAGCTACAACGACACGATCACGGGAAACACCGGAGTAAACGTGATCGACGGTGGCGCCGGCAACGACACGATCGATGGCGGCACTGGCAACGACACGATGACCGGCGGCGCCGGGACGGACACTGTGACCTTCGCGACTGCGACGTCGGCGGTGACAGCGAATCTTTCGACGGGTGCGTCATCGGGTGGTGGTGGTAGCGACACGTTCAGCGGCTTCGAGAATGTGACGGGTTCGAACTTCAACGACACACTGACCGGCGACGCGAACGCGAACGTGATCGACGGCGGCGCTGGCAACGACACGATCGACGGTGGGCTCGGCGACGACACGTTGATCGGTGGCGCGGGCACCGACACCACGACCTACGCGACGTCTACGTCAGCAGTCACGGTTAGTCTCAACACGAACGCTGCGAGCGGTGGAGCTGGCAATGACACGCTGAGCGGCTTCGAGAACGTGACGGGTTCGGCATACAACGACACACTGACTGGCGACGCGAATGCCAACGTCATTGATGGTGGTGCTGGCAACGACACGATTGACGGCGGCGCGGGCAACGACACGCTGACGGGCGGCGCCGGGACCGACACCGTCTCTTTCGCCAGTGCAACGTCGGCGGTGACGGCGAATCTCTCGTCCGGCGCATCGTCAGGTGGCGGCGGCACCGACACGATGAGTGGCTTCGAGAATCTCACGGGCTCGACGTACAACGACACACTGACCGGCGACGCGAACGCGAACGTGATCGACGGCGGCGCTGGCAACGACACGATCGATGGTGGGCTCGGCAACGACACGTTGACTGGTGGTAGCGGCGTCGACACCGCGAGCTATGCCAACTCAACTGCGGCCGTCAATGCGAGTCTCTCAACGGGAGCCGTTAGCGGCGGAGCTGGAAGCGACACGCTGAGTGGCTTCGAAAATCTGACTGGATCGGCCTACCACGACACGCTCGCTGGAGACTCGGGCGACAACACGCTCGACGGTGGCGCTGGGAATGACACGCTACGGGGTGGTGCTGGTAACGACACGCTCGTCGGTGGCGCTGGTAGCGACGTCGCTGACTACTCTGATGCTTCGAGCGCGGTGCGTGTGGATCTCACGCTATCGAGCGCGCAGGACACGCTCGGTGGCGGAGTAGACACGTTGTCGTCGATGGAAGCCGTCGTCGGTGGCTCGGGGAACGACACCTTCGCCTTTAGTGCACCCTATAACGGCGCCACGTACACGGTCGACGGCGGTGGTGGAACGAGCAACTCGATCGATCTCTCGAACTTCTCGCGTGCGCAGGCTAACTTCGACGCAGGCGCTGGGCATCTCACGCTGACGGCGGCCGACGGCACGACCTTCCAGCTCGACTACTCGAATATTCAGACGGTCGTCTTCTCTGATGGATCGATTGATGCGACGAACTTTGCACCGCACGCGACTGCAGGCGCGGACGCAGCGGT
>JAWXCC010000066.1:0-4431 GCA_034440475.1 Phycisphaerae bacterium | reverse complement strand
CTGCGGTCTGGATCGCGCGATCGAATGGTGCCGGAATTTGATCGACCGCAACCACTGCCAAGTCAAGCGCGGCTTCAAGCGCCTGAGCGCGTTCGGGAGACGCGCTACGCACGAGAGCGATCAAGCCGCCCCTAGCCGTCGAGCGCATCACCGCCACGACTCCGCGCATGTTGGCTCGAAAGTCGAGGTGGGTGGTGTCGCTGAAGCAGCTTGTCTCTTCCTCTTGATCGCGCGTCTCGAAGGCAACCGCCATGCGCTCACCCGACATCTCAAACGCCGTGAGCAGCGCGGGGCCGGCGAGCATCGACTTGACCGATTCCTTCGGATTCGCCTCGAATCGCGCCCGGTAGTTCGGCTCGCCTTCCCGCCACGCTGCGACGAGGGTCGAGAGGTCTTCGCAGATCATCGCCGTGATTTCGCGGAGGTACTCACGGCGTCGATCAGCGTGCGGTGACTTGCCGTCGACGAAGTCCGTTACTGGGCGTGCGCCGGGACCGGTCTCCGATTGATCCTTGCCCCACAACACGAATTCGATCGCGTGCCACCCTGTGCAGACGTTGGTTTCGCCTCCGCGCTGGTTGTGAAGCCGGAGGATCGTGCGGTCGAGCGCGGGGTACTTCGCGGGGTCACCCACGATGCCAAGGTTCACCGTTCCTTCGTTGGAGTCGATGTACGCCTCATCGACCGGCCACGCATTGATGAAGGTTTCAACTCCGACGCGCCGCGAGTCGATTGGTCCGTTGCCGAATCGAAAGACCTCGGTGCGCCCGTAGATCTCGCGAGCCGCAATCCAGGTGTCGCGGGCGCGCTTGAGCCCCGCTTCTGTTGGCTGCCAGCAGAATGCTTCGACCGCTGCTCGCAGTTGTTCGGCCGATGCAAGCGTTAATCGGTACTCGGCGGCGACATGCTCGGCGTAACCGCGAAGGATCTTGTCGCGCAATGCGTCAGCGCTGCCGGTTTGCGGATCGGCGTTGCCGCTGTTGAGCAGGATGGCGAGAAAAGACGGGGCGAGAGTCAAGAACATGGCGCGAGCGTAGAAGAGATCTCGGCCATATCAACGCGGCGCTTAGGATTGAACCAATCGGACACACGACGCACGTGTTCCGTGAACCGAGTGGGCCCACGATCCCGATCCATGTTGCTCTTGACCCGCGCCTTCGTCGTCGCCACCTCTCTTGCGATGATCGCGTCAGTGCCGCCTTCGACGAGTAGCGTGGCGACGCCCGCGCTCGCAGGGACCTTCGAAGCGATTGACGCGGCACGGCGCGCGACCTATGAGGGGACGGCGCGTTCGATCGTGAGCGTTACGACGTACGTCAAGGTGCGCGATGGCACGCCGCGCGTGGGGCGGTGGCAGGAGGCGGATGACTCGCCGCACTCGGGATATGTGCTCTATTCGGCGTCGAGTGGGATTGTTGTTGGAGTCGATGGAACTGTGCTCTGCTGTCGAAGTCCACTCACAACGACGGACTCAGGTTTCGTTGAACTCATCGACGTTGAGACCGCAGATGGGACGCGCGTCGCGGCCGATCTCCTCGCGAGCGAGCCGACGATCAATCTCGCTGTGCTGAGGGTGAAGGCAGCAGACGCGAGAGCCCTTCCCGAGATGGTTCCAGCAGCAATTGGCAAGGTCGAAGAGCTTCAGCCCGGGGAGACGATCTTTGCGATCGGTGATTCGCCCGGTTCAGCGCGGACATTCGCGCCGGGTGTGGTGATGGCGCTGCCTAACGCCGCCTGCTACCAAGCCGATCTCACGGGAAGCTTCATTCACGCCAGCATGGCGGTTGCGCCAGCCGCGATCGGCGGGGCACTTGTGAACGGGCGCGGCGAGTTTGTCGGGATGATCGTTCCGCCACCCTCCGTTGATCCCACAGAGCGGATTGAACCGCGAACGTACGTCACGTTCGCGATGCAGATGCAGACTGCGCTCGGTGTGGGCGAAGTACTTCAGAAGAAGCGGACGAACGAATCCCCGTGGTTGGGCTTCTCGGTACTGTCCCAAGACGAATTGCGAGCGAAGCTGCACGACGACGCGAAGTTCAACGCGATCGCGAAACCGTCGTTCGGGTTGTTCATTGACGACATCTATGAGCCGAGCCCCGCTTCACGTGCGGGTGTTCGACGCGGCGACTTCGTGGTCGAGATCAATGGCGGCCAGATCACGAGCGTCGTCGACTTTCAGCAAGCGCTCTACTACTACAGCGGCACCGCAGTACCGATCAAGTTCGTCCGCGACGGTGAGACGACGCAGCGATTGGTCACGATTGAACGGCGCCCCGTTGAAGCGAACCGCAACTGATGGAGTCCCTCGCTGCGCGCTGCGATACGAACCTGAACAATTCGCACATCAGATTGAGGCGGTAGTGACAGCAATGATTTGCGCGCTGCGAAGGAACGCTTAGCAGACCGAGACGACAGTTCGACTGCATCGGCGAACGTTTCGTCGCCGCGGTTCGACGTAAACCCGTCATCCCCACTCTGTCGTCTCCAGTCTGTCACCCCAAGTTTGTCGCAAGGAGATCTCGCTTCATGTCCCGAATCACTGTCACTACCAATCTCACGTTTGGATCCTCTCTCGCGCTTGCCGTCGCGTGCGCCGCGTCGGCAACAACCAGCATTCATACCGGTCCGTCGTCGTCGGCTGACCCATACGTTCGCGGCACTCCCGGCAGTCCGGTGCGCGACATCGTTTCGATTCTCACCGTGGGCGATAGCGTGAACGGCTACACGCTGCTCGGCATCCCTGACGGAATGGGAGACTACTCAAACGGCGACGGCACGTTCTCGCTGCTGGTCGCCCACGAGCACCAGCCGACAGCCAATGGGGTTCAGCACTCGCATCAGCCCGCGGGTTTCGCGGGCGGCGCCTTTGTGAGCAAGTGGGTGATCGACGAGAGTACGTTCGCGGTCAGCAACGGCACCGACGCCATGACGTCGGTCGTTACCACGAGTAACGGCGCAGGCGGCACACTCTATAACTTTGCCCGCTTCTGCTCTGCCGACCTCGCCGCGACGACGGCATACTTCAACGCTGGCAGCGGGAACGGCACTCAGGACCGCATTTTCCTGCACGGTGAAGAAAGCGGCTCCAATGGCCGACTGATGGCGACCGACGTCAATACCGGCGTGTCGTACCAGCTCCAGCCGTGGGATCCGCTGCTCGGTGCTTGGGAGAACGCCCTCGCACGTCCCCACGTGAGCGAGAGCACCGTCGTCATCGGGCTGTCCGATGGTGGCGCGAACCGGGTCTTCCTCTACGTTGGCACGAAGCAAGCGTCGGGCAATGCGATTGAGCGCGCTGGTCTATTGAACGGGCTCGGCTGGGGCATCCAGGTGCAAGTCAACGGCGTGAATGTCGCTGCTGAGAGCCGCGACTTCTGCTACAACTCCTCGGGTCGGCCTAACTACTCCGCGACATTCACGATCGCGGCGGGCGGGACTGCGGCAGGGACTTCGTTCCTTCGTCCAGAGGACGGCGCTTGGGACCCCGCGAATCCCAACGACTTCTACTTCGTCACAACCGACCGGTTCAACTCTGCCTCGCAGGTCGGCCGAAGTCGCCTCCACCGTCTTCGCTTCAGCGATGTGAACAATGTCCTCGCGGGTGGCACCATCGAGGCACTTCTCGACGGCACTGAAGGTCAGCAGATGTTTGACAACCTGAGTCTGAGTAACACGATTCAGGGTGGCACGAACCTCGTCATTCAAGAGGATCCGGGCAACCAAGAGTACAACGCGAAGACGCATCTCTACAAGGTCGCGTCCGACACGCTCACGGCAGTTCTCATGTCCGATCCCGCGCGATTTGGCGACATCGGGATACCGGCGACAGCTCCGTTCAGCAAAGACGAGGAGAACTCAGGCGTCGTCGACGCGCGCGAGACGCTCGGACTCGGTTGGTTCGTGGGAAACACGCAGGCCCACTACCCTCTCGCGAATCCGCTTGTTGAAGGTGGTCAGGTCTACGCGTTCTTCCTGCCCGAGGCTGTGGGCTCGTGCGCGACCGACGTGACGCTTGACGGCGTCACCGATGGCGCGGACCTCGCCGTTTTCCTCGGCGCTTGGGGACTGCCCGGCACGACCGATTTCAATGGCGATGGCACGACCGACGGTGCGGACCTCGCGGCGCTTCTTGGTGCATGGGGTAACTGCGGGGCATAAGCCGCGCAGAACACTCTTTGCGATCGCGCGTCTTCTTCACGCCCGCCGTCCCCAAGGACGGCGGGCGTTTTCGTGCCCTGCGGCTGGAGCCGCTCATGTTCGTCGTAGCGAATCGTGATTCAACGTCGAGCGCGCCGCCGCGACAGTGTGAATGCCGCAAGCACCCCGAGAGTCGCGGGCGCTGGCACCGGCGTGACAACGAAATCGAACGAATAGTTGTACGGCTGTGCGCCGTCGAGCTCCATCAGCCAAATGGTGTAGGCGTTGGCG
>JAWXCC010000065.1:0-31553 GCA_034440475.1 Phycisphaerae bacterium | reverse complement strand
TGCCGATTCTTCGGCGTGTTCTGCTCGTCGGGATCGTTGTTGTCATCGTTCGGAGTTTCGTCGTCGTTCGGAAAGTCTTTCTTTTTGCAACCGAGGTGTCGGCCAGCGTGCCCGAACCCGAGACCATGCCGTGGTCGCGATGCTCGATGCGTCGCGAGACGTCCCAGACGATCGGCAGTGCGTCAGCGCCGATAGGCGCGATCTTGAACTCGAGCAGCAGCCGGCCACCCGTCCTTGTGTCGCGGGTTCCGTCCGATACCATCGGACCGAGGCCGAAGCGAGATTCGTCCATCGCCTTGTAGCTGTTCACGAACGTCTTCAGCGTGTTCTCGACGTCGGCTTGGAAGTCTTCGAGGCGTTCGATCCTGACGGAGTCGTACGTCGCCCACACGCCGGTCGCGCGTATCTCGTCCACGGCGCCTTTGTATGACGCCTTGAGTCCGATGTCGCGCACTGCGGTTGAGATGGCGCGAGCTTCGATCCACACCGTCTTCGGCAAGTCGCCGACGTTGAACTCCGCGGGCAGGGCGATCGCGGTCTCTTTGGTTGACTTCTCCCAGAGTTTGATGTCGCCGCCTGTCGCTTCCAACTTCACCTTTCCGCCGGCTGGAGCCGCAAGTGGATTGATGACTAATTTCATGAGATCAACTTCGTTCGTGCCAGTGGGATTGACAGCCGCAGCCTTCACCACATCGTCATCTTTGTCGACCTTGCCGTCGCCGTCGGTGTCGTTGAGGTTGGCTGCTGTCACGGCACCGATCGAGAGCTTCTTCGCGTTCTCTAACTGTGCACCGCCTTGACGTCCATCGAGTCCGTTGTGAATGTCGAGACGAACAACATGCTTCAGCGCCTGCAACGCGCAGGTGATGATTGCACCAAACGGATTCGTCGTGATCGGCAACGGAAGCACCGACTGCGCACCAGGCGGACCAGCAACAGCCATCGTGAAGGCCGAAGTCGGATCGTCGGCGAGCGCGAGGGCGCGATCGGGTTGGTGCACCCACGGCACGCGCGCCGCGCCGAGCGTCATCGGCAGGTCGGCGATCGCGACGCTGCCGTCGAGATCGCTTCGGAACGTGACATGCAAGGTGGCATCGATCGTGAACGTGCACATGCCGCCGTGGCTATCGAGCTTGTCAGCGGTGAGCTGGCCGTTCGAGGTGCCGGGCAGGACCACAGCTTCAGCGCTCCACGCCGTCGCCTCGCCATTGATTACAACGACGGCTGGTGCGACGCTCGAGAGGTGGAGTTGGACCAGTTCGATCGCGACGACGTGACCAACGCCACCGCGTTCGCGCTCAGTAAAAGGATCGCCGCTTCGATGGAAGAGCATCGACGCGCCGCCGTAGGTGAGGGGGTCGAGCGGATTGGCGACAAAGCCAACGGCAGCAGCGAAGGGTTCGGAGCCTGGACCAAAGAAGTTCGCGGGCAGCGGCATGACGCTGAAATCCATCGTCACGTTTGCTGGCGCGTCAACGCTCGGTGGACAAAACGCGATCGCGTCCCACGGCGACGGTGGAGCGAATTCGCACAGATCGAGGACGCTGTTGCCATTCGCGGCGAGCAGCGGATCGATCAGGATCTCGTAAGCGTCGAGCAACTGGTCGTCATCGCAATCGAGTGATGGGTCGGCGGTGATTTCGCACGCGTCGAGCAAGCCGTTCGAATTGCCGTCGAGGGTCCAATCGGACGCGACCTCGCAGGCGTCGGGAATGCCGTTCAGATTGCAGTCGAGCGACGAGTTCAGTGCGATGTCGCAGTCATCGGGAATGCCGTTCTGGTCGCAATCCTCTTCGCAACTGTCGGGGACACCGTTCGCGTTGCAATCACTCACGAGTCGCTCTGCGATAGCGCATGCGTCAAGCACTCCGTCGTGATCGCAATCAAGGTCGTTGTCCTGCGCGATATCGCATGCGTCATGCCGACCGTTTTCGTTGCAATCAGCGCTCGGCGGCTCGCAGCTATCCGCGACACCGTTCCCATCGCAATCGGCCTCGCAGATGTCAGGCAGTCCGTCGTCGTTGCAGTCGCTGAGTCGTCCGGCGGCGATATCACAATCGTCAGCAATGCCGTTCTCGTCGCAGTCCTCGCAATCGTCGGGCGTGCCGTTCTGATTACAGTCACCGACGAGTCCCTGAGCAATCTCCACCGCGTCCTCGATGTGGTTTCCGTTGCAGTCAAATTGCAACGCGCAAGGCCCCCACGCACCGAGCAGCACGCCGAGATCCGCTGCGTCGACGGTGCCACTGTCGTCGATGTCGGCGGTCGTCGATCCGTCACCCCAGAGCGCGACGAGAATCGCGAGATCGCTCACGCCGACGGTGCCGTCAGCATCGAGATCGGCGGGGCACTCCTCAACTCCACCGAATATGGCAAGCGATAGTAGCGCCGGTGGCTGTGACAGCGTCATCCCCGACGCCGACGCGACGTCCGCGACGACTGCAATGAGAGCAGGGTCGAACATGCGATTCCTCCCAGTTGCGACGCGCGATCGCGCGGGCATCCGCGCGGTTCTCGGCGCTGCGCTGTTTCGCAACCTTCTACGGAGTCCGGTGCGGCGATCTCTCAGGAATTCGGGGTCGCGGCACCGAATTGCAGAAGATCTGCCCAAAGGGTGGAAGCCTGCACCGTGTGCGATACTGCTGAGCCACAACCGCCCGATAGCGCATCGAGACCGAGCCCCATGAGTTCCGCCCACCTACCGCGCCGCACGTTCGCGATCATCTCGCACCCCGACGCCGGTAAAACCACGCTGACGGAGAAGCTGCTGCTCTATGGCGGCGCGCTCGAACTCGCTGGCTCGGTGACGGCGCGCCGCGAGCAGCGGGCAACCGCCAGCGACTGGATGGAACTCGAGAGACAGCGAGGTATTTCGATTTCGTCGACGGTGCTCCAGTTCGACTACGGGAACGAAGGCACGCGCTACCGCATCAACTTGCTCGACACGCCTGGTCACCGCGATTTCTCGGAAGACACGTATCGCGTGCTCACCGCAGTCGACGCCGCTGTCATGGTGATCGATGCGGGTAAAGGCATAGAGCCGCAAACCCGCAAGCTCTTTGAAGTCTGTCGTCGTCGTGGTGTGCCGATCTTCACGTTCATGAATAAGTGTGATCGTCCGACGCGCGATCCACTGGAACTCCTCGACGAACTCGAGAAGGTGCTGGGTATCGGCGCGTTTCCGGTGAACTGGCCGCTCGGCTCAGGACACGAGTTTCGCGGCGTATACGACCGCCTGTCACATCGCGTGCATCTCTATCAGCGCACCAAGGCGGGTGCATATGAAGCGCCCGTCGAGGTGTTAGGCATCGACGATCCCGCCGTCCGCTCGAAGCTCGATGAGAGCGCGTTCGCGCGGGCTCGCGACGAACTGGAAATGCTCCAGGGTGCTGGCGAGACCTTCGACCGCGAGCGCGTGCTTGCTGGCACCGTCACCCCGGTGTACTTCGGCAGTGCGATGAATAACTTCGGCGTGCAACTCTTGCTCGACGGGTTCCTTGCGCATTCCGCGCCGCCCGGGCCGCGTCGCGCGGGAGTACGTATGGTCCAGCCCGACGATCCCGCGTTCAGCGGTTTCGTCTTCAAGATTCAGGCAAATATGGATCCGCGCCATCGCGACCGCATCGCGTTCGTGCGCGTCGTGTCTGGCTCGTTCACGCGCGAGATGACAGTGCTGCACGTGCAGAGCGATCGGCGGATCCGATTGTCAAACGCGCAGAAACTCTTCGGCCAGCAGCGCGAGACTATCGAAGAGGGCCGCGCTGGCGACGTGATCGGCATCGTCGGGCGCGACGCGCTTCGCATCGGCGACACGCTGACCGAAGACCGCTCGATCGTGTTTGATGAGATCCCGCAGTTCACTCCCGAGTGTTTCGCGTATCTCCATAATCCGCAGCCGGGCAACTCAAAGAAATTCAGGCTTGGCTTTGAACAGCTTCTCCAAGAGGGAGTGATACAGCTGCTTCAAGTCGGCACCGGACAAGTGAAGACACAGCTGCTCGCGGCGGTGGGTCCGCTGCAATTCGAAGTCGTGCAGTTCCGCATGAAATCGGAGTATGGGGCCGAGTCGCGGATCGAACCGGCGCGCTGGACGAGCGTGCAATGGTGGCGGAAGCCTGGCGCTGAGCCCGGCTGGCTGCCGGAGCTCCCGCGCGACGCGACACTCGCCTGGGACCGCGACGAACACGGCGTGGTTCTCTTCGCCGACGAGTGGGCCCATCGCCACTTTCTCCAGCGGAATCCAGGGGTTGAGCTGTCGCCGTTGCCGCCAACGAGAGAGGGTTTAGTCGGGCAGAAAGCGCAGGGGAACGCTGAGGCGAGGGCGTAGGCGGTGGAACGCTCAACAGTCGCAACGAGCGCGCCAGCGCCCGAGCTGCACTCGCCCAGTTATGCTTGCGACCCATCGCACCGAAGGAGTTCGCCCGTGTACAAGCTCGCCGCGCACAATTGGATGCGTCCGGAACCGCTCGAAGTAACGCTGGCGCGGCTCGCCCGCCTCGGCTATTCCGGCATCGAAATCATGGGCGAACCGACGCGGTACGAAGCGAAGCCCACGCGAGCGCTTCTCAAGCAGCACAAGGTCGAGTGCTGGGGCGCGGTCTCGATCATGCTGAAGTGCCGCGACCTGATTCACGGCGATCACTACTTGCGGCTCGGCTCGATCGAGTACCTCAGAGACTGCATCACGCTCGTCAAAGAACTCGGCGGCCAGATCATGACGATCGTTCCCAGCGAGGTCGGCAAGATCACGCCGATGGCTGACGCCGAAACGGAATGGAAGTGGGCGGTCGAAGGACTTCGACGTATCGCGGATCATGCCCGCAAGGCGAAGGTGGGCATCGCCATCGAACCGCTCAATCGATTTGAGACGAACTTCCTGAATCGCCACGATCAGGCCTTGGCGCTTGCTGGCGCCGTGGGCGAAGACGTCGGCGTCTGTCTCGATGCGTTTCACATCAACATCGAAGAAGCTGACCCGTTCGCGGCGATCAAAGCCGTCGGCAAGAAGCTCTTCAACTTCCACATCGCCGACAACAATCGCCGACCGCCCGGCGAAGGCACCTACGACTGGAAGAAGCTGCTGAAGACGCTACATGACACGGGTTACCGCGGCTTCCTCACGACTGAGTTCGTCGTGCCGATGGATCGCTCGCCGCTTGCAGCGAAGGCAACAGAGAGCGGCACGACTGCGACGGCCGAAGAACTGAAATTCATCCGCGACCACGGCAGCGATCTCATGTCCGACGCTGAGTACAGCGGGCACTTTGCTCGCTGCATCAAGCACATTCGGAAATGCGAGCCGAAGTAGATTGCTTCTCCCGCAGACGCGCGGACAACGCGGAGGGAATCGAAGCGAACATGAAGGTCCTCGTCATCGGCACGCTCGACACGAAAGGTCCCGAGTGCGCCTACCTCGCGGAGCGCATCCGCGCATACGGAGCTGACGCGATTGTGCTCGACAGCGGCATTCTTGGCGACGCGATTGGCATTCGCCCCGACATCACGCGCGAAGAAGTCGCACGCGCTGCGGGCTTCCAGCTTGACGAAATTCGCGCAACCGGTTCGCGCGGCCGCGCGGTGGCGCGCATGCTCGCCGGCGTTCGCGCAATCACGGTCCGACTGGCAGCAGAAGGCGCGATCGATGGGGTCGTGAGTTTGGGTGGTGCCGAAGGCTCTGTGATCGCAGCGGCCGCGGCGCAGGCGCTGCCGCTTGGGTTCCCGAAGCTCATCGTGACGCCGATCGCAAGCGGTCATCGTCGCTTCGGTCCGTTCGTCGGTACCCGCGACGTGATGCTCATGCACTCGGTCGTCGACATCTTGGGACTGAACAGCGTTGCGTTAGAGATCTTCGACAACGCTGCGGCGTCGATCGCCGGTATGGCGAAAGCACACGCAGCGCGCCGACACGCTCCGGTGCGACCTGCGCGCACCGAGGTCGCCGCGACAATGCTAGGAAACACGACTCTGCCGCTCATGCGTATCCGCGAGCGACTCGCGGCGCGCGGTGTCGAGCTTGTGCTCTTCCACGCCAACGGCGTGGGGGGCGAAGCAATGGAAGAGTTCATTGAAGCCGGGCGCTTCGACGCCGTCATTGACTACACCATGAGTGAGATCGCTGCGGAAGTGGCTGGCGGATTTCATCGCTCAAGACGCGAGCGTCCCGTCGCCGCTGGAGCACGAGGCATTCCGCAGGTCGTCGTGCCGGGCTGTCCGGATTTCGCCGTCTTCGGCGCGCGGCATGAAGTGCCTGAAGCGATGCGCTCGCGTCCGCTCTACGAACACAATCCCGAATTTACGCTGGTGCGCTTGACGCGCGAGGAAGAGGTAGAGGTGGCGCGACGACTCGCGGCGCGCCTCGTTTGCGCCCGTGGCCCGGTGTCGCTGGTCGTGCCGCTTGGCGGTATGTCAATCTCCGACGCGCCCGGCGGCGTCTTCCGCGACGAGCCAATTTCTGCTGCATTTCATGCGGAATTGCGACGCGGCGTGTCCGGCAGCGCCCACGTGACGGTGCGCGAGATCGACGCGCACATCAACGATGACGCATTCGCAGATGCCGTCCTCGACGAGCTCTGCCCGTATCTTTCGCTACCGACCCGAGGACCAAACGATGAGTGAACCTACGACGAGCGCGCGACCGAAGATCCATCAAGACGAAGCCCACGCGCCGCCGCGCGCGACCATGAAGCTCGGGTTCCATTCGTTCTGCCTCGGTGACCTCTCCTGCGTCGACGTGAAGGAGTACCTCAAACACTCTGACACGATTCTTGTTCCCAAGGCGAGCCTCGAGCAGCATGGTCCGCACTTGCCGCTCTTCTGCGACACCATCACCTCGCTCGAAGTCGCGCGCCGCGCTGGCGAGAAGGCGGGCATCATGTACACGCCGCCGCTGTGGCTCGGCTATTCGCCGCAGCACATGCGCGGACCTGGCGAAGGTACGGGCACGGTCACGCTCCGCGTCGAGACCTACCTGAACCTTCTCTACGACATCGGTCGCAGTCTCATTCATCACGGATTCAATCGCGTCATTTTCGTGAACGGCCACGGTTCCAACGTGAAGGTTGTCGATCCAGTGTTGCGCCGGTTGCGCAGCGAGACCGGCGCCTTGATCGCGTATTACAAGCCGTACGCGGAGCGCTATCTCGGCATGCTCAAGGATGTGCTCGAGGGTCCGCCTGAAGAGACCCCAGGCTGGCATGCGGGCGAGCTCGAGACGAGTCAGTGCCTTTGTCACAACCCGAAACTGGTGCGCCTCGATCGCGCCAAGCCCGATCGCGCTCGCGCGCCTGACTGGCTTGGACCGGCGTGGCAGAAGAACGATGGCATGCCCGACGCGGAATTCCAGGGCCTCCAATACTTCAACTTCCCCTTCGAGCATGCAGAGTTCACGAAGAGCGGCGTGATGGGCAACCCCGAGCGCGGCACGGTGGAGAAGGGCGAAACCGCGTTTCGCCGATTTGCGAATCACCTCATCGACGCGGTCCATGAGCTTGAGCAGGTACCGCTCCAGGTGCATGACCGCGACTGGAGCGTTGGAAAGGCGATGGGAGTTTCGTGAGTGGAACTGCCACGGCGCTCGCGCGCGATTTGACCCAGATTGTCGGTGAAGGCGCGGTCGTCGACCGCGATGAATCGCGCCGGACACACGTTGGCGACATGAGTTGGCTGTCGATCGCCGCTGCGGCTGCGGGACGTCCGCTCTCGCGCCCGGATGCGATCGTCTCACCTAACACTACGCTTGAGGTTGCCGCAGTGGTGCGTTACGCTGCTGCGCGCGGGATCCCCGTGACGCCCTTCGGCGGCGGGTCGGGCGTGCAGGGCGCGGCCAACGCCGACCGCGGCGGCATCGTGCTCTCGCTGCTGCGCCTCAATCGAGTTCGCGTGGTCGACGCGCTGTCAGGCATTGCCGACGTTGAAGCTGGCGTGAAGATCGCGCCGCTCGAAGCGCTGCTCAACAAGCAAGGGCTGATGTTCACGCATTACCCGGCGAGCCGCGAATGGGCGACCGTTGGCGGCTCGATCGCGGCCCGCGGATCGGGAGTTCTCTCCACGAAGTACGGCAAGATCGAGGATCACGTGCTCGGCCTCGAGGTCGTTCTCGGCGACGGATCGCTGCTGACGACGCCATCGGTCCCGCGCCATGGCATGGGGCCCGATCTCACGACGCTCTTTTCGGGGAGCGAGGGCACGCTGGGAATTGTCGTCTCCGCTCGCATCAAGATCCGCGCGATTCCGAACTCGCGCATCTTCGGATGCTTCCTCTTCGACGAACTTACGACCGGCGTCGAAGCAGGCCGTCGCATCATGACCTCGGGGCTGCGTCCGCCGGTGATGCGCCTCTACGATCGGCACTCCGCCGTGCATGGACTTGAGCGCGCCGTGGAAGCAGGCATTGATCGACCAGCGATGGTCCTGATGTTCGACGGTGACCACGCTGGCGTGGTGCGTGAAGAGGCAGACGCGGCGTTCATGATCTGTCGCGCACTCGGCGCCCGCGACATCGGCGCGGCACCAGCTGAGCGCTGGTGGGAGAAAAGATATGTCTTCTACTACCCGCCCTTTGCGCCAGAGCTCCCCTCGATCTGGTGCACGATGGACGTCGTCGGCGACTTCTCGATCGCGAATCGCATGTACGACGGCGTCACGAGCGCGATCCGCGGCGCTGTCGGCGCGAAATGGAATCTCGGGCTGAACACGCATTACTCGCACTGGTACGAGTGGGGCACGATGATCTATCCGCGCTTCAAGATTCCCATCGGCCCGACAAGGTACGACGAGGCGTTAGGTCTGCATGACGCGGTCGTCGACGCCGCAGCGAAGGCCGCGCTCGCGTGCGGCGCGGTCTTGAACGATCACCACGGCGTCGGCATGCGACTCGGTCGCTACATGGCTACGCAGTTCGGCGACACTGGTATGGGTGCGCTGACCGGCATCAAGCGAGCACTTGATCCGCACGGCGTCCTATGCCCGGGAAAGCTCGGGCTTTCTGTCTAAGAACCTGTGGCCGGAGTCTGTCCTCGTCACATGTACAACCCGCCGTTGACGCCGATCTCTTGACCGGTGACGAATGATGCGGCAGGGGAGGCGAGGAACGCAACAACCTCGGCGATTTCTTCGGCTTCGCCCATGCGGCCCATCGGTGTAATCGACTTGATGTTCTCCAGCGCTTTCTCGGGAACGCCCGCAGTCATGTCGGTGCGGATGAACCCGGGGGCAACACAGTTCGCGGTCACACCCTTGCGGGCGACCTCGCGCGCAACGCTTTTCGTGAATGCGTCGAGTCCAGCCTTCGCGGCAGCGTAATTCGCCTGCCCGAAGTTGCCCATCTGTCCGATCACGCTCGTGATATTGATGACGCGACCCCAGCCCTTCTCGACCATCTGCGGCAGAAGGAGGTGCGTCATCTGCACTGGGCCTTTGAGGTTCACGTTGAGCACTTCGTCCCACTCGGTGTGGGTCATCTTCATGAACGACTTGTCGCGAGTAATGCCAGCGTTGTTGACCAAGATGTCGATGCGCGGAAACACCTTGCGGATAGCGTCGCCCATCGCGTGGACGGCTGTGTCGTCAGAGATGTTGCATTTGAAGAGTTCAGCCTTGCGGCCGAGTCCGCGGATCTCGTCGCGCACCTCTTCAGCAGTCTTATCGTTGCTCGCATAATTAATCGCGAGGTCGGCGCCATGGCGAGCGAGGGTGAGAGCGATCGCGCGGCCAATGCCTCGGCCAGCGCCGGTCACGAGAGCAACACGTCCTTCGAGTGGAAGCATGGGAGTCGTTCCTAATGATGCCGAATGGTGCCCCAACGGGCCACATCGCCCGTCGCCCGATGTTGGCGCTCGGCGAGTCTACCGGAAGACGGAGTTGTTGCGGCTCTTCGGTTCTTTCGAAGTGATCGAGCTGGTTACGCCGACGGATGCCAGCCAGCGTCGGCCCAGAGCGCGCCGCTGACGGCGGGATTCCGGATCATGAAGCAGACGGCGTCGGCGATTTCCTCGGGCTTCAGCAAGCGCCCGAGTTGCGTGTGTGGCAACACCGCCTCTTGGATGATCTTCTGATCCATGGCTCGGACCATGGGGGTGTCCGTGAATCCAGGATGCACGATCGCCACGCGCACGCCGTGGAAAATCGCCTCTTTGGCGAGCGTCGACTGGACGCCTTCGAGACCAGCCTTGGTGGCGGCGTAAGCGATTTGCCCCTTATTGCCCGCTGACGAAATCGAGCCAATGAAAACGATCTCGCCTTGGACGTCGTCGCCGCCCTTCCAGCCGCCAAGCCCTTGGCTCGCTCGTTGCTCGGCGACGCTCGCGACGGTCTCCATTGCCCAGTACGCAGCCGCGATCAGGTTGACCGCGATCGTCTTCTCCATCAGATCCTGATCGTAGAGCTTGGCTGTCTTCGTTGTCTTGTCGAGCTTGACCGCGAGTCCATCGCGCACGATGCCAGCAGCGGGCACGCAGATGTGAACGCCGCCGAAGCGTCGCTTCATTTCTGCGAAGACAGACGCTCTGAATGCTCTGTCGGTGACGTCCCCGCGGAACGCCACGACGCATTCGCGCCCCAGCTCTTGGTTGATCTCGGTTCCTACGCTCGTGATGGCGTCGGAAGAATCGACGAGCCCGATGGCGCGAATGCCCTCGCGACCGAGCTGACGAGCCACGGCGCGCGCGATACCGCTCGCGCCTCCGGTGATGACGGCGACACGTTTCGACAGATCAACCACGTGCTGTTCTCCAATGAATCAGGTTGTGCAAACGAAAAGGGATCGAGCGTTCGGATCCAAAGCGTGACGGGGGATCCACGCCGGCGCTACGAGCACTATGGTGTTAGTCGACGCTCCGGGGAGCAGAACGCTCGCCCATCCAAGCGGTCGCCTTCGGCCAGATGTCCTTATGGGCACGAGAACCGACGCTCAGACCGATGTGCCCAGCCTTCACGCTCATCGCGGTGTAATCGGTGCTGCTAATGCAATCCTTGAGCGGCGTGCTTTGGCAGGGCAACACTAGATGATCGGCGTCGGCGGTGAGATTCAATACTGGGCACGTGATATTGCCGAGGTTGATCTTTTTTCCACCGAGCGGGAAGCGTCCCTGTACCAAGAGGTTCTGCTGGAATCCGTACTTGACGAAATCGCGGTAAACCTCACCAGCGATCGGGATGTTGTCGTTCGACCAGACTTCCATAGCGAAGAAGTCCTCGAGGAACCGTTCGTCGTCCATCTTCTCGTAGAAACCTTGCCACTTCTGGAAGTAGTTCGCGACCGGCTTGAGCATGGCGAATGAGTTGCCGAGAAACGCCGGCGGAATGAGGCCAAACGTATCGACGATAGAGTCGACATCGAAATACTGAGGATCGGTCCAACTCAGTAGCAGCGAGTCGCGGCTCGACCAATCAATCGGTGCCGCCATGAGGAGCAGGTTTTTCACAAGCTCCTGATGCAGCGAAGCGTACATCGCGGCCATGGTGCCACCCATGCAGTAGCCGACGAGGTTGATCTGGTCTTGCTCGGTGTCGGCGAGAATGCGCTCGACAGCACGGTGCAAATGACCTTCGACATAGTCGTGCAGCGTCTTCGTCGCGTCGGCGGGCGAGGGCACGCCCCAGTCCATCATGTAGACGTCGAACCCTGCGCTCAGGAACTGGCGCACGACACTCTTGTGCGGCAAGAGATCCAGTACGTACGGTCGATTCACCAGCGCGAAGACAAATAAGACCGGCGTTCCGTGGCGCTTGTCGCTCTTGCCGGTGTAGCGAAGCAGCCGCACCGGCGACTCGGACATGACGACCTCGTGCGGCGTCGAGCCCTTCTTCGTCTTCATCGCCGCTTCGAGCACTTTCGGCATCGCTGCGAGTTTCTTGCCCATCGTCTCGAACTCGGTTTGCCACGCCTTCATCGCGCCAGTCGGGTCGCCCATGAATCCAGAGGATCCGAAGTCGACCGGCGAAGGGAATGGCATACCGAATGGGGTCTGTGTCTGCGTCATCGCGTTCGTCCTTCTCGCGGGGGTGCTTTATCGCTTCGTTGGCTTCTTCTGTGATTTTGATTGTGGCTTCGGCTTCGACTTCGATTCCGCCTTCGCGGAGGACTTCGAAGCCCTCGGCTTGCCACTCACAACTAACTCAACATCGGAGAGTCGCTCGTCGATCTTCGCGATCTGACTCTGAAGCTGCGCGGACGATTGCCGAATCGCGCCCAAGATCTCCGAGTTCGATCCGCCGGACGCTGACTCGAATGCCGACGACATGTTCGACTTCAAGAAGCCGTCCATCTGCTGCCGCAACTGCATCGCTTGATCCATCGATCGCTTCATCGATTCGAGGAACTGCGGGCTTCGCATGTATTGCTCGGCGTACTGCGCCATCGCCTCGTAAAACGCGCCTTGCATGCGCCGCATCGCGTCGGGGGTGAACGCAGCGCCGCCAAAGGGCGAATCGCCGGTTTGGCCCATGCCGGGCATCCCAGGCATGCCAGGTATTCCGGCCATGCCGGGCATTCCCGGGATCCCCGCGCCTGCTGTGGAGCGAGCCCAGACGTCGCGCCAGAATCCGGTGATCGGGTCAACGCCGCCCGAGGCTGGTGGGCTGTTCTGCGGTTCGGCCATTTCGGAAAACTCCTTCGCTGCAGCGTGGCTTGGTAGAACTGGGGATTGGATGAAGGGGGAAACGGACTGTGAAAGCGGCCCGGGGAGGAGATTCCCCGGGCCGATCGACTATTCAAGGAGCGAGTGGTTAGCCGTTGCAGCAGGACTTTGCAGCGCCGTTCTGGCTCACAAACGTGTCGGCAAGCTGGACCCAATTCTGTGAAATGGTCTGGCCGTGCTCGGTGTTCATCTTCATGACGCGCTCGCCGGTCTTCGTGGTGAAGGCGCAGGCTTCGTCGAAGATCTCGCGGCTCGTCTCGGTGACGGGCTTCGAGTTCTTGCCAGCCATGCTGCTGACCATCATGTCGCCGGTCCGCTCGAGCATGCGAGCGTTCGTCCGCATCGCGTCGACGGTGAGGGTGCTGCACTCGGTCACGAAGCGGGCGTTCGCGTCGACGAGAGTGTTCATCGCCTTCGTCATCTTCTCGAAGGTCGCTGGCATCGTGCTCGCAGTGGCGGTGAATGGGGCGGTGAACGCGTCCATGTTGAACACGTTGAACATGTTCTTGAACGTGTTGAACATCGTCTGGCTCGCGTCAACGCCAGTCTTGAAGGCGTCGTTCGCACCCTGGCAGCAGGCCTGTGCGGCGGCGTTGTTCGGCTGCGAGGTGGCGTTGGTGGTCGTGGTCTTGGTCGTGCCCGTGCTGGTGGTCGTGGTTGCGTTCATGGTGGAGTTCCTTTTCGGGTGGAGTCGTGGTTCGTTGGCGCGGATGTCCGATTCAAAGTTCAAGGCAAGGTCGCTCACCGCTGAGCGACGACGAGTTGTCGTTGAAGGGAGCAGAGTAGCCAACTTCTAGTGCATCGTCAACAAGAAAGTAAGCCAACGCACAAATATTCCAAATCCGCTGAGGTCGTTCAGCGAACGGCCCGAATTGAGCTTCTCGGACGAATCTGCGCGGGATGGCTGGGAATGCCGTGTATTCTCCCGAGGGACCCTCGGACGATCCCCTTGGATGGTCTTAGTGCAGCAGCGTTAGGACGTTCCATGCCCAACCCGCAGCCCATCCCCCAGCTCATTCAGGTCAAGAAGTATCCCAACCGGCGGCTCTATGACCGAACGCGGAGTCGCCATCTCACCCACGAGGAGCTCTACGACCTCGTCGTGGCTGGTCACACGGTCAGCGTAACGGATAGCAAGACCGGAGCTGACATCACGAATCTCGTCCTCACCCAAGCGCTCATCGAGCGCGGCCCGGAAAAGTTCGCGTCGTTCCCACCCGAGTTGTTCCACCTCATGATCCGCGCCAGTGAACAGATGCTGCGCGGCATGGCGACTGGTTGGTTCGCCCAAGTGATCAAGGGCATGGGGTCGCCAATTCCGGGTCCGCACGAATCAGGGAACGCGGGTGGAAATAGATCGACGAGCGCTGCGGGGACGAGCGCTGCGGGCTTCGCGGGCTTTCCCAACCTCGTGCCAAATTTTGTCCCCGGTGTTCGCTGGCCGCCCACAGGCGGATTTCCATGGGCACCGCAACCGGGAGCGTCATCGGATTCAGCCCAGCCAAACGCTCAGGCTCCGAGCGCAGGCCCGCCCGACGCCGTCGCGAATCTAGAAGAGCGACTTCAGGCAATGATGCGCGAGATCGCGAATCTCAAAAAGTCCACGCGTTCGTCGACCTAACAGCTCGAATGACTTTCGCCACAGGCTCCGACGCTCTGCGCCGCGACGACGCCTGGGAGTCAACCGGTCCTCTGCCGTCGGTGCTGCGGAGCGCACCGCGCCTCGAACCAATTCCCTATGCGCCGTCGTGGCGCCGCCTCATCGCCGATGGAGTTGTGTTCGCGAGTTTCCTCACTGTGTTTCGGACGGTCGTCGTCACTTGGCGGCGCGCGTGTCGTCGCGCTCGCCGTCGCGCGCAGGGCCGCTGTCCGTCGTACGGATGTCCAAGTGGATCCACCGCACGACGCACTGTTCGGAATGCGGAGCCGAAGACTCGCGACCGGGCGCGGCACCATCGCCCACGTCGAATGCGTATCCTCGGTCCCCGTGACCGACGCAGACGATCAAGCCGATTCACTCCAACAATCCCCGAGGTCGGCACCGAGCTCGGCGCCGAGGTCGACCGCTGTGTCTGCTGGCGATCTAACGATCGTCGCTGCTGCGGAGCGCTGGGTACGCGAGCACGGCGACGTCCTCTGGCGCTTCGCGATGGCTCGCGCTCGTTCGAAGGAAATCGCCGAAGAGATCATTCAGGAGACGATCGTCGCGGCGATGCTCGCGTTCGATCGCTTCTCGGCGGCGTCGTCGGAGCAGACGTGGTTACTGGGCATCGCGTCGCACAAGATCGCCGATCACTTTCGACAGTTGCAGCGCACTGCGAGGCGAGGCGAATCATCCACTCACGATGGAGCGGGCATCGACGCGAGCGATATGCAGGATCGCTTCGACAAGAGAGGAAAGTGGGCGAATCCCCCGCAAAAGTGGGACATGCGCGGCGACGGCGCGGCAGAGAACGCCGAGATGAGTGCGGCGCTGCGCACCTGCGTCGATGCGCTTCCGCCGAGCCTCGCTGAAACCGTCTGGCTACGTGACATTGTCGGGATGCCCGCAGAAGATGTTTGCAAGGCGCTTGACTTGACGGCGACGAACCTCTGGACCCGGATGCACCGCGCTCGCTCAGCCTTACGTGCCTGCATCGAACGGACGATTGGCATGCGACACGAGGAAGTCTCGAAGCTGAAGGCCGCTCAACCCGCTCGTTCGGTTGGGCCAGGAGGGCAGGGCTCTCCATGATCTCCTTCTTCCGTGACGTTCTTCGAGTGCTGCGACTCCCGTGTCGTGAACAGACGCACTTGCTCAGCAGGCAACTCGACGCGCCGCTGTCGCGCGGTGAAGCGTGCGGTAGTCGAATCCACGTGCTGTATTGCCGCAGTTGCAGGACATTTCGCAAGCAGATCCGGCTTCTGCGCGATCTCGCGGGCAGCGCGGGTCGCGAGCTTCAGTCGGCTGGCGAGCTTCCCGAGGACGTGCGGCGGCGCATCGTCAAAGGCATTCAAGCCAACCGCGGTCGCGATACGACCCAAGAAAGCTGAGTGATTATTCGAAGCGGCGTGCAAGGCGCTGTTCCGATTGGCGACTCACCCGATGTGAAGTGCGAGCGGCGCGTTCTCGCTCTGTGATGTGAGCGTCAACGCACAGTGCGGTGCGCACGCGCTCGGACTTCGTACTCGGCCTCATCTCATTTCATCGCGGCGCGTGCGTTCGCGCCGAGCTATCGCTCGCTCGTCTCTCTGGAGGACCTATGACCAACTTGAGAATCGTCGTACTCGCCGCTCTTTCGGCCTCAGGCATCGCGACACTCACCCTCGCCGACGTCGTTCAGATTCGCGTCACCGTCGAGAATCTTGCCCCCGTGAATAGCATCTCGTTCGCTCCCCTCCGCATCGGTTTTCATAACGGTACCTACGACCCCTTCAACGCTGGTGAAGTAGCGACCGCCCCAATTATCTCGATCGCCGAGGGTGGAAGCGGGTCAGCGTTCTTCCCAGCGTTCGCAATGGCGCAGGCCGATGCGACGCTTGGCACCGTGCTGCCGAATCCACCCGGACCGCTCGTCCCGGGCCTGCAAGGTCAGGCGGATTTCGCTGTCGATTCGGCTATCAACTCGTTCTTCACCTTCGGCTCCATGGTTGTACCAAGCAATGATTACTTCATCGGCAACGATTCGCCGACGCAGTACATGGTGTTCGATGCGAACGGGAACTTCGTTCCGACGACCATCCTTCAGCGCGGTTCGGACATCTGGGATGCGGGCTCGGAGCTCGACGGGATCTTTGGTGCTGCGTTCTTGATGGGCTCATCGAACGACGACCACATCGATCAGAACGGTGTCGTCATATTCGACTTCGAAGGCTTGACCGTGTTCAACGGCGCGACGACCGCTGTCGGATACACGTTCGCGAGCCAGCTCACCGCGAGGACGGATGTGTATCGCATCACGCTCAGCCTAACGCCAGCGTGCGACGCTGACCTCGACAGCAACGGTGAGGTTGGCGCGACCGACCTCGGTGTCTTGCTCGGCGCGTGGGGCGGCACCGGTGCTGGCGACCTCGATGGGGACGGAAGCGTCGGCGCTTCCGATCTCGGCGTGCTCCTCGGCGCGTGGGGCGGCTGTTCGTAAGACGCATCGCTCATATCGACTCCTCACGCATTCAAACGCCATCGGCACTCTGCCGGTGGCGTTTGCGCGTGAAGCCGGAGGGCGAGCCGTGGGACTATCGCGTGAGTTCTCGCTGGTTTCATAGCGGTATTCGAATTCACGAAACGTTGCATTTCCGCGGCAACCGCCACGATCGCTAAGAAGTTGACGTTGCCAGCGCCCAGCGTCTACTCGTAGTTCCACACGCAGCGCGCCAGATTCGCCTTCCCACCTTGCAGTTCGCGCAGGTGACCGTGACGCACCGGTGCGCGATGCGGAGATCGTGCGCGTCGACCGAAATCGGCACCGACTTGTGGAGGGTATCGATGGAGACGTCGAAGGTCGGCACGAGAGAGCGCAGGATACGAGCGCATCGATCGAGGACAACGAGTGTCTGCGGGCCGTTACGTTGCGTCGCGAGGTATTCGAGGCGCAGGAAGACATCAATGGCCAGCGAGCGATGCTCATCAGGAGAATCGAGGCGCAACTGAAGTAGTCGCATTGGGTCGAGCGGCTGTTCACGGTGCGGTGGGGCGTTGTGTAAGGCACCACGGAGCTTGGTCATCACCTCTTCGTCGCGAACAACAAGAGCAACGGTACGAACCCACCACATCTCGTCGAGACGGCGCCGATTCAGGATTCGAGGTAGTCCCACAACGCTTGTTCCACTTCGCGCGACGTCGGCTCGAGATCCGCAACGAGCGACCGCATCTTCGGCCAGCGCAGATCGAACGAGTACGCATGCCGGAAGAAGTGGCGGAGTTGCAAGTACGGCTTGAGCCGGTCGACAATCGCCAGCGAAAGCACGCTGGCTCGCGAGCTTGTCTCCGTTGCCGCTTGCTCAAGCAGCGCGGTGTACCAGTCGCCTAACACGGCGGTGGATGGAGAGCTTTCAAACCATCCGCAGATTTCGCAGATTTCACAGATTCAAGCGCGAGTGGCCGACACGAACGCCGCAAGTCCGGCTGAAGGTCAGGATGCACGTCCTAAGGCCGACCTCCGTGAACTAGGGGCAACCTAGAGTGATGGCCATAGGGACTGTGTTCGACCGCAGGCTCGAACCTTCAAGCGTACTGCGGCATTGAAATCTGCGAAATCGGCGTAATCTGTGGAGATGCTCTTTGCTTGACGTCGCCCGAGGTGGGCGAGCAACCATCGCAACCGACCGCAAGCGCGTGAGAGCGTTCTCCACGCCGTTGTAGTACGCATGGAGCACCGCTGCTAACGCGGCAACTTCGACCTTGCCGGGCTGATCCGTCATTGCCGACTGCGCGACACATCGAAACTCAGCGACCATCTGTACCAGTTGGCGCGAGTCGGCCTCAAGCTCGGCGCGCAGCTTAGGCGACACGCCGAAGCCCTCCGTACTGTCGAAGGGCAAGCACGAACGGCGAGTCGTCGTCCAAGTTGACGAGGTCGATCGGTACGCCAGCTGCGTCGCGGGCTCGTGCCATCGCCTTGAAGAATCGCTCTGGGGCCAAGCCGACCACGGCGAGATCGAGGTCCGACCTGCTGGTCGCCCGCCCGTCCGCTGCGGAGCCGAACACGCACACCTCTCGAGCTCCTTCCTCGCGCAGCACCGCCGCTGCCGCTGCGGCGCGAGCCTCGAATCGAGTGTCGGGCGCATTCATAACGAGAGCGTACACGCCGATCGTTGAGCCTTCGATGCGCGAGTGAGGTATCCGGCACCACTACCACATCGACGTGCCGCGACGTTGCTGGCATGAGCCTCGTACCGCCAATGACCGTGCGCGGTGCGGACAGGGTGCGCGTTGATCGAGATCGGCATCGGCGAAGAGCTAGAGTCGGCGTCGGCTGAATGCTGAAATCGCGGTCGTTGCTCCTGTGCTTGCCGTTTGCGCTGCTGTCGCTGTGGCTCCTCGGCGGTACGCTCAAACTCTCTTCGGCGCTCGGGATTCTCGTCTTGTTCGGCGTGATCAAGAAGAATTCGATTCTTCAGATTGATCACATGAAGCAATTGCAATCGTCGGGGATGCCGCGCGACGAAGCGATTATGCGGGGCAATCGCGATCGTCTCCGCCCCATTCTCATGACGACGCTCGCGCTCGCTGGCGGCAGGTTGCCGCTGGCCCTTCGCGCCGCGCCCGGTGCTGAGAAGCGCCGCGCGATTGCGCGGGGAGGAAGCAAGAGATGGTGCGTCACGAGGTTGTTGAACTGATGGAACTGCGGAGCCGCAACCGATCGGATTTCAAAGCCGTTCCGGTCGCAGCCGCGTGGATCGGATGAACGCCACTGGAGTCGAGCAGGAACGCCAAATCTTCGCGAGTGAGCGAGGCGAGTGGCCCCGCATCGCCGCTCACAATTGCATCAGCGAGATCGCGATTCTGTTGTTGCAGTTCGATCACGCGGTCTTCGATTGTTCCAGCACTCACGAGTCGGATGGCGTGCACGGTGCGAGTCTGTCCGATGCGATGGGCGCGGTCGATCGCTTGGGCCTCGACCGCTGGATTCCACCACGGGTCGAGCAGGATGACGCGTTCGGCGCACTGGAGGTTGAGCCCGACGCCGCCAGCCTTCAGGCTGAGGAGGAAGATCGGACCATGCGGGTCGCTGTCGAAGCGGCTGACCCGCTCTGCTCGGTCGCGAGTCGCACCGTCGAGGTACTCGTAGAGCACGCCGCGCCTATCGAGCTCTTC
Organism: Phycisphaerae bacterium; assembly: GCA_034440475.1. Classification (GTDB taxonomy): domain Bacteria; phylum Planctomycetota; class Phycisphaerae; order Phycisphaerales; family SM1A02; genus JAEUIT01. The sequence goes on along the minus strand of JAWXCC010000065.1, from coordinate 12,122 downwards.
GCGCACGAGCGCTAGGAAGCTCGTGAACTGCGAGAAGACGAGCGTCTTGCGTCCTTCGTGCACAGACTCTTCCAGCATCGGAAGCAACGCTTCTAACTTTCCACTGCCAGCACCGCGACGCTTCTTGTCCGCAAGCACTGGATGGCAGGCGACCTGTCGAAGTCGCAGCAGCCCTTCGAGAATCACGAGTTTGGATCGGCCAGAGTCGAAGCCATCGACAGCGCCAAGCAGGTCTGCTCGGACACGGTCGCGAAGCGCCTCGTAGTGCGAGCGCTGCGCATCGGTCATGTCGCAATGAAGTGTCTGCTCAATGCGCTCTGGAAGTTCCTTCGCGACTTCGCGCTTCGTTCGTCGAAGAAGGAATGGTCGTACGGCGCGTCGTACGATGGCGAGGTCGTCCGGCTCAGCGCTGCGAGCAAGGCGTTCAAGGTGCCGGGCCAAGCTGGGGTTGAGAAACTCCATGAGACTCCACAGCTCGCCGAGATGATTTTCGATCGGCGTGCCGGTCATCACGAGACGGTGCTGCGCCCGAAGGCACTTCGCGGCCTTTGTGGTGCGAGCGGACTTACTCTTGATCGCTTGGGCCTCGTCAAGGATCACATATCGAAACTCTCGCTGTGCCAATTCTCTGATGTCGCGAAAGAGCGTTCCGTAGGTGATGACCGCTACATCGCACGATGAAAACGTCGCGTCCGACAGTTGGCATTCGGCGCGCGAGAGATCGAGCACCCTCAGGTGCGGGACGAATCGGCCCGCCTCATCGAGCCAGTTCTGCACGATGGATCGCGGCACGACGAGCAGAGACGTCTGCTGCGACGCCCCATGCGCGGTGGTTGCAGTGGTCGCAGTCGGCGCAAGCCGCTTCGCGGCCGTCGCTGCGGACGGTGGAAGAGGGGCGGGGTGTTGCGACGCGAGCATCGCGAGCACTTGCACGGTCTTGCCAAGGCCCATTTCGTCGGCGAGGCAACCACCCATGTTGAGCGCCCGCAGACTTTCAAACCAGCCGAGTCCGCAGTGCTGATAGTCGCGGAGGGTTCCGACGAAGGATGGTGGTGCCGCGAGCGACGCGGGAGCGCTGAACGTGGACAGTCGTTGTCGCAAGTTTCTGAATGCGGCGTCGTCCTTGGAACGGTCGGCCTCCTCCAGCAGGGCATCGAGGAGGAGCGCCTCGCTGGTGCCGAAGCGCAGAGCGGCGTCATCGCGACCAGCGAGGATGCGGGCCAGTCGCCGCAGTACCGCGCGGAGCTTTGCCGGTACGAAGACCAACGTGCCGTCGGAGAAGGGAGAATCTCGATCGCGTCCGAGACCTTGCGGGTAGCGGTCACGAGCTCGCGGAGCGGAATCGCCCCCTCGGGCGTTTCCAGTTGACCGTCGAGATCAAACCAGTCGATCCCGCTGGAAATCGTCAACGACCACTTGCCACCAGCCCGAGCTGGCTGCTTCTGTATTTCGACAAGGATGCCAGCCTTGGCGGCCGCTCGCAGCAGCTTCGGAAGCTGCGTTCGCGCGACGCGCCAACGCGTATCGCCTGTACCTCGAGCTTTTCGCAGAATGTCGCGGGCGATGACCGCGAACCGAACCTCGCCGAGCCGCGTGCCCCGCGGAACCGTTAAAGCCGGGGCGAGGGGATCTTCAACAATCCGGTGCGTGCGAGGATCGCGGTCGACGACGATGCTCGCATCGTCGGGGTGCCTGTAGCGTGCCAACGGCATCACATCGACGGTCGTTCGGTTCGCATCGCCTTCGAGTCGTACAACTGAGATCGGCGTCGCGTCGAAGTACGAAAGTCCGAAGCGAGGATCTACGCAGAGCTCCAGAGCCGAATCATCATCGTGGTCGTCCATTCGATCGCACTCGTGCCGAAGATCATCGACCAGCGTGGTGAGCTGATCGGTGCGATAGGTCTGTTCTCCGCGAAGTACGAGCGATTCCGCGATGCGCGGGATGCCTCCACTCCCCTTTGTTCGCGGTGAATGGCGATCGCGGCGCGGACCGTTGGGATCGCTATGCATATCGGCGCCGCATTCGGTGGCGACGCTCACCGACGACGGAGATGCGGGCACTGCCAACGTGCGATTGCCGTCGATGATCACGTCGCCAATGACAAACAGGCTGAAAAATCTAAGGTGGGCTGCCGAGTGGCAATCGACTGGCGGGTGATTGGCGGACACGAGCCGAACCCAGCGCCGAGCCGCGACGCGCGTGTCCGCGTCGGCGTCGGAGTCGGCACGAGCAACATGCAGCTCGCACCTCCACACATCGTCGCCGCGCCACTGCATTGCAGGACCGATTCGGCCTCGGTCGAGGCAACGATGGAGTCGCCCAGCCCGAGCCGCTTCGATAACTTCGCTCGGAGCCGAACTGCTGGCCCATCCCGGTGCCAACTCGTGGCTTCGCCGTGACGCAAGACGGGGCACGATCACACGGTCGATCGCATCGAGCGTCGTCGCGGCCGCTTCATTAAACTTGGTCGCGACGAGCTGCGTTGTCCCGGCATCATCGATGTGACGACGGAAGCAATCCAGTCGGCAGGAAGAGTCCCCGAGGCGACTTGGCATAAGTGCATACACAAGCGGCTGCGGGTCTCCGCTCACGGCAAGTGCGAGTGTCGCCCGCCATTCGTCGCCCTCGATATATCTTGGCCCAACTCCTGATCCATCGTGGGCGGTGGCCACCGATCGGGGGTCAGCAACTTCGATCGAACCAACGCGCGCGGGAAATCGCATCCAGCCTCGGCGATAGCCGGTGACGACAAAAGCGACGATGTGCTTGCAAACTTTTTTGTGGGCAAGAAAGTCGTCGCAGCTTCACGAGCAGATCATCCGCCGGTCGAGCGTGAAATCGACCAGAACTTCGCGCCGCTCGGTATCCAGAACCGTGCCGGTGATGTGGGAGAACTCGGTGAATCTCCGAGCCGCGACATCGGCAACGAGTGGATCGCGGCGGATCTGGTCGCGCGAAATCGAATCCAGAGAGAAGTGAACCCCGTCGCGTACGGTCTCAGGGAGAACATGCTCTGCCAGCATCGCGATGGCAGCGTTCCGAAGCATTTGTGGCTTTAAACGATGCATCGAAGTCAGGCCGCGATGCTACAGCGCACTTCTGCGATACCTGAAATCACCGCGAAATTTGGGACAAGTATTCGATCGTTCGCAAGAACGTGAAGAGGTCGGCGACAGGCTTTTGCCGGGCCGCGTTCAACGAGGGGAGCGTCGCATGAGTCGCGATTCGTCTCGTGCGAACGCGCGTTGGGCGATTCCCTGAATACGCGTCCGTTGTGGCAGCTTTTCGCTCGAGCGTGCAATTCGTGAGCGATGGTGAAGGAGCACCTGTACTGAGCCCCAAGGTGGGCGAGAGCCGCCGCATCCCGAACCGATAGGACCTCTTGAACCGTAAAAAAGTAGCGAAGAACGCGGTCGTGTATCCGATTCAGCGTGTTTCGGCATTCGCATCGCTGGTCGTTGCACTCGCGGCGGCGCACTCTGCCCTGAGCGTTGGCGGCTGCCCAGCCACAGGGAGTTGTTGCGAAGATCACGATACTCCGGGATGCGAGGACTCCAGTTGCTGCACTGCGGTGTGCGCGTCTGACCCATTCTGTTGTGAAAGCGCGTGGGACAGCCTCTGCGCAGGCGCCGCGGAGGACCTCTGTCCGGAACTCTGCGGGCCGGTCTGCGGCGACACCATCTGCGAACCAGGTGAGTCGTATCCAGAGTGTCCCGAATGTCCGCCGATAGACAACTGCCCGGGTGTCGGCGATTGCTGCGATCCGCACGCGAGTCCCGGTTGTACGGACGAACTCTGCTGCGACGCTGTGTGCGTGATCGATCCGACGTGCTGTACCTTCGGATGGGATCAGGCGTGCGTGAATCTGACAAGCAACTCCTGCGGCGCTGGCTTCTGCGCGCCCGTTTGCGGTGACACCATTTGCGAGCCCGGTGAGTCCTTCCCAACGTGTCCCGAGTGCCCACCGGTAGACAATTGCCCGGGAGTTGGCGATTGTTGTGAGACGCACCTGAGCCCTGGATGCACCGACGAAACCTGCTGCGACGGGGTTTGCTCCGCTGATCCCACTTGTTGCGAGTCCGGATGGGATCAGGCGTGCGTTAATCTCGTCGCAACGCAGTGCGCGGTCGGATTCTGCGGCTCCGTGTGTGGTGACACGTTGTGCGAACCCGGCGAATCGTTTCCGGAATGTCCGGAGTGTCCTCCCGTCGACAATTGCCCGTCGAGCGGCGACTGCTGCGAAGCGCACATCGGCCTTGGCTGCAACAATGAAAGTTGTTGTCAGTCCGTTTGCGACACCGATCCGACCTGTTGCAGCACTGCATGGGACCAGGGCTGCGTGAGCGTTGCTCAACAAGTCTGCGCTGTTTGCGATCCCAAGGTCCCACCAGAGCCCGCCGATCTCGACGGTGACAACGTTGTCGGCTCGGCGGACCTCGGGATTCTGCTTGGAGCGTGGGGAGGAAGCGGCCCCGCGGATCTCGACGGCGACGGCGTTGTCGGCCCGGCGGACCTGGCCATTCTGCTCGGCGCTTGGTCGTAATTGCGAGGAGCAGAGCTCCAATCAGGTCAGGCCGCTCAATCACTTCGATCTGCTCTTCTTTGCCGGTTGACGGCGACGAACAGCGCCCTCGTGTGGAAGCCACACACAGTTCAGACTGCTGTAGCCAAGGACTGGGGTACAAACGCCGCGGAGAGTTCTGTGCAATAAGAAGTTAGATATGAGCATCGACGGGATGGCCGAGCCTGCTCTCGACGAGCCGGAGCTCCGGGACGAGTTCGCGGCGCGTCATGTCGTCGATGACCATGACGTCGGCGTCGCTATCGACGCAGCCAATCGCTCGGCCGACGTGGCAAAGTCCTTTAGCAATGCTTCGCGCAACTCGGCGGCGATGGCCTGAAGGTCGTCGTGGATCATCCTTATCACCGCGCTATCGGCGTCGGGCAAGCTGCGCAGGAAGGGTACGAGTGTGTTCAGGAGACCGTACCCCTCCCAGACCGCGAACTCGAGCAGGTCGCGTCGGCGCTCGGTCACGTGGAGATCCGTGCGAAGCATCGCGAAATAGTTCGCAAGGTGGAGTTCGAGATAATCGGTGATGCTTGCGCCGTCGGTATTGAGTTGTTCCATTGCGTCGGCGGCTGCGGTCATGTAGCCCCGAACAATCGCGAGGCGTTCGTCGTCGCTCGCTGCTTCATCGAGGAACCGCTCGGCGACATCAATCATCGCCGACACGATCCGTTGGTCGACGCTGACGTCGAATGAGCTCAGGTCGAGCGCCCTAACAAACACGTTGTAGTATCGCAGCGGCGACACCGGAAACGCTCGTAGATTCGACCACCACCCTGTGCGGGCGCGCTCGTCAAAGTTGTGGCGCGGCGTGCGGCGCATGACGTCCGTTGGCCGATGGACCGATCCTTCCCAGACGCGCCGCGTCGCTTTCCGACGCAGCCACGTACTCGCGCGTTCGACATCGCTGAGCGATGCAGTTGGCGTCAGCGACAGGAGCGCGAGTCGAGCCTGAAGATCGCGCACCTGCGCGAGGAGAGCTTCCGCCGTGTCGTCCACCTTCTCAGCCAACCGCACTCGCGATGTGAGTCGCTCTTGGATGGCCGCAAGTCCGTCAGGCTCCTCGACCGCGAGCCGCAGCAACCAGCGGTCCCAGTGGCAGAACTGCACGCCGTCGACCGTCGTCCAAAGTTCCGGACCGAGCCGCATTCCGTCGTCGAGCGGCGGCTGCGCCGGAGTCGGCGCGCGAGGTGGCTTCCGGCGCGTCACCGACCGTGCCTCGCGTGGAGGTCGTTCCAGCGGGTGTAGAAGCCGCGTCGTCGGCTCTGCCGGGAGCGCACGGCCTCAAATAGTTCGGCAAAGTCCGCGGTGGTGCCGTCGCCGTCCGCGATCTCTCGAAGGTCGGTCGCGAGACGGATGGCCGCGTCGTAGGAACTCTCTGCGATCAGTCCCTCAAGCGTGTGCCACGCGGTTGTTAGGTTCTTTCGCACGCCCGCGAGGTGGTGCAGTTGCTCCTTCGCGGCCTTTAAGCGAGCCTTCTCGAGCTGTGCCGCTTTGCGTTGGGAACGAGAGGCAGCGAACTCGTCGGCGATCGTGCGCAGATCCGTAACGGTGCGGCGCACTATGGCGCCCGTCGTCTTCGTGGTTACGCGCTCCTTGCGAAAGTGGCGCAGCAGCTCAATGCCGAGCGGCACGTTCGGCTCGTCGATCGAACGCACGAGCCAGCGTTCCTTGTCGGCAGGGGAGAGCCGCTTCACCCATTCGCGCAGCGCCGAGTCGTCCGACGTTCCTTCGGGGCTCGTAGCTGCGGCGGCGCGTATCAAGTCTGGGTCCAGTCGAAGGAACTCGGCCAGCGCCTGCTGGGCGGCGGAGAGATGCGCGAGTTCCGGCGGCACGTCCGGCTCGGGCGCGTATTCGTCGACATAATCTGACTCGACGGCAGAGAGCCACGCGAGATACGCGGGCCGCAGGTCGCCGCTCAGGATTTCCCCTCGGAGTGGTGTTAGGGATCCGATCGACTCTTCGAGCGCATATTCGTCGCCGTCGGACTCCTCGGACTTCACCGTGAAGTCGAGCACAAGGTGCGAACCGACCAGCCGCGCCGTCGAGTCGCTGCCGCTCGGAAAGTAACGCTTGATCGCAGCGACATTGACGCGTGCCCTCGGCAGCCGCAGCATCAGCTGACGGGTGCCCCAGTTCGCAAGGTACAGGTGGACGTCAAAGTACTTGGCGAGAAGCTTCGCGGGATCAGCCTTCAGGTCGCCCCACTCGTAGTTGTTTTTGAAGCGAGTGGCCGAGATCGTCGCGCGACTGGATATCGCGCGAAGTTGTACTTGCTCGGCCCGTGTCAACGGCCGATCCAGTGCGAGAAACTCGTAGTACTGGTACTCGCTCACGAGTGAAGTCTCCGGGCGACAGTGTCGCACCGGAAGTAGATGTGTGCCCACGATGCGCGAGCTGCGCCAGCACGCGGCTCAGCGAGATGTGAACGTCGCGCTCTGTGGCATCTGTGGACGTGTGCCGACCTGCCCCCCAAAACCAGGTCCACCTCGAAACTCGTATTCTCAAGGGTGAACCGCCGCCGCCGGAACCGCGAGAAGGGGCGCACAGGATGGGCAGCACAGCGAATCGCGACACCCCGGAACAGATCGTCACCATGCGACGCTCCGCGGCATTGCCCCCTCGCCCCGGAGGGGCGACTCAAATAGCAATCGGCATTGAAAAGGCCGCCCCCAAGGGCGGCCTTTTCAGTGCCGATGGGCGGACTTGAACCGCCGACCTCCGGGTTATGAATCCAGCGCTCTAAACCAGCTGAGCTACATCGGCTGCGAACAGGGGGCAGAGTATACCGGCGCTTTCCGCGCGTCACGGTGAGGCATCGAGCGCACACTTGTGCTGACCTGAGCTGGGTGCTCGCGGAACGCTCCTACGCTCATCGCGCAGCGACGGCGGGCATCGTGCGGATCCAACGGGTGCTGATGGCCTCGCCGGGCAGGTCCGGGTTCGCTCGTCTGATGCCTGCGGCGATCAAGCCCATGAACAGTGGCTGCGGGCGCAGCGGGCGACTCGTGAGTTCGGGGTGGAACTGTCCGCCGATGAAGTACGGATGCACCGACTGCGACAGCTCCAGCATTTGCATGATCGGGAACTTCGGATGACGACCGCTGAAGTGCAAACCGGCACCCTGGAGCGCGTCGATGTAGCGAGGTTCCACCTCATAACGGTGGCGGAATCGCTCGCGCACGCTCGGCCGGCCGTCATACAAGTAGCTCGCGAGCGAATCGGGTTCGAGGACAACGTCCTGCCCCCCGAGGCGCATCGTGCCGCCCATGATGCCTTCGATTCGCTTCTGATCGGGCAATTCGCTAATCACGGGATGGGGCGTGCGGCTCTCGAACTCCGTTGAGTTGGCGAGATCAAGTCCCAAGACATTTCTCGCATATTCGATCACTGCCATCTGGAATCCAAGGCAGATGCCCAAGAACGGAATGCCCATCGTTCGGCACACCTCGACACAGCGGATCTTGCCTTCGATCCCGCGCGTTCCGAATCCGCCGGGCACGATCACCGCGTGCATCGCCCCGACTGCGGCTCGCGCGCCCTCAAGCGTGTCGAGTTCGGTCGTGTCGAGCCAATGCGTCTTGATGTCGCAACTCAAGTGAATCGAGCAGTGCTCAATGGCCTTTTCAATCGACGCATACGCATCGCGCAGGCTCGCATACTTGCCTGCAATGCCAAGATCGATCTTGTGCCGCTTCGGTGCCGCGAGCTTGCTCGAGAACGACAGCCACGTCTGCCGCGAAGCATCTTCAAGCGAGTGATTCACGCGATCGTGCAGTCCGAGGATCGACAAGATCTCGCGATCGAGACCCGACGCCCGCATCGCCTCGGGGATGACGTAGATCGACTCGCGATCGTGCATCGAGAAAACTCGCCGCATGGGCACGTTCGAGAACATCGCGATCTTTTCGCGCACCTTCTCCGTCGCCGGGTTCTTCGCGCGACACGCGACGATCTGCGGCTGAATACCCGCTTCCATGAGGCGCTTGATGCCTAACTGCGCGGCTTTCGACTTTTGCTCGCCCAAGATCGACGGTTCGAGCACATACGTCAGCGCGACGAAGCAGGTCGAATCGCTGCCCTCTTCAAACGCGAGCTCGCGCAACGCCTCTATGTAGAAGCCGTTCTCGTAATCGCCAGCAGTCCCGCCCACTTCGACGAACACGACGTCGAGTGGTTTGCCGTTGTTACCTGAGTTCGCGAGATCGCGCAGCTTGAGCTTCACCGACCCGGTCACGTGTGGAATCATCTGTACATCGCGACCGAGGTATCCGCCGCGACGTTCGCGCTCGAGCACTTCGGTATAGATCTGCCCGGCGGTGACGAAGTTCTTCTTCGAGAGATTCTGATTGAGGACACGCTCGTACGTTCCGAGATCCATGTCCGTCTCACACCCGTCCTCAAGTACGAACACTTCACCATGGCGATACGGGTTCAGCGTTCCCGCATCGATGTTCAGATATCCCTCGAGCTTGATCGGCGCGACGGAAAGCCCTTTATCCTGAACTAACTTTGCGAGGGAACTCGCGAAGATGCCCTTGCCGAGACCACTCATCACCGTTCCAATGACGGCGACGAACTTCGTCCGGCCCTTCTGGTAGCCCGGCGGCGTTGGTGAATACCACTCGCTCGACTCTTCGCTTGACCCGAACTGCGAAAGGAATCCGCCGTCCGCACTCGTCTCAGGTTCGCTCGTGTGCGGGCCGGTCTGGCCGCGCGCGGAATGGCCGAGGTCGCCGCCCAGTTTTTGGCTGGGGTTCGGGCCGGGTTTCGGGTTGGAAGGGTTGCTGGGATCGCTCCCAGGATTCGAGAGGGGCATAGTGGAGCGTACCGCGCGGTCGTGCTGGCCGGAAAGCATTCTGGACGCGCAGCCACGAGCCGCAAGTCTAGGGCACCGAGTGCCTCACTCCCGACGGTGCGACGCGGCTCGGCGCTTGAGCCACGCCTCGTACTGCTCCGGCGTATCGATTCCCTGGAATGGTGCGACTCCGATCGCGACGGCGATCGAATAGCCGTGTTCCAGTACACGGAGTTGCTCGAGTTGCTCGGTTTCCTCAAGCGGAGTTGGGGCGAGCTTGATGAAGTGAGCGAGGAACTCCCGTCGGTAGACGTAGAGCCCGACGTGCTTCAGTGGACCGGCCTTGGGAAGCGCGGCAGGGGACGCGGTCTGTTCGCGCACTCGGTCGCGCCAGCAGGGAATCGCTGCGCGGGAGAAGTAGAGCGCTGTGCCGTCCCGGGCGAGGACGACCTTGACGATGTTCGGATTGGCCGGATCTTCGTGGTCGGCGAAGGGACTCGCGATCGTGGCGACCGGGGCGTTTGGATGAGCCTCGAGCGCGGCAATCGCGGCGTCTATCAACTCGGGTTCGATGGAAGGCTCGTCGCCCTGCACATTGACGACGATCGATGCAGTGAGCGCTTCCGCGACCTCCGCGATGCGACTGGTGCCGTTGGGATGATCGCTGCGCGTCATCACAACGTCACCGCCGAACCCGCGCACGGCGTCAACGATTCGAACGTCGTCGGTCGCAACGATGACTCGTCCGACCCGACGGCACGTTCTCGTCTGCTCGACGACGTGCTGAATCAGCGGCTTCCCCGAGCGATTCACCAGTGGCTTGCCGGGAAAACGGGTCGACCCGTACCGGGCGGGAATCACAGCGACGACGTCAGTCGTCAACCGAGTTCCTTCCGCAACAGATCGATTTCTTTGCGCCGCTCCTTGATGTCGCGGTAGCCAATATTGGTGCGAAGGATGCCCGAGCAGATATCGAATGCTTCCTTCGCCGACGCACTACTCTTGTCCATCCGCGCTTGCTCGATCAGCGACACCATGAGGTCATACCTGATCGGCAGCTCGTGCTCTTTCTGGATCGCGTCGATTGCTTGCAGCGCTTCGCGAAACTCGCCGATTGCTTCGGTGTGCCAGCCTTCAGCAGCGAAGCACTTTCCGAGCATATGAGCCGCAATGACGCGGAACTTGATTTCGTCCTTCGCCGCCTGAAAGCAGCCCATTGCGTCTTCGTAGCGACCGAGGTCGTATTCGAGGCGCCCGAGTTCCACCCTGATGCTTCGGTCGGTTGGATACTTCGTCATGCGCTCGCGCAGTTCGCTCGACCTGAGCTCGAGTAATTCACGGCGCAGATCTCCGTACTCAGTCTTGAGCACCAGATCGTCGGCAGTCCCTTCGTGGCGATCTTTCGCAGCGTTGACGCGCCGCACAAGCTGTGCGATGCGGATGTCGCCAGCGAGCATGCGGAAGCGATACTCACCAAGTCGCTCGTATCCGAGCGAGTAGACGGCGTGCGCTTCGTCTTCGCCTTCGATCGTGTTCCTGCGCTTCAGCAGTTGCGCGAGTTTCGAAATTGCTTCTGGCGACATGGGGTTGTCGTCGAAGTCTTTCTTCGCGCGGGCGAGGTTCCGCTCTTCGACGTCGGCACCGCCCGCGACCCTCTCCTGCTCCTCGATCGAGCGCTGCTTGTCGAGATCCTTCACATTCGTTCGGAAGCCGCCCGCAGCTGAATTTTGTGGGTTGTTGAAGCCGCCTTTTTCTATCGCGAGTTGGGCCTGAAGCCGCAGGATTTCGTTCTGAAGTTCGCCGTCGGTGGGATCGATCTGGAGCGCCATCTCCGCTGCGCCGAAGGCTTCGTTCCAGGTCTGCAATTTGATGAGGTGCTCCTTCGCCTGCACCCACGGGCCCTTCTTCACGATCTTCTGCCGACGCATCATGTTGAGGAGGCGCGGCGCGTACCACTGCGAGAACTCAAGCTGGCTCGCCTTCGCGGTGGCCTCAAGAAGGTCCATCGCGAGCGAGAGGCTATTGAGGTCGTGCATCCAAGCGAATTCGGCGGAAACGAAACGGTCGATCGGACCGGGGCCGTCGAACTTCTTCACGTCGCCACGTGCAGCGGGCTTACCTCCAGCTTGGAAATAGCGGATCGCCGTTTCGTACATGTCGTTGTGCGCCTGCATGTTCACTGGATCGAACTTCAGGCCGCTCGCGAACAGCGTGAGGGCGTAGGCGTGGTTGCCGGTCTGTCCGATGGTGCGAGCGTGATCGAAGAACTTCCTCGCCTTGTGCGGGTCGGGCTCGAATCCTCCCGACGCGGTGGGAACCGGCGGCTTCGCGCCGCCCGCGCCGTCGCCGGCACCGCCTCCGGGTGGAGTGGGAGGAGGACCATCGTTCTTCTTCTTGCCAAAAAAACCTAGCACGGGGAAAGCTCGCAGCGACAGGAAGCGGAGGTCGGCGGCGACCGATCCGCGGAAGTCGGAAGGATAGGAGAAGGTAAGGCCTGAGGCGGCAGCGGGTCAACGCGAGCAGGAGCAATCGTTCGTGGCCGAGACGACGCTCGCCCTCTGTGGGCGGACGCATCGTGGTTTCGAGACTGCTGGCTCGCCGCCCTTCAACGGTTCGTTCGATTGGTAGCATGAAACGATGGCTTCCGAGGGAAACGCTGCCTCTTCTCCACGCCCGCTAGCGGTCCCATCGTCGGGGAAGCTGAGGCGGATCGTGCACTGGCCCGATCCCGTTCTGCTGCGGCGGGCGGCGCCG
>JAWXCC010000064.1:0-6524 GCA_034440475.1 Phycisphaerae bacterium | reverse complement strand
TTGATCGATTGGTGAACGCCCCTCTGTCGCTGCGCGACATCTCTCCATGACCGAAGCGGTCATGGAGAGAGGGAGAGAAAAGCGCGGCGCTGACAATGGACTTCTTGTCCCCATGACTGAAGCGGTCATCAGGAAGGCAGAGAAGCGCGTGCGACGCCGACAACCGTCTTCCTCTCCCCACGATCGCTTCGATCGTGGGGAGATGTCGCGCAGCGAGAGAGGGGCAGAGGAGCCAGTCCAACCTCAGGCCGCCCCACTTTCGTGGACACCCAGTTTGGCGAGAGTGCTCGCCAGAAGTGATCCAGATTGATTTGAACGTGTGTGTCTACGATGGCCCTACGATGGCCTTACGTGGAATCGGGCCCGTTACCGTTGTGCGGTGCAGGAAAGTCACGCTCCTCGACAAGCTTCCCGTCGCGCCTCACGACGACGGCGGTGCCGGTCTCGCGAGCGATCTGCCTTGCCCGCTCGCCTGCGCGAAGAAGCGCGGCGGGGACGGCACGCATGTCGGCGTCCGCGAGTTTCGAGACGGGAAGTTCGGGTTCGGATCCGGTCATGACGCGTTCGTTCCTTCCAGCTTCAGTATGGGCCATGTCCCGCCGTTGTCGAACATGGTTCGGCGCTTCTCACGAGCTGTTAGATGCCAGCTATTAGATTCCCGCACTCGGGGCAGCGCGTCTGCTCGGGGCCAAACAACTGACCACATTCAATGCACCGGCCTGACCGCTGTCGAAACGTGCGTCGCGCCGCGAGGGCGATCGGTCCGGACATCAGTAGGCTGAACCAAATCGCCGTGTCGCCGAGAAAACCTAGCGGCAACACGACGGGCGTGCAGACGGAACGCCTTCCACAGGCCGCTCGGAGATGGTCTGGCGATGCCGTTCGAACTCGAATCGCGGCTGGCAAACCAAGAGCGGCGCTCAGAGTGGGCTGCTGGCCGTTCTACTTTGCGTGTCCGTTATGTCTTCCTTGAACCTTCAATAGTCTTAAGTATTCACTGGCTTGGGGTTTACTGCTTTGAATCGCTGGTCTGCCCCGTTCGATTATGGTCTGGATCTTGTGCCTCTGATCGGCCAATGAGCACTACCGCGGTAACGGTGATCACCGTAATGACGAGTCCCACCGCAAAGAGAAGCGGATCTGTCATCGCGATCCTCGATTTCCGCTCATTACCAGCGCCCCGAGAGCAAGTATGCTCGGTACCCACAGGCCCACGAATTGTCCGCGTTCCCGGTCACCGCTATACCAAAGTGAAACCGATAATAGAAATGACGCCGCGGCAGCAGTGAGAAAAAGTCCTTTGCCGATTTTACGATTGTTCATGAAATCATCCCTTGGCGTCAAGGTGTAGATCCTTGTATTTGTCTTTGAGCGTAGCACTACAGCGCTACCTCCGCTCACGTCCCGCGACCACCTGACAGCCCGTGGCGAACACTTAAAAAGCGCCACCGCCTCTCGACGCGACTATATCACTCCCCGCAACGCACGGAGGACGCAGCATGTCGAAGGGGATGCGAGCGCCGCAGCCCCAGCAGCACCTTTGGGCCCCCGCTGCTCGCATCGGGTCGCGCGGGCAACTGTTCTACCGGCCTGAACGCCATCTTCGCCGCCCGGGGCTTCGCCACCTTCGCCGAGCACGCGTGCGAACGCCACTGCGCGAAGGCCAACAGCCGTCCTAGCGTCGCGCCGGGGGTCTACTTCCGCGTGCTCCTCGTCGGCTACTTCGAGGGCTTCGGCTCGGAGCGAGGCGTGGACTAACTGTGTGCCGATTGGTGTTCTTCTGGATTCCCACACCGCGTTTCCCATCTCATTAAATCCCCAGGCTCGATCGAGGCCCCCTCACTTCCCAAGATCTCCTGCTCACGATGCATGGCCCGCGACGTTCACCTTCCTCGGATGCATGGCCCGGGTGCGCGCCCGTGCCAGATCTGCGCCGCCCGCGCGCCCGCAGGGCGAGCCTTCCCGTTTCCTCTCGCACGCGCGAGCGACCGAAGACGTTATTCAACGTCTATCTCTCTCCCTTCTGCGCTCGACCGGTAGATTGTCTCGACGATCGCTTGAATCGCGCGACCATCCTCGCCGGTTGCGTGCGGTGCGATGCCGCGGGTGACCGCTGCCGCGAACTGTGCGTACTGCGCGTCCCATGCGTTCGTCATCGGATCGCCCGGCTCGATGAGTGGACGGACATCGACGATGCGTCCGTCTTCCTCGGTCGCGAGCGTGCACTCCTTGCCGAAGATCTCAAACGACGCGCCGCCCTTGACACCGAAGAGAAACACGCCGTCCTTGAGCGCTCCGTCGGGCTGATTCATAGCCCACGTCACATTCATTTCAATCGTCAGCCCAGCCTCACACCGGATCAGCGCCGTCGCGTGATCTTCGACATCGCAAGTGCCAGCGGATTTTGGCGGCCCAGCCCACATATCAACGTAGCGGTAGTTCGCTATCGGCGAGCCGAAGTTGGCGTAGCAAGCTCCACTCGCACGGATCGCTCGCGGCTTGCCCGCGAGGTAGCGGACAAGGTCGATGACGTGGACGCCGAGATCAATCAGCGGACCGCCGCCCGCGGCAGCCTTCGTTGTGAACCAGCCGCCGAGTCCGGGGATACCGCGCCGCCGATACACGCTGCACTTCGCGTGATAGATTCGACCGAGACGACCAGCGTCGATGAACGTCTTCGCTGCCCGCGCCGTTGGTGTGCCGCGGCAGACAAACCCGAGTTGCAGCACGCGTCCGCTCGCCGCTCGCGCCGCGAGAATCTGGTCGCATTCCGCCACGCTCATCGCCATCGGTTTCTCAAGCAAGACATGCTTGCCCTTCCCGAGGGCACGCACCGCGCACTCGGCGTGAACCGTGTTTGGAACTGCAATTGCGACGGCATCGACCGTCGGCATCGCGAGCAGTTCGTCGAGATTCGCGACCGCGCGACCACCGAATTTCGTTGCAAGCGATTGTGCTTTCGCGATATCGATGTCCCAGGTACCGACCAGCTCAACGCCATTGCGCCGCGCTGTCTCAGCGTGCACGTTGCCGATACTGCCTGCCCCGACGATGCCTAGACGAAGCGTCATGAGTCCTCCAGAAGAGCGTCGCACGATACGACTCGTATCGAACCGCTACAAACTGGAAGCGGCTCGCGTCCTCTACAATCACGCCCCCTTCTATGGCACCCCGTCATGTCGTCATCGTCGGCGCAGGCATCATCGGTCTCTCGACCGCTTGGTTTCTGCTGAAACGCGGTGTACGCGTCACGATTCTCGACCGCGAGGCGATCGGCGAGAGCGCGAGCTGCGGCAACGCTGGACTCCTATCGATCGGCCACTATCCGTTGACGCGGCCCGGCGTTTCCTGGCGCGGCATGAAGTGGATGCTCAATTCAACAAGCCCGCTCTTCATCAAGCCGCGGATTTCGAGCGAACTTATCTCGTGGCTCTGGCGCTTTCATCGCCACTGCAATCAGCGGCATCTCGACCGCTGCATGGCAGTGCTCTGCGACATGGGTTTCAAAACGCTCGCGATCTACGAGGACATGATCCGCGAGGAGTCGATTTCGTGCGATTACGCCCGCGAGGGCTGGCTCGATGTCGTCCTTGATCCGAAGAATATGGATCACGCTGAAGCCGAAGCGCAATCGCTCGCGCAGTACGACTATACATATCGGCGACTGAGCGGCGACGAACTGCGTGCTCGCGATCCGATTTTCCGCGATGAAGTGGCTGGCGCTATTCACTATCTCGACTCGGCGCACGCGCATCCAGGTGATTTTCTACAAGGACTCGCGGCGGCGTGCGTGCGACGCGGCGCCACGCTGAGCACCGACGCGCACGTTACGGCGATCACCCGCGCGCGGTCGGGCGGCCTCGCGGGCGTCACGCTCGTCGACGGAACGAACGTCGAAGGCGACGCGGTGGTTCTGGCCGCAGGCGTGTGGTGTGCGGAGTTAGCCAAGAGTGCTCAAGTTCGCATTCCGATGGTCGGTGCCCGCGGCTATCACGTGCAGCTTCACGGCTTGCCGCATCGACCTTCGACCGGCATGGTGCTGCACGAAACGTTCGTCGCCGTCACGCCCATGCGGCGCGGAGCGAGCAACGGAGGCCGCGACGAGTTGCGCCTGGCGGGCACGCTCGAGATCGACCGGCTCGGACAACCGTGGCGCAGTAACCGTCTTGCCATGCTGTCGCGCGGCGCTGAGCGATATCTTCGCGGGCTCGACCAAGGAACGCAGCTCGCTGAATGGGCTGGCTATCGCCCGTGCACTTCGGACGGCATGCCGGTACTTGGATTTGCGCGCGACGTACCCGGACTGCTCATCGCCGGCGGTCACGCGATGATGGGCATGACGCTCGGACCCATCACCGGCCAAGCGGCAACGGAACTCCTCTTCGGCGAGCAGCCGTGCTTCGACGTGTCGATGCTCGATGCGAATCGATTTCGCTAATGGTGTCAACTCGCGCCGCGTCATCGGCTGGGCGGCGAGCAGCCCTTGGCTGACGCCGAGGACTCGGCAGCTGTCGACGACGGCGGGCCAGCTCCCAATGCTATTCAATGTCTGAGCGGCTAACACCCCGCTTATGCGCTAGAACTTCACGACTGTTCCTTCGCGCCCACCTTCCTCTCTTTCTGGCGTCGTCGCGTGGGTCCCATCGAGCGCAGCGATCGACGAAGCCGGGATTCTGCAAGAGGAACTCGCGCACCAGCAGTCCGAGAGCCCTCGGTCCCTGACCTCGATACGAAACTCAGTTGGCTCCCAAGGCCGCGTTGGATAGTCGTCCACGAATCGGAGAATCGAAGCCGTCTCGCCGCATTGCGTGATCGAACGAGTCAGTGCGCCCACCGCGGGCTTGGGAACGTGGAGAAAGAGTTCCGCAGGCCAGCGATGGGGTTTGGGTTCGAATCCACATGAGCGGCACGCAGTCGACGGCGCGTCCAACCGGATCGTGGCCCACACCGTATTCCGCAGCGACGAATCCAGAGCACGACGTTCGACTTGGCAAGTTCAACAAATATCATCCACCTGTCCCTAACACTCTCGACTGATCAGCAATGCGCACGACGCGCAGCACCGGCCTTCCTTCGGCGCGCGACGTACTCATGTCGACCGCGCCCTCAATGAACCACTGGCGATCGTCCTCGGGGTCGAGGATCCATTGCCGCACGCGACCGGTAGCGAGATCAAACTCGAAAAACTCTGGTCCGCGCGCATCGTCGGTGACGAGGACCGCGTCGTACGCGTCCCAATACGGTGCGAATTGCTCCCTCGCAGCGTCAGCAGTAAAGCCTTCGGTGGCGAGCGCACCGTAGTTCCCCTGCTCAAGTGCGCGTATCCAAGCGAAGGCTTGCGTGCGCGCCATGCGACGAAGGAGCCCATCGAGGCGCGCGCCTGACGCGCGCAACGCGCCCGACGCGGCACTCGCGGCGGCGGCCTTCTCGACCAGTGATCCGAGTGACGCCGACTCTGGATCAAGTCCGTGTCGCGCCCATTCCTCGGCGACACTTGAGTCGATCGTCTCAACGAGCGCGGCAAGATCCTCAAGCAATCGAGTCAGCGCTTCGCGGCGCATGTCCGCCTTCGCATCCGGCTCAGCTGCGTGCGCCGGATTCGTTGCGATCGCTCGCGTAATGATCTTCTGAACGTCCGACAAATAGTAGTAGAGCGTCTGCTCGGAATGGATCAGGCCGTGGTCGCGAATGTAGTCGCTGAACGACATGCCGCGTTCAAGCAGATCGCGAGCCACCGACTTCGGGCTTGGTTCGTGATCGGCAATGAACGGATGCTTCACGTCCCAAAAGCGGAACCATACGCCTAACTCCTCTGCCATTGGCTTCGGGTGCGTGATGGCATCAAGTTCGTCCTTCATCGCAGCGGATTCGTCCAGCGACATGCCGGGCACCCAGAGTTCCTGCCTTCGCGCGTCTTGAAGTTTGCGACGTTGGGCGTTGAGCACTTCTGGTGGATCGTCGACGACCGACTCGGCGATCGTGAGTACGTCGAGATCATGATTCGGATCGGCCGGATCAAGCTGCTCGATCGCGAAGCGCACGAACGGAACGAGTGGCCGATCGAACGACTCGATGCACTCCTCAGCAGCAGCGAGGTCATAGAGGCAGCCGTTGGCATCAGGGTCATCGCGCCGCTTCGCCAAACCGGACTCTTCGAACGCCGCGAGGATCTTGCTTGCGGCTTCTCGATACTCAATCGCGCGCACGCCCACCGATTCGATGAGCCGATCGAGCGCAGCCCGTCCGTCGCCGGTTCGCCGCAGAATCTGAAGGACGACAGGGCCGGTCACCGCGAAGCGCGGCACCAGCCGATCGATCGACGCGTCGCGCAATCGTTCAAGCGTCTTGTCGTTCCAGCCCTTGAAGCCTAGCGGCGGACTCTCCGGGTAGAACTTCTTCCCCGAGATCGCGATCTTCTTTTTCTTGCGGGAATTGTTGACGTCATGCTCGGGAGGCTGCACGAACACGGTGCCCATCGTGTCGTGTCCCTTGCGTCCAGCGCGTCCGGCGATCTGGCGGAATTC
>JAWXCC010000063.1:0-28243 GCA_034440475.1 Phycisphaerae bacterium | reverse complement strand
GCTGGCAAGCCCGCCGCTGGCAAGGCTGCCGCTCCGGCCGCAGGCGCCAAGCCGGCCGGTGGCGCGAAGCCCGCCGCCGGTGCTGCAGCGAAGCCCGCCGCTGGCAAGGGCGGCGACGCGAAGAAGAAGTAACTTCGCGTCGGCTCGCTCTCGAAAACCTTTGACCACACGCCTCCGGTGTCGAGCCGGAGGTTTTTTTCGCGCTCACTGTTTGGGGAAATCGATGTTCGGGGGAAATCGATGTTTGCGAGCGCGAGCTGCGCGCCGGTGCGCTCGCGGCGCGAGCGAACGATCGCACGATTCCTCTACCATCTCACGCATGCCCGTGGATACAACGACGCTTCCCCTTGATCGCCTCTTGAGCCGTCGCGCGAAATCGATTGACGCGTCAGGCATTCGCAAGGTCTTCGATCTCGCGGCGAAGATGAAGGACCCGATCAATCTCTCGATCGGGCAACCAGACTTCCCCGTCCCCGAAGCAATGAAGCGTGCGGCGATCGACGCGATTCTCGAGAATCGAAACGGTTACACGGTGACGCAGGGCATTCCTCCACTTCTCGAGGCGATCTGGCGTCGACTCGGCGAGGACGTCGGCTGGTCCGGACCGAGCGCGGAACGCGGTGCGATTGTCACTAGCGGGACGAGCGGCGCACTCCTGTTGGCGTTCATGTGTCTGCTCGATCCGGGCGACGAGGCGATCGTGCCGGATCCGTATTTCGTGATGTATCCGCAACTCGGCGCGCTGACGGGCGGCACGATTGTCACGTGCGACACCTATCCAGATTTTCGGATGACCGCCGCGCGCGTCGAGCGTCTTATCACGCCGAAGACGAAGGCGGTGCTCGTCAACAGTCCCAGCAATCCGTGCGGCATGGTGCTCGCGGAGCGCGAGCTCGCCGATCTTGTCGACCTCTGTCGCGCGAAGGGTGTGCTTCTCGTGTCGGACGAGATCTACGACGAGTTTGTCTTTGCCGACGCGAAAGAGGATGGCCGATTCCCGACGCCCGCGCGCTTCACCCAAGACTTGCTCCTCATCCGCGGTTTTGGCAAGAGTTATGGTTGCACTGGCTGGCGACTGGGATACGCGGCTGGACCGCAAGAGCTCATCCAAGCGATGGCAAGACTCCAGCAATACACGTTCGTGTGCGCGCCATCGATGGCACAGTGGGGAGTTCTGCCGGCGTTCGAAACCGACATGTCCGGAGAGGTCGAACGCTATCGCGGCCGGCGCGACGCGGTCCTCGATGCCTTCCGCGGCGTCGCAGTGGTCCCTCAGCCGGGAGGCGCGTTCTACGCGTTCGTCGAGGTGCCACCGGCCTTAGGGCTCTCGGCGACGGCATTCGTTGAACGTGCAATAGAGGCTCGCGTCTTAGTCATTCCAGGCAAAGTGTTTAGTCGGCGCGATAGTCACTTTCGACTCTCCTATGCGACGCACGAGTCGAAGCTCCACGAGGGACTTGGAATTCTGCGCGGCCTGATGACGAAGTGATATTCGCCGCGATTTTCGTGGTCGCGGATTGAAACACTCGGGCTGGCGCGGGATTCTTACAACGACGATCATCGCCATCCACCCGCCGCCGATTAGGACATTGGTCCGATCGGCGGTTTGTTTCGCGCGGCACTGCTTGAGCGAGCGATGAAAGATCAGCGGCGGGTAAACGTGGGCAAAAACGATCGACGCCCGCGCTTCGCGCAGGCGTCGAGATCGTCACGACAGAAGCTCGAGATTACTTCGGAGCTGGCTTGCCGTCCTTCCCTTCCTTCGGAACGTTGTC
Source organism: Phycisphaerae bacterium (assembly GCA_034440475.1). Lineage (GTDB taxonomy): Bacteria > Planctomycetota > Phycisphaerae > Phycisphaerales > SM1A02 > JAEUIT01. The sequence continues at coordinate 26,468 of JAWXCC010000063.1, read as the reverse complement.
CGTCGACTTCATTGTGTCTTCGCCCTTGAAGTTCGCACCCGCGGCATCAACCGGCACAGCAGCGGTGGGCTTGGGCTGCACGGACTTCTTGCCCGGCACGTTGCTGTCGCAAGCGGCGAGCGAGAGGGCGATCAGCGTGAAGGCGGTGGCGCCAACGAGGAGTGTCTTCGAGCGATTTTTCATGGTGTTTTCCTTTGCGAACACGATGTCCGAACCCGAGAGCATGATCGACAACAGACTTCCTGCGGTCAAGCGAACCGTACGCGCGGGGGTGCCTTGAAGAGGTATCTGCTGTCGGAAGTCGGTGCGACCTGCCGCTGGAAGGTCGCCATCCCGCCGTCTGGCCGTCTGGCGGGGAGAGAGATGAGCCCGCGGATGGCCGATGGATCCGTCGCGCCCCCGGAAACTTTCCAGCTCTTCAGCGAGCGCTCGGTGCGCTCTGAAGTGACAGCCGCCGAGCGAAGGCGCGACCCGCGGCGTAAAACAACCCCGTCGATTCGTGAGGGAATCAACGGGGCGGAGGGGAGAAAGATGCTCGTAGGGGCCGCGGGACAACTTCGTCATCGCGACACGAGAATCGTCGGCACATGTCCGCTTCAATCACCAGTTTTCCACAAGCATTTTTTACCCATCCCTCTCAACTTGACGCGGTGCCGCCGCCAAGCTAGGCGAAATCCTCAGGGGACCACCTTGCGTGACGTCGCGGGCCACGGCGAGGAGCGCCTCGGCAGCAGCGCTCGAACGATGGCGGAAGAGGACGAGCGCTCGGCCACGCGCCGCCAGTTTCAGCGCTTGGTCGCGATGCTCGATCGATGCGCTCACCGCGTCGGCCCAATCGCGGGCTTGGCCCGGCCCCGATGGCACCACCACGGCGGTTTCGCCATCGATCAGCGTGTCCGCATAGGGATCGCCGCTGGCGATCACAGGAACACCGCGGCCGAGCGCGATCAGCGCTTCAAGGCGTGGGCCGCCTCGAGTTTCGGGGAGTAGGAGCAGATCGCAGGCCTCGACTGCGGCGCTCGTGAGTGCTCCGCGGCTGACCGCTGTGGTGCGCCCGAGCAGGCCAAGCGACCGAGCCGTTCTCCAGACTTGCGCGTGTTGCGCTGAATCGCATTCGACGAGCGCGAGCATATCTGGCAAGCGCTCGCACGCGGTCTTCACGGCAGAGAGCGCCGCTGTTACTGCGGGTCCGGTGCCGCGCTCGGTGAGCACGAGAATGACGCTCGCCCGCGACGAATCCTCCGCCGGTTCCGCGTCCGGGACGCGCACGCCGAGTGGCACGAGTCGGACGAGCGGCTCCGGAACCACGCCGCGCGCGACGCGAGCGAGCGCTTCACATGGCGCGACCAGCGCAACAACTCGCTCGTTGCGAACGACCTTCGTCGCGCCGCGCAACTCATCCCAACAGCGGAAGTCAAGCGCGACCGGGCGATCGAGCGCCTCAGCGAGTTCGATCGCCAGAGGCCAGCCATCGGCACCGCAACACCACACGAGATCCGGCATCGCCCGCTCGCACGATTGAGCCAGGCGCTCCACGCGCGCTCGTTTGAGCCAGAACGGAACACGGGCGTCGTACAACGTTCGTCGCGGCAACTCAAAGCGACGCTCCGGGCGCTCGGGCACGGGTTGCGTCGCGTCCGCATCGCGAGCCGCCCGCGGCTCGAACAGCGTGATCCCCGCGCCTTCGGAAAGGAGCGCCGTCGCCAAGCGCCGAACGCTCGATCGCTCTTCGGCCGCGCGGCGCGGAGATACAACGATCGCAAGCTGCGGCAGTCTGCTCATGCGGGGTCCATTGTCGTTCTCGAAGGGGCGCCAAGCGTCTCCGCGCCCGCGGGACCTTGCAGCACATCGAACGCTTCGGACATTGCGTCGGGTGCGCGAACAGCACGGCGCGTCGCTAGGTCGACGTAGGCCCAGAGTGTGCTCGCGCGGCACACAAGCGTCGCGTCCGCGGGTCGAACGACGATGGTGTCGCGCCACGACGTCGTCTTCCTCATTGTGCGAACCCACGTTGCAACGACCAGTCGCTCGTCTTCCCAGCACTCAGCCAGATAGTCGATTTCATGCCGCGCGACGAACCACGCGCATCCACTCGCGAGCAGCATTTCTCGTCCGCATCCAACGTTTTCGGCATGCAGCTCTGCCACACGGTCAAGCCAGCGCAGATACTCGGTGTTGTTCACATGAGGCACGAGGCGACTGAGCGAGTCTGCGCTCACGACGAGCTCCCCGAGGAACGGCCGCGGATGCGCGACCGCGTGCGGCGCAAGCTCGCGCAACGCAGCGAGCCCGAGCGGGCGCATGTCGATCACGAGCGCCCTTCCGGGCTCTCGTTCGTTGGTGCATTCGGTGCGACGGCGGAGCGATCAAGTTCTCCCTTGTCGATCTCACGGAGGTACCGCCACGAGAAGATCCCAGTGTCATGCCCGTCGGAGAACCGAATTCGGACCGCGTAGCGGCCCACGAGTTCTGCGTCGAGCGCAATGAGCGGTCCCTTCGACCGCGATGACGGCAGGACGGTCAGTGGATTCGCCGCGAGCTTCTCGCGAAGCGTGCGAGCGTCTGCCGACGGCGAGTTGGCGCGGAGGTAGGCGACCGGGAAGAACGAGCGCTTTCCGTCTTGCCATTCGACGGTGAGGCCGCGTTCTCGCTCGAGTGAGACATGCTTCGGTACGTCATCCACGCCAACGATTGTACGGACCGCCAACGCTCGCCACGTGCTGCCAGTACGATGCGAACGAGGTGTACGCCGTGTCGACCGCCGCCGCTGCTTCAACACATCACGCCGTGCATCCGGCGGACCGCTTGCTCGACGCGCTGGCGCGATCTGGCTCGCCAGTCTGCGTTGGTCTCGATCCAGTCGTCGACCGGCTTCCGCTCGCGACGTTGAGTTCGGACGGATCGAAGACCGATGCGGTGCGCCGATTCTGTCTTGGTGTGCTCGATGCGATCGAGCCGCACGTCTCGTGCGTCAAGATTCAATCGGCGTGCTTCGAACGATTCGGCTGGCCCGGGGTTGCCGTGCTCCACGATGTTGCGGCGGGAGTTCGTGCGAAGAAGATGACCTTGATTCTCGACGCGAAGCGCGGCGACATCGGCATCTCAGCGGAGCACTACGCCGTCGCGAGTGGCGAGATCGGTGCGGACTGGACCACAGCCAACGGTTATCTCGGGGCCGATGGCCTTCTTCCCTTTCTCGAACCATTCGAGGGTGTTCGTCGCGGCGCGTTCGCGCTCGTGCGCACGAGCAATCCGTCCAGCGACGCGTTTCAGTCGTTGCCCTTGGCCGACGGTCGCACCGTTGCCGAAGCGATGGCCGACCTCGTGGCCAGCGTTGGAGCGAAGCACCGCGGCGTCAGCGGATACAGCAGTCTTGGCGCCGTCGTTGGCGCGACGAAACCCGGCGACGCCGCCGTCCTCCGGGCACGCATGCCGCATCAAATCCTGCTGGTTCCAGGCTTCGGGGCGCAAGGCGGGAGCGTCGACGACGTGCTCCCGTGTTTCCGGCCGGACGGAACAGGGGCGATCGTGACGGCGAGTCGCTCCGTGCTCTATCCCGCCGATGCGTCCGCCGCGACTGGCGGAGACTGGAAGTCGCCCATCGCGCGAGCAGCCGAGTCGTTCGCTCGCGAGATTCGAAACGCGCTCGGTCAATCGTGACACCGATGAGAAACTCTTGACGGTCGGTCGCGCCATCCTCGTCCTCGTCCTCTTGGTGCTCATCGGCCTACCGATTGCGATCGCGCCGCGCGAGAAGCGCACGAATCGCGAGACGGGTGCGACGGCAAGAGACGCAGACGACGCTCATCGCATCGTCGTCTTCACGCCACACAACGAGCAGATTCGTCAAGAGTTCGCCGACGCGTTCGGGCGGTGGCACGAGACGAAGTTTGGCGAGCACGTCGAAGTGTCATGGCGGCAACCTGGCGGTACGAGCGAGATTCGCAAGATGCTGGAGTCAGCGTATCTCGCACAATTGAAAAGAACACCATCCAAAGGGGTTGGAGACAACGAGACGTTAGGCGGCAACGCAGACCTTCTCTTTGGTGGTGGTTCCTACGAGTTCATTCAGATGGCGAAGGAACTCTCGGTTGAGACACCCAGCGGAAAACGCTCGACAACTGTGCTGGCACCGCTGGACCTCGATCAGGAATTCCTCGATGCCACGTATGGCGCTGGAAGCGGCGGTGCGCCGCCAACGATCGGCGATGTGCCGCTCTATGACGCGAAGCGCATGTGGTTTGGCACGGCGCTCTCCGGCTTTGGCATCGTCTATAACCCGTCGATCCTTGAACGCTTGGGCGTGCCCGCGCCGCAGCATTGGGCGGACCTCTGTGATCCACGATTGCGCGGCTGGGTCGTCCTGGTCAATCCATCGCAGAGCGGTTCGGTGACCACGGCATTCGAAGCAATCATGCAGCGGCGCGGCTGGCAAGTCGGATGGCAAATTCTGCGTCGCATGGCTGCGAACGCGCGATCATTCGCTGCCAGCGCGCCGCGCGCGCCGACCGATGTCAGCCTTGGGGATGCAGCAGCAGGCGTGTGCATCGACTTCTACGGGCGTTTTCAGGCGCAGGCAATGGAAGACGCGACACGCGATGCGACTCATCAAGCGTCAGTCCCGCGCGTTGGATACGTCGATCCAGCGGGTGAGACGGTCATCGACCCTGATCCCATCGCACTGCTTCGCGGCGCGCCGAACCCGGTACTCGCTCGGCGCTTCGTCGAGTTCGTTCTCTCGCGCGAAGGTCAAGCGCTGTGGCAGTTCCACGCGAAGTCGCGACTTGCGACACGCCCTGCCGACAACCTCGGCCCCGAGACCTACGAGGTTCGGCGCATGCCCGTGCGGCGTGAGCTCTACGTCCGCGACTTCGATCGATTCGTCGATCAAGTCGATCCGTTCGCACTCGCCACCGCCGTCGAAAAGCCTGATCGGAACTTCCGCGCGTTTCTTCCGTCAATGTTCGTCGCGATGGCGATCGACAATCGCGAACTGCTCCGCGCGGCGTGGAACGCAATCGTTGAGCATCCTGCGTATCCGCGCGACGGGCGCATCGTGCTTGCAGGCGACGTGTCCGATTCGACGCTTCGCGCCATGCTTGAGCGATTCGATGCGCTGCCGTCGGTCGATGGACCAGACGGCACGACGTTCGATCTCAGCGATCCCGCGGCGCTCGGTCCTGTTCGTGAGGGGTGGTTGAAGAGCGGCTGGTCTTCCGCCAGGCTTTGGCCAACAGATGCGATTCCGGCCGAAGTGTTGCGCTCGCGCATGACGGCGTTTTTCCGAGCGCAGTACGAAGGAATCAACGACCTTGCACACTCGGGCCTGACAACGGGGGCGGCGCCGTGACGACCGCAGCGCTGACGCGGATCGTCGCGACGGTTGGTCCAGCGACATCGTCCATTGCGACGCTCGAAGCGCTGATCCGTGCTGGTGTTTCAGTGTTTCGACTGAACTTCAGCCACGGCACTCACGACGGTCATGCGGCGATGTTCCAGTCCATCCGCGCGGCGGAGCGTGCCTGCGGCACGCTCGTCGCAACACTCGCCGATCTTCCGGGTCCAAAGATTCGCGTGGGGATCGCTCCGCCCGATGGCATTGCACTCGCAGTTGGCGATGTTGTCAGGGTCGGTCCTGGTGAGCGGTGCGACGTCGGAACCGAGATCCGGCTTGCCTGTACCTACGCTGGCATCGTCGATGACGTTGCGCCGGGGGAACGGTTGCTCATCGACGACGGCGCGGTTCGATTACTGGTGACCGATCGCGTGGGCGGCGATCTCGTCGCGACGACGACGGTCGGCGGCGTGGTTCGGAGTGCGAAGGGAATCAACGTGCCGGACAGTGTCGTCCGCGCAGATCCGATCACGGAGCGGGACCGCGTGAGCGCGCGCTTCGCAACCGATCTCGGCGTGGATTTCATCGGCATGTCGTTTGTTCAGGATGCAGAAGACGTGCGGCGGCTGCGCGAGATCCTCGCTGTCGCTGCTCGTGCAACCGGACGCGCTACGCCGCAGATCATCGCGAAGATTGAACGACCGCAGGCGGTGGACCGAATCGACGCGATCGTCGACGAAGCCGACGCCGTCATGGTGGCCCGCGGAGATCTCGGCGTTGAGATGGAACTTGCGCGGGTGCCCGTTGTGCAGAAGCGTGTGCTCGCGGCGGCCATGGCTGCGGGGAAGCCGTCAATCGTCGCTACGCAAATGCTGCAATCGATGATTGAAGCGCCGGTGCCGACGCGCGCCGAGGTCTCGGACGTGGCAAATGCCATCTTCGACGGTTGCGACGCGGTCATGCTCTCCGGTGAGACTGCAATTGGAAAGTGGCCGGTCGTGACGGTCGAGACGATGGCGCGCATAGCACGCGAGGCCGAGGCGTATCTCACTCTGACCGCGCTGCCGTCCGAGCCACCGGCGCGACTGGTGAAGGAGCGCAATCGAGTGGCGGCGCTCGCGCACGGCGCGATGCGCGCGGCGCGCGACCTCGACGTTGCGAGCCTAATCGCCTGGAGTCAGTCTGGAAAAACGGCGCGGCTGCTTTCGCGCTTTCGATTCGCGGTACCGATCCGCGCCGTGTCGACCGATGAAGCAGCACTCCGAACGATGCGCATTCTCCGCGGCGTTGAGCCGGTCCTCGTCGCGCAGCTGCCGCTCGGACTCGCCGACTTCGCGGAGTCTTTAGAGCGTCGTTTCCAAGACGAAGGCGCGCTTCACGTAGGCGACTTGTGCCTCTTCGTCGTCGGCGAAGCGTTCGCCGCCGGCGCGCCGGGCGTCATCATGGCGCTCCGCGAAATTGGTGCCGACGAGTCGCGCCCAGCGGCTTCGAGCGACGGTGGGGGGGCGTCGTGAACGCAGCGACGCTCTCTATCGGCGACGAGTTGGTCCTCGGTCAGATCGATGACACCAACGCGCGGTGGATCGCGGAGCGGCTCGCCGCCGAGGGTGTATTTCGTGCTGAGCATCGAACGGTCTCCGACGACGCTGACGCGATGACCGAGGCGATGGCTGCGCTCGTCGCGAAGTGGGACATCGTCATCGTGACGGGCGGGCTCGGACCGACCCAAGACGACCTGACTCGAGAGGCGCTCAACCGAGTGGTAGACGACGGCGCGCCGATGGTTGACGACGCAAGAGCGCGGGAGGCGCTCGACCGCTGGTTCCGCGGTCGCGGCCGCACGATGCCTCCGTCGAACCTTTCGCAGGCGCAACGTCCGCGTTCGGCGCGCTGCCTCGACAACGCAAACGGCACCGCGCCAGGGCTCGTGGCCGATGCGAACGGTGCGCGGATTTGGTGTCTTCCAGGCCCGCCGCGCGAGATGCAGCCGATCTTCGAACGCGACGTCGTTCCATACGTTCGCGCGCGATCAGGTGATATTGCAATGCCGACGCTTGCCGTGCACAGCTTCGGCCTTGGTGAGTCGACGCTCGCCGAACGCCTCGGGGACCGAATGCGCCGAGACGCCGATCCCACGGTCGGCACGACGGCGTCGCGTTCGGTTGTCTCGGCGCGCATCCGAGCGCGTGGTCCACGCGATGACGCGGTGGCGCGGGTTGAACTCGCTGCCGCTGAGATCGAACGGATCTGGCACCCGTATGCCTACGGTCGCGGCGATACCAGCTTGGCCGAAGCAGCGCTCGGTCTCCTGCGCGAGCGAGGCGAGACGCTCGCGGTCGCCGAGAGCTGCACCGGCGGATTGCTCGGAGCGATGATCACCGAGGTCGCTGGTTCATCCGACGTGTTTGTAGGGGGTTGGATCGTCTACACGAACGACCTCAAGGAGCGCTCTCTGTCGATTCCGCGATCGACACTCGCCGCGCACGGTGCCGTTTCCGCGCCGGTCGCGCACGAACTGGCAGAGTCGGCGCGCACCACCGCTCGATCGTCGTGGGCGATCGGCATTACGGGCATTGCGGGGCCAGGAGGGGGAAGCGCCACCAAGCCGACGGGCACTGTCTTCATCGGTCTCGCTGGCCCCGACACCACGCGTGTGCGCCGGTTTCACTTTCCCGGCGAACGGAGCGCGGTCCGCGAGCGGTCGGCGAAGTCAGCACTCCAGTGGCTTCGCTGTGCAGTGTTAGGCGAACCTGACGTACCACTCCTGTGCGCGTTCGCCGATCCGCCAGCAAGCGAGCGAGCATGACACTTGCTCCCGGGGTCGCTGGCCGTCGGGTGTTCGTCGCACTCGGGAGCAACGTTCCGTCGCATGTTGGCGACCGGCTCGCGACACTCGCGGCTGCGCTGCGTCACATGGACGAGGTGTCAGGCGTCCGCGTCGCGCGGATTTCGAGCGCTTGGGAGACCGAACCAATTGGCCCGCCACAACCGCGCTACCTCAATGCCGCCGCAGAGCTGCGAACGTCGTTGCCAGCGCGGGAGGTTCTTCATCACGCGCTCGACGTCGAGCGGCTTCTCGGCCGCGACCGCACCGCCGAGGCGCGATGGGGACCGCGTCCGATCGACATCGACTTGCTGCTTGATGGGGAATCGCTGCACGATCTGCCGGGTCTGACGGTGCCGCATCCGCGACTGGCGGAGCGGGTATTCGTACTGGTGCCACTGGAGGAGATCGCGCCGGACGCCGTCGAACCGCGTTCGGGCGAGACCATCCGATCACTGCTCGCCAGAGTGCCGGACGCTGTTCGTGCTGGTTCGATTGTCCGCTTCGATGCCGTTCCGTTTTTCCCTCGCTTCCGATGCGATGGGAGTTTGCCTGGAGTTGATCCATGAAGTTTCTCTGCGCTACGACCGTTGCTTCGTTCGTCCTCGCAACCAGAGCTCTGGCGCAGCAACCCGCGACGCTCGACGCGCCAGGCGCAGTACCAGCCACCGCGGCGATCGCCGATCTGGCCGCGAGCTTCGATCCGAGCGCGCGCTCGCCTGCCGCGCTCGCCGCCGCTACCGCGCGACTCGAATTGGTCCGTGCGGCGTACCGCGATGCGCCGACCTTGACTGACGTCGTCACGCTCAAGGTTACCTCACCTTCTGGCGAACAGAACGACTCGTTCACGCTCACGATGGGAAAGGGAACCGACGCAAAGCTCGCGTTGACCGGCGCCACCATCACAGCGGTCGACGGCAAGGTGACGCTCGTGCCTGATCGACCGGTCGACAAGGCGGTCCAAGTGCCGCTTGTCGGGAACCTGCTCGCATCCGCAGTGAAATTCATGCCGAACTTCATGCCTCCGCTGCCGCACTTCGGATTTCGGCACGACGACGGGCTCAGCGTTCCCAGTCTGTCCCTCGGTACGTTCGCGAATGCGACGATCGTTGGTTACCGCGAGGCGGACGGTGCGGCGCAGATTCTCCTGACGGGCGACGACAATGGTCAGAGCCTTCTAACAGTTGACACTCAGACCAATCTCCTTCGCACGGCCGTGGTGCAGTTCTCACCGGCTGGCGCCCCCAAAGGATTTTTCATTGCCCTGGACCTCCGCTATCAACCGGTCGTCGCGGCGGAGCTGGCGACCCCGATCACGGTCGATGTCGGAACCCGCGAGATTGTTTCCTCCGTCGCCGATCTGATGCCGAAGCCAGTCGCTGTCGGCTCCGCGTCGCCCCAGTGGACTCTCAAGCAGTCTGACGGCCGCGAGATCACGCTCGCGAGCCTTCGGGGCTCGGTCGTCGTGCTTGACCTGTGGGCTACATGGTGCGCGCCCTGCAAGCGCGGACTCCCATTCATCAACGAGTTTGCGCAGTGGGCGAGTGCGAGCGGCAAGAAGATCGCCGTCTTTGGCGTCAACACACTGGAACGCGGCGATGCAGCGGCTCGGGTGCAAGCAGGCTCGGCATACTGGTCAAAGCAGTCGCTGACCATGCCGCTGCTCTTTGACCTCGACGACAGCGTCTACGGCTCGTTCGGACTGCAAGGCATCCCGGCCACCATCGTGATCGGTCCCGATGGGACAATCGCGAAGATCCATGCTGGAATCGATCCGAAGAATCCCGGTGGGATCGTCGAAGAGCTGAAGAAGGAAGCGGAAACGCTTCTCTCCGGAGGCAAAGTGGATTGAGCCTGTTCGTGACGTACACTGAGCGTGCGATGCGTCACCGTGCAATGTCTGTGGTCCGCCCCGCTCTCCTGCGAGTCGTGAGTGTTCTCCTCGCAGTCGTTGCGAGCGGGCACTCGCAGGGCCAATCGCCAGAGCCCGACCCCGCGGCGATGAAAGCTGTCGAGGAGTTAGTCAAGGCGTATCGGGAGCGACCAGCGCTTCGCGTGACCGAAGAGGTGACGGTTACGACCGGTGCGGAGGGACAGTCGGCCGAATCGACGCCGGTGAAGATCGAGATGTTGTTCGCGCCGGGTCGTAAGGCGGTCGTTCGCATCCGCGACTATGAAGCGCGACTCGCCGACGGGAAAGTCGCTGTCATCCACACGTCGAATCCCGACACGTACGTCGAAGTCGCGGACGACGGCTCGCCGTTCTACGCGTTGCTCAATGGTTTCGTCGATCTGCCGTTTCCCGAGCTGGCGCTGGCGCTCGGCGAAGACGCACTTGATGACGTGGTCATGCAGATTCACCCGAAAGCGCCTTGGGCGAAACCGACATCGGTGGTGACCGAGACAATCGGCGAAGGTCCCAGCGCGAAGACGCAGCAGAAGATCACGATGATGAGTGAGTACGAGAAGGTCGTCCTCATCGTCGACCCGGTCACCAAGTTGCTCATCTCGGCCGAGGCGGTGATTACCGCCGGTCCGCTCGTACCCAACGGCGGCAAGCTCGTCTACAAGCACACGATCATCAACGAGGTGCCGAGTCAGCCTTTCGATCCGAAGATCTTCGTGCTGGATCCGGGCAAGCGCGCGAAGGTTGACTTCTTGTCCCAACTCCCGAAACAGGTGGCAGCGCAGGGACCCGATGGCGGCGGTGGTCCCGCAGGTCCTCTCGTCGAGAAGCCAGCTCCAGATTTCACGCTCGTCGGGACTGATGGCAAGCCGGTCAAACTCTCCGACCTGCGCGGGCGCGTCGTCGTCCTCGACTTCTGGGCCAGTTGGTGCGGTCCGTGCCGCCAAGCGTTGCCCGAGCTGCAAAAGGTTGCGAACTGGGCAAAAGAAGGTCAGCTTCCCGTCGTCGTGTACCCCGTGAATGTGTTCGAGCAGGCGAAGGGCGATGCGCGATTTGACGCTGCGAGAGCGGCGCTCGACGGACTCAAGATCGCGCTGGTGTCGCTCATCGACGAGAATGACGCCGTCGCGACGTCCTATCAGGTCCGCGGTATTCCAGCGACGATCATCATCCGCGCTGACGGAACCGTGCACGCGCAGCACGTTGGTGCTTCGCCCGATTTTGCAGAAGCGCTGAAGCGCGACATTCGGGCCGCGATCGCTGCGGTTGAAAAGAAGCCAGCGCCCCCCGAACCTCCGCAGCCCGCAGTGCCGCCGCGTGGAGGCGGCGAAAGCTAACGCCTCGGACTGGTACAGTCCCCGTTATGGCCACGACGCCGACAACGGAAGAGGCGACGACGGACCCATCACCGTCCGGGTCGTCCCCAGCTGACCCGCGAATCGAAGAGCTCGACTCGGAGGGGGCACCCGCCGCGACCCTTTTGGCGGCCTCGCGCATTCTGCTGGTTGACGACAACCTTCAGAATCTGGAGCTCATGCAGGCGTATCTTGAGGGTTTGCCGTGCCGCCTCACGACGGCGCGGGACGGCATCGAGGCCATCGCGGCGATCGAGCACGACAAGCCGGACCTTGTGCTGCTCGACGTGATGATGCCCCGAATGTCGGGTTTCGAGGTGTGCCAAAAGATCAAGTCCAATCCGACGACACGCGACATCGTCGTCATCATGGTGACCGCCCTGCATGAGGTGGGGGACTATGAGCGAGCGGTCGAATGCGGCACCGACGACTTCCTTACCAAACCGGTCAACAAACTGGAGCTCGTGACGCGCGTCAAGAGCCTGCTTCGCGTCAGCATCTTGAAGCGAAAGCTCGACGCGCTGATGAATCGTCGCGACGCCTGATCCGATCGCATGCAACGCTCGGCGTGAGTGCGTCAGCGCCCGAGCAGCAGTGACTCGATGCGTGTGTCGAGCGCTCGTGTCCCGACGAGCCCTAGCCCCGCGACGGCGCCAGCGAGAACGAAGAGGACAAAGAGTTCAGCGATGATGAGCCGTGCCACCGTTCCACGGGCGGCGCCGAGCCGCACCATCGTCGTCAGCTCATCGCGGCGCAGCCGAACCGAGAGTACGAACACGAGCACGACGACTGTGAGCGTGACCGCACCGACGGCGATCAAGATCACGTCGAGAAACTGTTTGAGCCGCAGAATCTCGCGGAGGAGTCGCTCCAGCGCATCGATCGGCTTCACGATTTGGAGTGGTTCATCCGATCTCTGGAAGCGCCCGCGCAGAAGCGTCGCGTGCTTCTCGTCGGCTGGACGCACAATGAACGCATTGACTGGAAACGTCTCTGGATCGCCGTGAAAATGAAAGTTCTTGACGTTCTCAGAGGTGATCTCTTCATACTGCCGCAAACGCTCACTGGCCACGACGTGGCCGTCCACTTTCCCGATGAGGTCATTCGGATCACGGATCGCCGCCGCCCCTTGGTGCCCATGTCCAAGCCCCGCAATCGTCCAGGTCGTGCTCATGTCGACGAACACCGCTTCGTCGTCGGCGGTGCCGGTCGGCGCGATCGTGCCCACCACCTGGAGCTTGAGTGGAATCGTTCCTGCAAGGTTGTATGGATCGATCGCGTCGGTGAGGAGTGGTCCCCGCTCGCGGGCGAGCGCCGCTGCGACGCTGGCACCGACGACGCATTCACCGAGGAGAGCGAACCGGCGCCCCTCGGTGAGCGTGAGTCCGCGCAGGTCGAAGTACTCGAGCGACGTTCCCACAACCGGGTGTTTTTGTGCGGAAAATCCGAGCGCGAGCGGCACGACCAGCGATTCATCGTCGCGCAGCCGCGCTGCGTCGCTCGCTCGCATCGGACGTGGTGCGGGCGTCGCGAAGTAGATGCCTGCAATCACGAGGTCGAGTTCGCTTCCGCGCACCCCAACAATCAGCGGCGTCGCGGCGGCTCGCGCCATCATCGCATGACTTCCCGCACTCACGAGACGTTGTATCGCCAAGGGCAGAAATGCGACGAGCGCGAGCGCGAGGACGATCGTCACCGTGCGGCCGCGGTGGTAGGCGAGATGGCGCAAAGCGAGCGTAAACGCGTGCATCAAAGTACCGATCTCGCAGCAAAGTCGTACACCGCGTCGAACGCCGGCAAGAGCCCGTGATCGTGCGTAGCCACGATCACACTGGCATGATCGTCGCGCGCAAGGGCTAACAATTCGTCGAGGAGCCGCTTCTTTCCAGCGGGGTCGAGGTTGCCGGTCGGCTCATCGGCGAGGAGTAACCGAGGGCGCGCGAGTAAGCCCCGCGCGACGGCGACGCGCTGGCGCTCGCCATGCGAGAGGCGCTCGGGCAGTCGGCGCGCGAGCGCTGCGATGCCCAGTCGCTCTGCGAGTTCCTCGGCCCTCCGGCGCGCGGCGACGTTCAGTGGTAGCGCCGAATGCAGTCGACAAGGGAGCAGGATGTTGTCGAGAACGCTCAGGTACTCAACGAGGCGGAAGTCTTGGAAGATCAATCCGACGGTCGTGATGCGAAACCGTCGCCGTTCAGCGTCGGACATCGCTTCGATGGAAGCGTCGCCGAAGCGCACCGACCCCGAGGATGGAACGCGCTCACCCGAGAGAAGCGAAAGCAACGTACTCTTGCCGCAGCCCGATGGACCGACGAGCGCGAGCGTTCGACCCGCCCTGACGGCGAGTGCGGGCATGCTTAGGTCCACCGTGTCTGGCCCGTAGCGATAGATCAAGTCGGTGGTGGCGAGCATGCGAAGCGGATAGGCTAACACCGTTCAGAGGACCGGAGACATGTCATGCGCAACTGCCAATTCGTTTCGCTGCTTCTCATCGCCTCTCTTTCCTTAGCGATGTGCGCTTCGTGCTCGAACGATGCGAAGCCGCCATCCGCAGCGCCGCAAGTGAGTGCAACCGCGACTCCGGCATCGAATGTTGGCACGTTGCGAATCATCGCCGTCAACACGCCGCTCGCGTGCTTCACCAAGCGCATCGCGGGCGACCGCGCGGCGGTGACCATGCCGGTGCCATCTGGCGATGATCCGGCGTTCTGGTCGCCTGGTGCCGACGATGTCGTCGCGATGCAATCGGCGGATCTCGTCATTCTGAACAGCGCTGGACACGAGCCGTGGCGCACGCGCAGCGCTCTCGCTCATGGCAACGTCGTCGCGACAGCGGAACGTTTCAAGCCGCAGTGGATCGAAGTCGCTGACGGCGTAACGCATAGCCACGGTTTGCAGGGATCGCACAGTCACAAGGGGACTGCGTTCACGACGTGGATCGATCCGACGCTCGCGATCGAGCAGGCGCAGGCGATTCTCGAAGCACTGAAGAAGCTTCGCCCGAATGACGCGGCGGCGTTCGATGAAAACTTTACGAAGCTCAAAACCGACCTTGCGGACATCGACGCGCGGCTTGCGTCGGCGATCCACGGACAGCAATCGCTGCCGATCGTGGTATCGCATCCGATTTACGACTATCTCATTCGGCGCTTCGCACTGAACGCTGTAGCAGTGCACTGGGAGCCGGGCGAAATGCCGCCCGCCGAAGAGTGGGAGACGCTCGCTGAACTACTCAAGACGCACCCGGCGAAGTGGATGGTCTGGGAAGACGCACCTTTGAGTGCCTCGCGCGACAAGCTTCGGGCGCTGGGAGTCGAATCGGTCGTGTTTCGTCCGGCAGGGAATCTGCCCGGCGATCCCCTCGCGTGGATCGAGGTCCAGCGGGAGAACGCTGCGGAACTCGGCAAAGTCTTCGAGTAGTGCGCGCGGGGAGATCGCGCAGAGTCGCTGTCTCGGGTCGTTAGACTGGCTGAACCACCATGCGCCGCCGATCTCCACTTCCGCTCATCCCGCTCGCATTCGTCACGCTCGCCTGTGGCAATCCCACCGGTGGCGTACCGGAGGTTGTGCTGGCGAACCACTCGTCCGGCGGCTTATCGCAGCGTGCGCCCGCCCCGCCGACGAAACCAGCGAGCGGCGACGCGGCACGGACGGCCGCTGCACTAGCCCGCGACAACTCTGCGATCCGCTTCGGACGCACGACCCCACTCCCGAAGAAGCCAGGCACGATTCGTCTCGCCGAATACAACGTCGAGAATCTCTTCGACGATAAAGACGATCCGAAACTCTCCGGTGATTTTGAAGATATAAAGATGACCGCGACGCCGGAACGTCTCACGGCGCTCGCAGCGACTATCAAATCGCTTGATGCCGACGTGCTCGCAGTCACCGAAGTCGAAAGTAAGGACGCGCTCGTTTGGTTTCGCGACGGCTATCTCAAAGGTCTTGGCTACGACTATGTGGAGTCGATCGATGCCGGCGATCCGCGCGGCATTGAGCAGGGAGTGCTGTCGCGCATCCCGATCGTCGGCGTAGAGAATTGGCCGAACGAAGCGATTATTGACATGAAGGAGAATCGCGAAGGCACCGGCTGGGCGACGCCGTCAGACGGTAAATGGCCGAAGCGTTGGGCGCGAAGCCCGCTTGAAGTGCGCCTCAAGGCACCGGACGGTTATGAGTTGACGCTGCTGGTCGTACATCACAAAGCGAGCGGTAAGTTCGATGCGCAGCGCGAACTCGAAGCGCTTCAGGTGCGCGAGATCGCGATGGCGCGGCTCAAGAAAAACCCCAATGAGAACCTCGCGATCGTGGGTGACTTCAACGCCACGCCTTCGAAGAAGAGCGTGAAGGTCTATCTTGAAACCGAAAGCCCGCGTCTGCGGAGCGCCTACGACCAGCGCTTCCAGAAGAACGCGCCCTCAGACACGTTCATCACGCACGTCACGAATCGCCCGATTGACTTCATCATCATGAGTCCCGGACTCTTCAAGGACACAGTCGACGAGAGCTTCTTCGTGCTCGGCACGCCGCTACCTCCCAAGGGCGCTCCGATCGATGGACCGAAGCCAGCAGGCTACGCGAGCGATCACCTGCCGATCGCGATCGACCTCCGGTCAGACGTTCGCCCGCGTTCAGATGCTCCGAAGGGTGCGAGAGACTAACAGATCGCCGCGAGTCATGACAACGAAGAACCCGGCGCTGCCGCCGGGTTCTCGGAAGACTCAATCGGCCGTGTGTGCGGATCGATCGCTTACGGACACACCCCCCAGCCTCCAAGAAGCATGCTCAGATCGGCAGCGTTTGTCGTGCCGTTCCCGTCGAGATCGGCGCCCGCGGTGCCCCACGCGCCGAGAAGTGCGCCGAGGTCGGCTGCGTCGACGGAACCGTCTTGGTTGAGATCGGCGGGTCAGGGAGCAGCGTCGGTGCAGGTGAACGCTGCGGACGTCAGGTTGAAGTGTGCTCGATGCGACATGACGAGTGTGAGCGACTCGATGCCATCGATTTCCTGGGCGGGATTCTCCGCGAGCACAGCGAGGCCGTCGCCGACGATTTCTTCATCGTTCGCGAAGTGGAACTTGAGCTTCTGCGGCCAGGTCTTGCGATAGCAGGCCGTCTTGAGTCCACCTAACAACACGACACCCTTCGTGCATTTGATCGGCTCTGGATACCAGACCTGACCGCCGGACCAGCAGTCTGCGTTGATCGCGGAGGTGTTGCCGCCGACCGCGCCGACGACTTGATCACCGTCGTAGACGATCACCTGTTGCGAAGTAGAACCGACGCTGGAGTAGTCGGCATTGATGACGATTCCGGCATCAGGGCCGGTACCCTGTCGAGCGATCGTAAGGGTGCCGAGCGTGATCCCGTCGACGCCGCCGACTCTGCCCGTCGAGTGGAACGTCATCGTCGCAGCCGGGTCGAGCGGGAGTGATGACTTGTCCCACGTGGCTTCGAAGCTCGATGGAACGTCGCCGCCGTCGAGCGGACCAGATACCGCCCACATCTGAACACCAAAGTTCGCGCTGGGGTCAATCGCTGCGATATCGACTGCGCCAGCGTTTGCGTTGAGCGCGGCCCCTCCAACCGATTCGAGGAATGTCCAGTTCGACGTCGGTAGGTACTCTCGCTCGATCCGGAACGCGGGGATGTCGGAGCCTTGGACGGTCAGGGTGGAGACGACACTTGGACCCGAACAGGACGAGGGTGCCAATTCGAACGCGTTCGCCACGAACTCGCCGTAACCATCAACGGAGATGAGCGCATCATCATCGAAGTACTTGCCCCATTTCGCACATCGATCGATACCGCGCCCTTTTTTCTTCTTGACCCCGCCGTCACTGGCCGCCGCGAGATGGCTGATGACCGGGCCGCTCAGTCCGTCGATCGTGGCGACCTCGACGCCGTGGTGAATCAATGTCACTGAGTAGGTCGCAGATCCGAGAGCCGTGAAGTCCGGCGAGTAGCGGTACTCAATCGGACTGAAGTTGACTCCGATCGATGTCACTTCCGCGCCAGTTTCATCGAGTTGCTTCATGCTCATCGATCCGGAAGTCGGAAGTGTTAGCCAATCGAAGTCGAGTGCAACACCACGACTCTCGCCCAGCGTGATTGAAACTCCGTCCAGTCCAGTCGAGCCGATGTTGGACACCTCGAGGATGTCGCCATCCATCGCCAGTTGAGCGTTTCCGAGCGCCGTGTGCGCGAGACCAGCGAAACTCACAGGTGGCTCTCCGACGGGGCTCGTACCGACCGTCATCACGACCTGCGATTGTGGAAATCCGATCGCGGTTGTTGGGAGGAAGTCGGTGATACCGCACGCCAGCGCCTTGAAGTACGTTGGCGCAGTCTGCCCGTCGTTGTTGCAGCCGAGCACAAGAAGGCCGCCGTCGCCGCCATCGCCGACGAATCGCGACGGGGTTCGAAGTTCGACGACGAGTTCGGTTCCCGCAGCGAGAACGACCGGCGGGAAGTCCACGGAGAAGAGCGAGCCCGATGCGCCCGCGGGAATCATGACGCTCGTCGAGAAGAGCAGGCGTGTCGAATCGGGACCATCGATTGACCCGCTGAGGATGCGGACTTCGACTGGCCAAGCGGGAGACTTGTTCACGTCGACTCCAAACGTCACACAGGTGATTGCCGTGGTGGATGGCATGACGCCGAAGGAACGAGCGAGCGACGTCTCAGCGGATGTGGTCGCGTTGCCGCAATAGAGCGAGTTCTCCCCCTCGATCGCCGTCGGCGAGACCGACTGTGTGAGGGTGGAACCAGCGCAGGCAGCGCCAGCGATCCCGCCGTCGTTCGGATGGGAGTGGGTGAGGCGAAATGAGATGTCGTTGTTGCGTTGCGCGAGACTGCGGGCAACTTCGCGACCGGGCCGCTGGTCGAGGTTCGAGGACGAGGCCGCTGCGCTCATCGACGCAGTCAGCGAGAGGACAGACCTACGAGTCCTCGTGCGAGGCAGAAGTACTGAAGAGGACGAACCATGAGAGATCTCCGAGTTTGTATGTCGGTTCAGACACTAGGTCCAACTGGTGCCGCGCGACAGGTGTGCCTCGGAGTGCGAATGAGCAGCAAGTATCTCTTCGGGAATTCGCGAGAATTTCCCGACGCCCGCGACGCCATCGTCCAACGCGGGGTTCGCGCGGTCGAATTTCGCGAGTAATCAGCTCTGGATCGTTCGAGCCAGCTGGAGTGCTTGGCGCATGTCGCGCGACAACGCGGTCATGAGGGCGGCTCCACCGATCGCCACGAGCCCAAGTGCGTCGATCGCCATCGCGAGCAGGGCTGCGTCGTGTCACGCGCTCACCCCCATGCCCTTATAATTTGGGAATGTTGTGAGGATGAAGAGAACAAGCGCGAGCCAGGCGAGACCTAACACGATCGTCGTCAAGAAGACGATCGCCACTCGTCCCGTCCGATTGGGTGTGACGTATCGAATGCCGACTATGAGCCAAAACGCCGCGACTCCGATGTTGACTACTCTGATGGCCGCGGTGAAGGCGAATCCCCCATCCTCGAACGCCTGTTGCAGCCAACCCACGCCAAGGAAGGCGAAGCCGAGGCATCCGCCCGCCACGAGAAGCGACGCGACAAGTGCGGATCCGATCGCTAGGCGCGTACCGCGAGGGCGCTTGGAAGACGCGTAGGTGCCGCCGATTGCAGCGCCTCCGAGGCTCGCGACGTGGACCACGGTAACCGTCGCGAGGGTCGCTCCGAAGGCCCCCATCGCGAGCGGGTTTCCCGTGAAACGCGAGAACACTAAAGCGACGATCCAGCCGAGCGATGACAGGGCCGCCAGAGCGAACAGCCAGCACACGAGTCGTAGTCGCTTGAGCCGCACCGATGTCCATCGCCCCGCGGCGAGAATCGAGTCATCGATTGGGAAACCGCACTCGGGGCAACGGCCAGACTCGTCGAGACCAGCGAGTTGATAGTCGCATTGCGCGCAGCGGGCCTCGGGTGTCGGCGCGGGGCCGCTGCTCATGGCGATGTTCGCCAAGTATTCGCCCAACTTTCCGCGACGACGCTCCCCGAAAGAGCTCATTTCCGGAGCGTCGCCGTCATCGTTGAGGATGTCAATCGGTCGTTCGAGTGTGGCGTCAGCGCCCGAGAAGCTGCAATGCTTCTTCCGGTTCGACGATCACTCTTCGCGGCGCGGCAATAGCCGGCGGCGACGTGAGCGGACAGGGCACACCCGCCTCCGCACAGATCATCTGTGTCGTGATCTCCGCCGAGAGGAAAATCACTGGCAATCCAGAGCCAGGATGGGTACCGCCGCCAACGAGCCAGAGACTGTCGAGCCCTTGGAACCGATGGTGTGGGCGCTTGTAAAGCATCTGGCTCAGCGAGTGCGCGAGGTTAAAGGTAGCGCCGTGCGTAATCCGCTCGGCCTTCCAATCCGCTGGCGTGACTGTCTTCTCTGCGACAGCACGATCGCGGATGTCGTCGATTCCGAAGACGGTTTCGAGCTGACGGTACGCGTCCTCGCGCAGCTTCGGGCGGGCTGCGTCCCAATCAACCGAAGACTGGGTGTTTGGCGTTGGAACCAAGACGTACAGCGACGAGTGCCCGTGCGGCGCGAGGGTTGGATCGGAGCGCGACGGATTGCAGACGTAGATTGAAGGATCAGTGCTCAGCGTGCCAGCGACGGCAATGTCGTTGAGATTTCCGCGGTAGTTCGCCGACGTGTAGATCGTGTGGTGCGGGAGATCCACTTCGCCCTCAACGCCGAGATACATCATGAAGGTCGAGCATGAGTATTTCTTCGCGTCGATCGCGTTGTCGGTCCAACCGCCACGCAGGTTCTCGGGAACCAAGTGCTTGAGCGCCCAAGTTGCGTCGGCGTTGACGACGACATGATCGTGCATATGCGTTTGGCCGCGCACGATCGCGCCGACGCAGCGACGCTGATCGAAGACGAGGCGATCGACCGGAGCGCTGCAGTGGATCCGAGCGCCATATTCGACAGCGACGTCGCCCATCGCCGTCATCAGGGCGTTACATCCGCCGCGCGGATGCCAGACGCCGTACTCGTATTCGATGAAGGGGAGAATCGAGAAGAGACTTGGGCACTCAAACGGACTCATGCCGAGGTACTTGCTCTGGAACGACAGTGCTAAACGCAGGTGCTCATTCCGGAAGTATCCCGAGAGATAGCCATACAACGATTGCCACGGCTTCAGCGTCGGCAGCACCTTCAGCGCGTCACGCGTCATCAAGTCGCGAAATCCGCGCATGGGACTGCGGAGGATCGGTTCCATCAACGCAAGCTTGCGCCGGTTGTCGCGCATGAAGCGCAGAAATGCAGGGCCGTCGCGCGGCTCGATCGTCGCAAGTTGTGCGGCCATGCGCTCGAGATCTTGGGTCGCATCCAGCGTGAGCGGCGCCTGTCCCTCGCGCCCGATGAGCAGTCGGTACATCGGGTCAAGGCGCGTGAGATCGCAATAGTCAGAGAGCCGCCGCCCAGTCGCCGCGAAGATCTCTTCGAGGACGTAGGGCATCATGAAGAACGTCGGCCCAGCATCGAGCGCGAACCCGCCGCACGGGCTGTCCAGTTCGATGCGCCGCGAGCGCCCGCCGAGGGACGCTTGAGCCTCATACACCGTCACGTCGAATCCGGCTGACGACAGCAGCATCGCTGACGCCAAGCCGCCGGGACCAGCACCCACGATTCCAACGGAACGCTTCCCCGAGCGTGGTCCCCGGGGGACTGTCGTGACACGGTCGGGCAAACGGTCCGAACTGGTTGCGATCATCGTCCACCTTCCATGCAGGCCGCTTCGGGTTAGATACCGTGGCGGATTCGCCCGGGCTGAATCCGCGATCGCGACGACGCCGAACGGTTGCCCGTCGAATCAGTGGCTAAGGTAGCTAGATCCGAGATGTCCGCAAGAACCTCCGCTCCCCCTTCGATCCCCGCGCGACGTCGCTTTCTGCGACTCTTCGCGCGACTCGTGCGCCAGCACGAAGGGGAGCTTTCGGCACTCGCCGCAACCGAGATCGGCAAGCCACCGTTCGAGACGCTGACGGCGGACGTGCTTCCGCTCTTGGCCAGCCTCGACTGGCACCGGCGTCACTTGGCCCGGCTCATCGGTCCGCGTCGTATCGGCGGACGGGCGTGGTGGCAGTTGGGTCAGAGCCACCGCGTGGTCCGAGCCCCGCTTGGACGGGTGGCCATCATTGCGACTTGGAATTACCCACTTCAGCTCTTGGGCGTTCAACTCGCTCAGGCGATTGCCGCGGGGAACCAGGTCTGCGTCAAGCCGTCCGAACGCTGCCCGCGCACGCAATCGCTGCTTCTTGATCTGGCTGCCCGCGCGCTTGCTGCCTCGGGCTTCCCGGCCGAAACGCTTGATGTGCGCGACGCGGGCCGCGAAGAGGGAGCGCGCCTGCTGCGCGACGAACGATTCGATCACGTTATTTTTACTGGCTCTACTTCGGTTGGTCGGGCAATTGCTGAGATCACGGCGCGGACATTGACGCCAACGACCCTCGAACTCTCGGGACACGACTCCGCGTTCGTACTTGGCGATGCCGATGTCGCACTCGCCGCCCGGACCATCTGGAACGGGATGACGATGAATGCGGGGCAGACGTGCATGGCACCGCGCCGGGCACTCGTCGATCGCTCGATCTACTGCGCGTTCCTGGCAGCGCTCGCGCCGCTCGCGGCGGCGGGTCGACCGCTGCGGCTCGTCGACACCGCTGCGGTCGCGCGTTGCATGGCGCTCGTTGAAGACGCTGCGATGCGCGGGGCCCGCTCGCTCGCTGGGACGATCGAGACCGCAGACGGAGACATGATGCGACCGTGTGTGATGGTCGACTGTCCCACCGATGCTCTGTTAGTTGAAGGCGACCACTTTGGTCCGGCGCTCGCGGTTGTTCCCGTCGACGGGCTCGATGAGGCGTTGCGCATCCACCGCGCCGTTGGCCAGTGTCTCGCTACGAGCGTATTCACTCGCGATGTTCGAGCGGTGCGCGAGCGCGCCGCCGACTTTGGCAGCTCGCTCGTGACAATCAACGACTGTCTCTTGCCAACCGCCCATCCGGCCGCGGCGCTCTCTGGGAGCGGCGCAAGCGGCTGGGGCGCGAGTCGCGGTGTTTCGGGGCTTTTGGCATTGACCCGCGAGATTTGCGTGTCGACAACGGGGCGCATCCGCCTACCGGTCGGCGAGCCCGATCCGCGCGTCCTCAACTGGCTTCGTCGTATCGTTGGCATTCCGGTTCGCGCCATGTCTGGCATGTCTGGCAAGTCTCTTGATCGAGGCGGCTCAACCGCAGCGAAGAACGCAATCAGCTCAAACGCGATCGCGCGGGAAACGCATTCCGAGGTGTCGAGGGACGCACGGCCACGTCGCGAGCCAACTCGAGGGAAACCCACATGAGTCGATCGAAACCAGTCGAGCGTTCACCGTCGAGCCCACTCTCTGTCGTGATTGTCGGCGGCGGACTCGCGGGCCTCAG
The DNA here is from genome assembly GCA_034440475.1 of Phycisphaerae bacterium. Lineage (GTDB taxonomy): Bacteria > Planctomycetota > Phycisphaerae > Phycisphaerales > SM1A02 > JAEUIT01. The sequence continues at coordinate 3,588 of JAWXCC010000063.1, read as the reverse complement.
CGCTGGTTGTGAATTGGCGACGCGCGGCGCGAAGGTCACGATCGTCGAGCGCAACCAACATTTGGGCGGGAAGATGAACGTGTTGAGCGAACGCGGCTTCACGTTCGACATGGGGCCGACGATCTTGACGATGCCGGATGTGCTGCGCGGCATCATCACGCGGAGCGGTCGACGCGTCGCCGACTACATCGACCTCGTGCGACTTGATCCGCAGTGGCGCTGCTTCTACGACGATGGCACTCGGATCGACCTGCGCGAGGACGTGAGCAGCATGTCCGCATCGCTCGATGCGCAGTTTCCGGGCAAGCGGCTTGGCGAGGGCTGGCGCGCATTCGTGGCGTATTCCCGTCGCATGTATAGCCTCAGCGAACGCGTCTTCTTCTACAAAGATCTTGGCGGCATCGGCGACCTCATGCGGAAGCCGCCAGCGGCCGATCCGGGCTTGCTCAAAGAAGTCGCTGCAATGCGACTTCACTCGACGGTTGGTGCGACGGCGCGGAAGCACCTTGGCGAGTCGCACATCTTGCAACTCGCAGAACACTTCTTGCAGTACGTCGGATCGAGTCCGTTCCTCGCGCCCGCAATCCTCACGCTCATCGCGTCGGCGCAAGTTGATCACGGCTGCTGGTACGCGATGGGGGGAACGCGAACTGTCGCGCAATCTCTTGAGCGAATTCTGCGTGAAGAGGGGGCGACCATTCTTACGGGCAGTGGCGTGCGCCGCATCGTTCAGAATGGATCGCGAGCGACCGGCGTTGAACTCGACGACGGGCGCGTCATCAACTCAGACGCAGTGCTCTCGAATTGCGACGTGCAGCGCACCAATCGCGATCTCCTCGGAACATCTGCGGCGCTCTCGGAACAGCGCAAGATCGCTCGTCGTTACACGCCCGCATGCAGCGGCGTGGTCCTCTACCTCGGACTCGACCGACGCTACGAGCATCTGTTGCATCACGACTTCATCTTCAGCAAGAACTCGCACGAGGAGTTCGACGACATCTACACGAAGGGCATCCCCGCTCGCGATCCGACCATCTATCTCTGCGCTCCGAGTCGCACCGACCCGACGCAAGCACCGCCCGGCTGTGAGTCGCTCTACGCCTTGATTCATACGCCGTACTTGCGACCGGGCCACGACTGGGACTCCACCGCTGGTCCCAACGGGCCCGGTATGTTCGCGAGCTACCGCTCAGTCATCATCAACAAGCTCAAGCGCTGCGGGATGGAAGACATCGAACGCCACATCGTCGTCGAACGCAGACTGACGCCGAACGACATCGAGCGCATGTACAACGCCGAGGGCGGCGCGATCTACGGCCTGGCGTCGCACGGCAGATTGAAGGGTGGCTTCAAGCCGCGAAACACCTCGCCGATCCTCAAGAACTTGTATCTCGCTGGCGGCAGCACGAACCCGGGTCCGGGTGTACCAATGGTGCTCATGAGTGGCGTCACGGCCGCCACGTCGCTCGCGGATGACTTTGGGCTTCCGGGGCGTGACGGCACGCGAGCAACTCACGAACACAACCGCCCGAACGGGACCGGCGCGTGGCGCGAGCCAGTGCTGAGCGAACGGTGAGCCCTCGCGCCCCCAATCCTCTGGCGGACGCCATCGTTAGAGCCGAGCCCGATCCGCGCATCCGTCGCGTGTTCGGCTGGTACTCGGAGCGACTCCTTCGCAAACAGTTTCACGCTCTGCGCGCCATGCCTGGAACCGAGCGGGCGATCGCTGCAATTCCGGCGTCGCGCGGTGTGTCGCTCTTTCTTCTGTCGCACTCGTCGTGGTGGGATCCGATCGTCGGATCGTTTCTGCGCCGCCGCTTTTTCGGTGACCGCGAAGTCCGCGCGCCGATGGACAACCGGGAACTCTCGCGATTTCGCTTCATGCGGAAACTCGGGATCTTCGGTATCGACCCTGACGCGCCGGCGTCGCTCGCAGCGATGCTCACGTACGTCGAAGGCGAGGTTGCCCGCTCAAACGAGATGGTGCTCATCGTCACGCCGCAAGGGCGTTTCACGGACGTGCGAGATCCGCTTGTCGTGCGCCCCGGTGCAGCGGCTCTCGCTGCACGGCTCGGTGTGCGCGTCGCGGTCAGTGTCGCGATTGAGTATGGCTTTTGGAACGATCGACGCCCGGAAGTCTTCTTGCGCGCGGCACCGATCGCAGTGCCGCAGACGGCTAACACCGCGACCAGTACTGGGCCCAGTACTGGTCAGTGGCAGCGATCGATCGTTGAAGCGATGACGAACAACTCGAATGAGCTGAGCGCTGCGGTGCGCTCGCGCGACGCCGCTCAGTTTGAATGCATGCTTGGCGGCGACGCGAAGATTCACCCCGTCTACGACCTGTGGTTGCGGATGACCGGCCGCGGCAGGGGGATCGACGTCGGGCATCGTCGGGAACTCGTAGGTGAAACGCGATGAACTTCGACGCGACAACGGTATTAGCGGCGCTCGGCGCCGTGTTCGCCCTTCAAGCGCTCGTACTCGGCGCGGTGAACCTCAAGCGCTATGCGCGATCGCTCGCGCCGACTTCGGCGGCAGGGCTGGAGAAGGTCAGCGTCTGTATTCCCGCTCGCAATGAAGAGTCAAACATCGAGGCGTGTGTCCGGTCGGTGCTGCAGAGCACGAGCGCCGATGTCGAGGTCGTCTGCTATGACGATCAATCGACCGATCGCACACCGGAGATTCTTGCGGGGCTTCGTCGCGAGGACGCGCGAGTTCGAGTCGCGCCGACAGTCGCGCTGCCTGACGGTTGGAACGGCAAACAACATGGTTGTTGGCGCATGGCCCAACACGCGACGGGCGGTTGGTTCTTGTTTACCGACGCCGACGTCCGCTTCGAGCCGACATGCATCGCGCGCACACTCGCCGAAGCGCGACGACGCGACGTCGCGCTCCTTTCGACGGTTCCGCGACAGATCACGGGCACGTTCGGCGAAGCCCTCGTGATCCCGCTCATCCACTTCATCTTGCTTTCGTACCTGCCGATCGGTCGCATGCGGCGCACGCTCGACCCTTCCGCGAGCGCCGGCTGCGGGCAGTTTCTCTTCGCTCGTGCCGACGCCTATCACACGTCCGGCGGACACGCGGAATTCCGTGACTCCATGCATGACGGCATCAAGATGCCACGCGCCTTCCGGTCACATCGCTTTCGGACTGACCTCTTCGACGGCACCGACCTCGTCGCGTGTCGCATGTACCGCGGCTTTGTCCAGACCTGGAACGGCTTCGCCAAGAACGCGTTCGAGGGACTCGGCAGCATCGCGCTCCTCGTTCTCGTCACCGTGCTTCATCTGGTTGGGCACGTGTTTCCTTGGATATTTTTGATCTGGACAATTGCGAGCGGACGGCCCTTCGATATCGCGACGGGCTGCGCGCTCGTCGCTATTGCTGCAAGCACTGCCGAGCGAGTTCTGTTCGCTATTCGCTTTCGCCAGTCGCTTGCGTCGGCGTTTCTGCATCCCATCGGAATATGCGTTATGACCGCGCTCCAGTGGTACAGCCTGTACCTCGCGAAAACTGGGCGCCGTGCGTGGAAGGGTCGAGGGGGATCAACTGCACCGTCGCCAGAGCCGTCGACGTTCTAGC
>JAWXCC010000062.1:0-16654 GCA_034440475.1 Phycisphaerae bacterium | reverse complement strand
GTCATGCTCGTCATGCTCGTCATGCTCGTCATGCTCGTTATGCTCGTCATGCTCGTTATGTCATTCATCATGGCCGTGCTTCCTTCACACTGGCGCCGTCTATGAGAGTGGCTGGCGCCTCGACGACCACGCGCTCGCCGCCGTTCAGGCCAGCCACAATCGTTGCGTCGTTGCCGCGCTTCTCCCCGAGCGTGACAGCGCGGCGCTCAACCTTGCCGTCGCGCACGACCCACACCACATCGCGCCCATCGTGCTTGCTGAGGGCTGTCGCGGGTAACGTCAGCGCTGGAGCACGGACGGTGGCGTCTCCCGCGCTTTGGAACGCGATCTTCACGCTCATGTCTGGCAGGATGCGCGGATCGAGTTCTTTGAACGCGACGCGCACTTTCACTGTGGCCTTCTGACGATCGGCAGTAGGAATAATCGCGATCACGGCCGCTGGAATGCGCCATTCAGGATAGGAATCGAGCGTCGCTTGAACGGGTTGGCCCGATTCGACGCGGTTGATGTAGCTTTCGCTCACATCGACCTCGATCTCTAACGAGCTCATGTCAACGATCGTGCAGATCCCGGTGCGGGTAAATCCGCCGACCGACATAGGCGAGATCATCTCGCCGGGCTGGGCGTTCTTCGCCGTGACGATGCCCGCGAACGGCGCACGGATGATCGTGTCGTCGAGCTGCTGCTTCCACACCAGCACTTCCTGCTCGGCGACCGTCGCCTCTGCGCTCTGCCGCACCAGTCGCGCCTTGAGCGATTTGACTAGCGTGTCTGCCCGCTCCAACTCAAGCGGGGTCGCGGCACCACTCTCACGCGCTTCACGCAGGCGACTGAACTCGCGCTCTGCCTGGTCGAGATTGGCTTCCGTCTCTCCGAGCATGCTACGACTAACATTCAACTGCGCTTCGGCGAGTTTGAGCGACGTCTCAACATTGGAGGCGTCAATGCGGGCGAGAACTTGGCCTGCATCGACGTGCATGCCTTCCTCGACCAAGACCTCGACGACCTTGCCGGTCACTTTTGACGACACCGTCGCGTCACGTCGCGCGGTCACATATCCCGAGGCGTTGAGAAGCGTGCGGTCGCGTTGCTTGTCGGACGCGGCTTGCACAAGAAACGTGCGAACAGCGATCGGTGACTCGCGGTTCAACCACCACTGGATTCCCGTTGCTGCCGCGCCGAGAACTAACAGAAGGAGCACGACGACGAGAGGCCACCGGCGTCGGCGCTCGGTGCCGCGATCTATCCGCAGTGCGTCGAGCATGTTTGGTTGCGCGGTCATTTCGATTGGGCGGGCCCAGAGAAGAGGCTCTCGTGGGAGCGTACCGGCGGTCGCACTCAGGCGCAGCGACCTTGCGACAGCGGCAGGGTGCTGGATATTGTCCATCGTCGCTCCACACTCTTTGGCGAGGCAGTGACGCCCACTCTTTTTGTTGCAGTTCGTGCCTCCTGCGGAGCGCATCGCGACGTTTGACTAGGACGGCACGCTTTGGGTCGAGCATCCGATGTACTCGCAGGTGCTGTACATCCTTGATCGCGTGCCAGCACTCGTGAAGGCCAAGCCGGAACTTGCCATCGTCGCCCCGTTCTCGACGGGGCTTGAGATCCTGAAGGGCGACCGTGCAGCGATTGCGAAGCTGACGCTGCCCGATGTTGAGAAGCTCGCTGCCGCCACGCTGACCGGAATTTCGGTCGAGACGTTTCAAGCCGAAGCGAAGAAGTGGCTCGCCGAGTCGAAGAACCCGCGCTGGAAGAAGCATTTCACCGAACTAACGTACGCGCCGACGCACGAGGTGCAGCAATATCTGCGAGCGAATTACTTCAAGACGTTCATCGTCACCGGTGGTGGCCAGGATTTCGTGCGCGGGTACGCGGAAGCCGTCTATGGCGTCCCTCCTGAACAGGTCGTCGGCGCCGCCGTCGCGACCTCGTACGGCCATGAGTACACAAAGGCTGGCGGCGGCGCGCGGCTCTCGATGCTCGCTCTTCACGACGACGCGACGCGCGAATACGCATACGGCCCGGCGAACGGACTGCCGGAGACCAAAGTCGGGACCCTCACGCAAGCGCTCTACGAGCTAGCGACGAAGGACGGCTGGGCCGTCATCAGCATGAAGAACGGCTGGAAGCGGATCTTCGCGTCGGAGCAACCGGCCAAGTGACGCAGCTCCGAGTTCTGCTCGGCTCGCTCAGAAATCCCTGGAGAAGCGCGTGAACGTCGGACTGGCGAGCCTCGGATCTCATAGCGCTTGGGCGCCGCCAACCGACGTGGTTGTGGCCACCTTCGCGACCGTTCATCCGAACGAGGAGACATCGCATGGCGATTCTGCTTGGCGACGAGGCCCCGGATTTCACGCAGCAGTCCACGATCGGACCAATCCAGTTCCCCACCTAATCTCGGCGACTCCCGGACGACCCGACGACCGTGAGCCCGGACACGTGGACGCTCGACCAAGTTGGATTGGATCGTCCGGGGAACCACGACATTCAACTACAACTGTTTCTGAGCTACGGCACCAACCCACCGCTGTATGGGAAGTGGCAGGAGTACTTCCGCACGCACCAGCCCCCGACGTTGATTGTGTGGGGTAACAACGATCAGATTTTCCCCGGCGCGGGTGCCGAGCATTACCAGCGCGACCTCAAGAACATCGACTTCAACCTGCTGGATACCGGGCACTTCGCGCTTGAGGAACTGGGCGACGTGATCGCCACCAAGATCCGCGCGTTCATGCAGGACAATGTCACTCCAACGATTCACCGCTCGTCCGACCGCTCGCCATCGACGGATGTTCCGTCCGATGCACGTTCCCAGTCTCACTGAAGGAAAACACATGGCCCGCCTTCCGATTCAGAATGTCGAGTCCGCAACCGGTAGCAACAAAGACATCTTTACGGCTCTCCAAAAGGGCTTGGGTATGGTGCCCAACATGACCAAGGTCATGGCGAACTCACCAGCAGTTTTGCAAGCGTTCGCACAGTTCAATGGAGCGATGGGAACCGCGAAGCTCGCCGCACCGATTCGTGAACAGATTGCGCTCCTCACCGCCGAAACGAACGGCTGTAGCTACTGCCTTTCGGCGCACTCCGCTCTGGGAAAGATGGTCGGGTTGAATCAGGCGCAGATGGACGGTGCCCGTCACAACGAGTCAACTGACCCGCGCACATCAGCGGCGCTGAAGTTCGCTGCTGCGGTCATCGAGCACCGCGGCGGTGTGAGTGACAACGAAATCAAAACCGTCCGAGCTGCGGGCTTCTCGGACGCGGAGATCGCGGAGATTGTTGGTGCCGTGGCGCTCAACGTCTTCACGAACTTCTTCAACAAGGCATTCGACGTCGACGTCGACTTCCCCCGCGTCGAGCCCCATGTGCACGTCGCGGCGCGGTGACGCCCGGCCGCTGAAAGGTCGAGCAAACGCGTCATCCTCCACGTCTTGGAGTGCGAAAGCACACCAAGACGATTTCGCAGCCCGGATAACTTTCGTCACGGGCTGCTAGCGCCGAAACAACACTATGGACACCGCACCAGTCGCATCCGGTTCCCCCCTCAAACCGCCATTCACACGAATGGCGGCAGTGCAGAAGGTGCGCGCCGCCGAAGACGCCTGGAATAGCCGCGATCCCGAGCGAGTTTCGCTCGCATACTCCGTTGACAGCGAGTGGCGCAACCGCGGCGAGTTCGTTCGGGGTCGGGAGCAAATCAAGGCGTTTCTTCGGGACAAATGGAAGCGCGAGAACGACTATCGCTTGGTGAAAGAGCTCTGGGGCTTCCTCAACAATCGCATGGCTGTACGGTTTCAGTACGAGTGGCGGGATGCGTCCGGGCAGTGGCACCGGTCATACGGGAACGAGCTCTGGGAGTTTGACGACGATGGGCTCATGCGCCGGCGCGAGGCGAGCATCAACGATGTGCCGATCGACGAAGCCGAGCGGAAGTTCCACTGGGACGCTGCTAGACCCCGTCCCGCCGATCACTCCGGGATTCCCGGCGTCATGTGACGCGGACCGCAGCACCTCACGCTGAGCGGAATCCGAGGTATCCGCGAGCGAACCTGTGTAAGAACCTGAGCACGCGACGATGTGCAAGCGTCCGCGCGCGCGGCGAATCGTCCCCAGTCGACGCAACTACCGGCAAAATCCCCGATCCTCCCGTCCCATCGCGTAGCGTCCCCGCAAGTCTTCCCGGACAATGGGGCGAGGAGTGTCGCCGCTTGGACAAGCTCGGTATGTTCGAAATTCTCATCCGCCAGCAGACCGACGCGCTGCGGACTTTCATTCGCGCAATCGCGTTCGATAAGGACTTGGTGGACGACGTATTTCAGGACACGATTGTTGCCGCATGGAAGCAGATCGACGCGTTCGACCGGACGCGCCCTATCGGTCCTTGGCTTCGTGGCATCGCCCGAAACTGCCTGCTCGGCGCATCGCGGCAGAAGCGACGTGCGATCGTCAGCGACGAGGTGGTGACGAACCACGTCGAAAAGAACATGTCGATCCTCGATGGCGATGCTGGCGAAGCACTCAATGAGCGCACTGAAGCGATGAGAACGTGCATGGAGCGGCTCGGCGAAGAAGAGCGCGAGGCCGTCGACCTGTGCTACAAGCGGGAAATGCGTGCGAATCGGGCAGCCGAGGTGGCCCACGTTTCCCACGACGCGATGCGGAAGCGATTGCAGCGAGCTCGCGCCAGCCTCTACGAGTGCCTCCAGCGTCGCGGCATTCTGGAGGCCGGCGAATGACGACAGAGAACATTCAGACCGACGTCATGGTCGACGCGCTCCTCGCTGGCGAAACCGTGCTCGACGCAGAGACGCAGTTGGATCCGAAGCGTGCTGCGGGGCTGCTCGTCGTGCACGCATTACTGCTGAGGCAGGAAGCACCGGGGGACGCGCTCGCGATGGAGCGATCGCTTGCAGGTGCGCTCACCCGCATTCGCGCTGAACCCTCGCGCACGGCCGGGCGAAGTGTTGTGCTTCGCAGGGTCATGCCGCTCGCAGCGGCGATTCTTCTGGTTGCCTCCGTTGCCTTGTGGTGGAACATCAGTGCTGAGCATCGCGCGGTTGCCGAGGTCACATCGACGCACACGAAACAAGGTCCGCGCCGCTACCAGCTTGTCGTCCAGCGAACTCCGGCCGCAGTGCCTGCGACCTTGACCGGCACCTACGACGTGAATGGATACGGACAGTTCGTCGTACGCCTTCCGCTCCCGACCGGCGACGAAAACAATCGCGTTGTCTATGGAAGAGGCGAAACGGATTGGTGGATCATCACGCCGGCGGGAGTCCTTGAGCGAGGTCCGGCGAACGACATCATTTTGAAATGGGTTCGCGCCGTAGCAGGGGATGCACCGTTCCCATCGATCGACGAGACGCTGAGCCGACTGGAAGAAGACTACGACGTCAGCATCGAAGTTCTGCCGGACGGCGGAGACCGATATCACGCGGTGCTGACGGCAGCCATCCCGGGCGCTGCGACCGCGTTCGAACTGACGATCAATCGTGAATCGCGAAGGGTTCGCTCGGTCCGCTGGGTCTGGGATCCGCCGGTGGGATCTATCGCCGCCGTCGTATCGGTTGCGGGCAACCTCATTGAGCGTCGGCCCTTCCCGGATGGGTGGTTCGAACCGGAAGCGCACATGAGCGCGTCGGAAGACGAGCTAGCGCTGCCGGTTTCGCCGCCCGACTCATCCCCAGCGTTGAGGCCCGCGTCGAGGTAGCATCGGCTGCGTGTTAGACGAATCGTCGCGCTCGCGTCGCGTCATCATTTTCGCTGTAGCTGTGGCTGCGCTCGGCTACTTCGTCGACATTTACGACCTCGTCTTGTTCGCCATCCTGCGCGTGCCGAGTCTGAAATCGCTCGGGGTTGTCGGTGACGAAGCGGTTTCGCAAGGGGCGATGCTGCTGAACGCGCAGCTCATCGGCATGGTTCTCGGCGGGGTCGCGTGGGGCGTGCTTGGCGACAAACGTGGCCGCCTCAACGTGTTGTTCGGCTCAATCGTCGTCTACTCGCTTGCGAACCTGCTGAATGCCTTCGTCACGAACGTTCCTCAATACGCTGTACTCCGCTTCATTGCTGGGTTCGGTCTCGCTGGCGAACTCGGTGCTGGTATCACGTTAGTAAGCGAGTTGCTCGACACCAAGCGACGCGGCATCGGAACGACGATCGTCGCGACCGTTGGACTTTCGGGCGCGGTCGCTGCGGGGGTTGTCGGCGGCAAACTCGTGGCGTGGGACCCCGATACCGGTTGGCGCGTCGCGTACGCCATCGGTGGCGCGATGGGGCTTGTCCTGCTCGCGCTCCGGGTAGGCGTCCTCGAGAGCGGACTCTTCAGCAACGTCAAAGCTGTCGACGTGTTACGCGGCGACGTGCGCATGCTGATCTGGCCCCCGGAGCGCCTCGCGCGTTTCCTGCTCGTCATCTTGGTCGGCATGCCGATCTGGTTTGCGGGCGGCATCCTCTTCGTGTTCTCAAGCGACATCGGTGCCGCGCTCGGACTCGATCCAGCACCCACTGGCGGCGCGACCATCGTGTGGGCGTACATCGGGGTTGTCGTCGGAGATCTTTGCAGCGGACTGCTCAGCCAATTGGTGCGGCGGCGCCGCGCGGTCATTGCACTTTTTCTCTTGATGTACGCCGTCGCCATGTTTCTCCTCCTGACCTACGGCGGAGCGTCGTTGACCACGTATTACGCGCTCATGTGCCTGCTCGGCGCGACGACCGGTTACTGGGTGTTGTTCGTCACAGTTGCGAGCGAACAGTTCGGGACCAATCTCCGCGCGACCGTCACCACGAGCGCGCCGAACTTCGTGCGAGGCAGCGCCACGATCGTTGTCTGGATCTGGCTGCTTCTCACGCGCGACGCGAAGTTCGCGATTCCCGGCGCCACGCTTGGGCTCGGACTGGCGTGCATCGCGATCGGATTCATCGCGCTCGCGTTCCTGCGCGAGACGTTTTATCGCGACCTCGACTACCTTGAGCGGTAGTCACTGAAAGTCACGCCATGAAACTCCTCTCGACGATGCTCTTCTTCTCCGTCGCGTTCAGCAGCGATCCTCGCGCGCTGACGGACGCCACGAATGCCGTCGCAGACGCGCGACAACTTTCGATAGCTCACGAGCGTCTCGGAAGCGAACCGCACGTTGCGGGAACGGCTGGAGACCTGCGGCAGATCGATCGGATCGCTGCAACGTTCGTGGAACTTGGTCTCGAAGTGGAAGTACATCGATTCCATCCGCTGCTTGCGCGTCCGCTCGAAGCGAGTCTTGAGATTGTTGGTGAGCTAGCTCCTGAAGGCGGGCGCCGCGGAGTGATGGCGATTGATTTGCGCGAGCGCAACTTGCTGGAAGATCCCGCGACCGCGCACGCCGATCTCTCGTACGGTTGGAACGCCTATAGCGGCTCGGGCGATGTCACCGGCAACGTCGTCTACGTGAACTATGGAACGCGTGCCGACTTCGCGAAGCTCGCGGAAATGGGAATTGAGGTCAAGGGCAAGATTGTGTTAGCTCGATACGGCGGCAATTTCCGCGGCTTCAAAGCAAAATTCGCAGAGGCAGCGGGTGCCGCTGGCCTGCTGATCTACACCGATCCTGCCGATGCTGGTGCCTCGCGCGGTCCCGTGTGGCCTGCTGGCGGCTGGGCGAACGACACGTGCATTCAGCGTGGATCGATTCTGACGGTGCCATGGCCCGGTGATCCATTGACGCCGGGGATCGAAGCGACCGCCGATGCGAAGCGCCTCGACGTGCGCGATGTCGCGCTTCCGACGATTCCCGTGCAGCCGATTGGATACGCCGCCGCTGAGCGGATTATCGCGCGCATGAAGGGTCGTGAAGTGACTGACCCGGCTTGGAAGGGCGGGATTCAGCAGACGTATCGTCTCGAAGGTGGCGATGAGCTAACACTGCGCCTCGTTGTCAAACAGGAGCGATTCATTGGCGAAACCGCGAACGTCGTGGCGACGCTTCGCGGCACATCCAAGCGCGATGAAGTGGTTGTCGTTGGATGTCATCACGACGCGTGGGGCTTCGGTGCCGCAGATCCGCTCGCAGGGACGATCGTCTTGATGGAATCGGCGCGATCGTTCGCAGAAGCCGCGAAGAGCGGTGTGCGTCCTGAGCGAAGCATCGTTTTTGCGGCGTGGGGAGCAGAAGAATTCGGAATCATCGGTAGCACCGAATGGGTTGAATCAAGGCGGGCATTGATCGAGAAGAGCGTGGTCGCCTACGTCAACCTCGATATGGCATCGATGGGCGACAAGTTAGGCATCAGCGCGTCTCCATCGTTGCGCAGATCAATCGAGAGTGCGATGCGCCGTTTGACGTCGCCGTTTGACGGGGGCGTGGTGTTTGAGGCGTGGCTGAACTCTCGTGTCGCGCCCGGCACAGACGCACCCATTGGCGACGTCGGAGGCGGTTCCGATCACGTGGGATTCTGGTGTCACGCCGGAGTACCGTCGTGCACACTGGGCGCAGGTGGATCGCAGGGGAGCTCCTATCACTCGAACTATGACACGGTGACCTGGTACCGAAAAACTGTGGGCGCGGATTACAACTCCGCGCTCCTCGTGACCCGCGCCTGCAACGCGCTTGTTGCAGAACTCGCGAACGACCCACTTCCTCCGGTGTCGCCGGTTGCTCTGCAGCGCGATGCCGTCCGACTTGTCCGGCTCGAGAGGGACCGAGCGAAGAAGGCGAATCTCAAGGTCGATCTGGAGCCACTGATCGTGCGATTCGAAGCACTCGTACCAACCGCGGAGCGAGCGGAGAGCGTCGTCGCGGCGGCACGGGCTCGAGGCGGCGATCCGAGCCTCGACTCGCAACTGCGTCGGCTGCTGAGCGTGTGGATCGAGCCCGAGGGGATCCCTGGTCGGCCTTGGTTTCGCAACCTGTACGCGGCGACCGACCGCTCGTCGGGTTATGCCCCCGCGATGCTCCCGCTGCTTACTGAAACCATTGAGGACGGCGACGTCGCGGCGGTTGAGCAAGCGATCACGAGGTACGAGCGCGTCGCGGACGAGCTGGCGATAGCGCTTGACGCGATCGCACTCGGCGCGCGAGACGGAGTCGAACACGGCCGATCACCCAAGTAAAGCCCAAACATGAAGCATCGTCGCAGTCGTCGCCGGTAGCGCGACCAAAACAAAAATCACCAACCACAAGAAAGGTCCGAGTTGCGGTGCGCTCCTACTGGACTCCGCGCCGCGACCTCGTACCTTCTGGGGACTTTGAGCGTCGGGGGTCCCCCTGACGCTTTTTCGTTTTGTCTTGTCCGCCCGCTCTGCGGGACTAGTAAGGAACTCGAGTTCATGTTTACGAAAAACGGCCTCGCCACAATTGTCGCAACAGCTCTCACCGTCACGTTGGCCAGCGCTCCGGTCGCCCTCGCACGTGGGGGTGTTCCAGCTGTGAAAACGAAGCGCATCGCCAGTGGTCTTAGCCTCCCCACGTTCGCCACGCACGCGCCTGGCGACCCGAGTCGGCTCTTCGTCCTTGAGAAGAAGGGCGTCATCAAGATCATTGACCTCGCGACGAACACCGTTCTCGCGACGCCGTTCCTCAACATCGACCCGCTCGTCATTGGTGGTTCGAGTGTGAACGACGAGCAAGGTCTGCTCGGCCTCGCGTTCCACCCCGATTACGCGACCAACGGTTTGTTCTGGGTGTACTACACAGCGAACGCAACGCAGTGGAACACCGTCGCTCGCTACAAGGTGAGCGGATCGGATCCCAACGTTGCGGACCCCGCGAGCGGACTCGTCGTGATCAATTGGTCCGATCCGTTCAGCAATCACAACGGCGGCTGGATGGACTTCGGGCCAGACGGCTACCTGTACATCGCGGTCGGTGACGGTGGCAGCGCGAACGATCCAGGCAACCGCGCGCAGACGATCGTGAACATGAAGCTCGGGAAGATTCTTCGCATCGCCCCCGACGTCGTCGACGCCGTCCTCCCGCACTACGCGAATCCGTCGGACAATCCCTTCGTCGGGATCACCGGCGACGACGAGATCTGGTCGTATGGCGTGCGCAATCCGTGGCGTTGCTCGTTCGATCGGGAAACCGGCGACTTCTGGATTGGTGATGTCGGTCAGGGCGCCGTGGAAGAGATCAACTTCCAGCCCGCTGGCGCTCCCGGTGGTCGTAATTACGGATGGCGTTGCAAGGAAGGCAACACCTGCACCGGCCTCACCGGCTGCACGTGCTCAAGCCCCACGCTCACGAATCCGATCCACACGTACACGCATGCCACAGGCCTCTCGATTACCGGCGGCTACGTCTATCGCGGTTGCGCCTATCCCGAGCTTGCGGGCACGTATTTCTTTGCTGACTACGGCATCAACCGCGTCTGGTCGTTCAGGTACGACGGAACGACGGTGACGGACTTTACGGATCGGCTCCCTCAGATCACGCCGTCGATCGACGGCTTCGTTGTGAACCAGATCGCGTCCTTCGGTGAAGACGCCAAAGGCGAGGTCTACATCGTCGATCACGGCAGCGCGACAACCGGTCAGATCTTCAAGATCATTCCGGCCGCTGGCGAAGTTGTCTGTGTTCCGCCGCCACCGCCGTGCCCGAGCGACCTGAACGCCGACGCTATGGTGGATGCGGCTGATCTCGCGATCTTGCTTGGCGCGTGGGGCGGCCTGGGCGCAGACTTGAACGCCGACGGAATGACCGATGCGGCTGATCTCGCGATCTTGCTCGGTGCTTGGGGCGCTTGCCCGACTAGATAACCGCTCGCACGAAGCGATTCCTGATGAAACCTACGCGGGCCCGGCACATTGCCGGGCCCGCTTTGTCTTGCCCCTGCTCGCACCACACACTGTTAGCTCTCGGTGATCGCACGTTCCGCACGGAAGTTCAACATCTCGACACCGAGAGCGAATGCCATCGCGAAGTAGATGTAGCCCTTCGGCACGTGCTGCCCAAGTCCATCGGCGACCAGCATGAGTCCGATCAACAGAAGGAACGCGAGTGCGAGCATCTTGAGGGAGGGGCGACCGTCAACGAAGCGGCTGATCGGTCCAGCAAAGGCCATCATGATCGCTACCGAAATCACGACGGCTACCACCATCACAGTGATGCTCTTGGCCATCCCGACTGCTGTGATGACCGAATCAATCGAGAAGACAAGGTCCATCACCATGATCTGAAGAATGACGGCACCAAAGGTGATCGTTCGCCCCTTTGCGACGGTGTCGGGATGCGCCGCTTCCGTCTTGTGGTGAATCTCGCGGACCGACTTCGCCATGAGGACGAGTCCGCCGACCAGCAGGATGAGGTTGCGCCCTGAAATCTCGATCTTCGTGCCGAATGCCTCGAACGTAGCCCATGGGGTTTTCAACTGCACGACCCATCCGACGCAGAGGAGCAGCGCGATCCGCATGAGCATCGCGGCAAAGAGGCCGACGCGCCGCGCTCGCGCTTGCTGCTCTTGAGGCAGTTTGGCGCTCAGGATCGCGAGAAACACGATGTTGTCGATGCCGAGCACAATCTCAAGGGCAGTGAGTGTGAGCAGCGCGAGCAGGTTCTCGGTAGTCAACAGTTCGTTCATCCACTCCATGGCGAGATACACTCTCGTCTATGCACGCTCAGAGATCAACTTGCGCCGGTTCCGTCGTCGTCGCTGTGTTGGCGCTCGCGCTTCGCGCAGGTGGTGCTGCGCAGAGTCCATCGCCAGCAGCTCCTCCGATGCAAGCGGCGCCAGCTGCATCGCCCTGCGCTATCACGCCGAAGGTCGCGAAGCTGGGGCAGGTCGCGCCGAACTCAACGACCCCGACGACGTTCACCTTGACGAACACTGGCAGCACTCCTCTGACAGTGAAGAAGGTGACTCCGAGTTGTAAATGCACAGGCATTAGCAATATCGTTGGCCAGACCATTGCGCCGGGCGCGACGCTTGAGTTGAAGGCGTCGCTGAAGGCACCGCCCGCCCCCGGTGCGAAAGACGCAAAGGTCTTCATCGATTTTGAGAACGTTCCCGGCACGGCGATTGCGATGATGGACGCTGACGTCGTGATGCCGATCCTCGCGTCGCCGCCCTATGTCGACGCGCTGAAAGATGTGACATCAGGAACCATCTCGCTGAAGTCGGCCGATGGCAAACCGTTCTCGATTATCACGGCTGGCGGTGTGCCGCCATCATTTGTCGGGTTCAATGCAGCGACCGATTCGCCGCGAGCCGAATACACAATCTCGTGGAATCTCGCTGGCGTCGCACAGCCGCCCATCTGGTGGACGCTCGAGACCGATCGCGCCGATTGCCCGCTCGTTCCACTGCGTGTGCGACACGATCTCACTGGCTCGCGCTGGGACATGGAGCGATATCAGCGAGAGTGGATGCAAAAGGACGCGATCGTTCTCGGCGGTCTCATGCAGCCGGGTCAGCCGATCGAGGTCACGATCGAGATCGAACACTACAACCCGCGCGGCAAGGGAGCAGTCGTCAACGAATCGTGGGGAAAGGTCAAGAGCATCCAGACGGGAAATCCCAATCTCGTTGCCGAGATTCTCGAAGTGAAGCCCGTGGGTGCTGACACAGTTGAAGTGAAGGTTCGAATGACAGCGAAGGAAGGGGCGCATGGGCTCCTCGCGACATCGATGATGCTGACGTCTGCGACCGGCAGTGGTCCGATTCCCTTCTTTGCGCGAGTCGCACCCAGCGCCAAGCCCGCCGCGCCAGTCGCTCCAGCAACGACGGCACCGGCGAAGACGAAGTGACGTTCTCAACTGACCTACGCAACGCCGACGCCGTCTGCGGACTGCTTGAGCGTGCAGCGGGCGTGCTGCGCGGTGCGGCATGCCGCCGAGGCTGCGTGCACATCCTCGGCGATCGCGGACGACTGGTCGTCGCCGGAGATCTGCACGACAACCCGATTCACCTCGATCGCATCGTTGCGTTTGCTCGGCTCGATGAGTCCGACGAACACCACCTCGTCGTCCAAGAGTTGATCCATGGCGAGCGTCTCGTCAATGGCGTCGATCTCTCGTACCGCGTGGTCGCGAAAGTCGCCGCGCTCGTTGAGCGATTTCCTGGTCGCGTACATCCACTCCTCGCGAACCATGAACTTTGTCAGATGCTTGGCATCGGCGTGAGTAAGGGCCATGGCGACGGCACTGCGCTCTTTCGCGACGGGCTCGACTTCGTCTTTGGCGACGACTCTGACGCTGTAGCAGACGCGCTCGGCGACTTCTTCCGCGCGATGCCGCTCGCTGTTCGGACAGCGCACGGTCTGTGGTGTTCGCATTCGATACCCTCACCCGAGACAACGAGCCGCTTCGACATGGGAATCTTCGAGCGCGAAATTGCCTTCGAGGACTATCAAGCCCCGCGTGGTCCTGCCTACCTCCTCGTCTGGGGGCGCGGCCAACTCGCCGAGCAAGTGGACCAGCTCGCGCGAGCGTGGGGCGTTGAAACGTTCTGTCTCGGTCATGCCCACAGTGATGCTGGAGCGCATGTCGTCACGCCGCGCATGGCGGTATTGAACAGCGATCACGACCGAGGGCGCATCGTTGAGTTCGACTTGTCTCTGCCAGCGCCCGACTCTGAGGCGATCGTTGCTGCGTCGCAGCCCATCGCGCAGCTTGGAGCTTCGGTGTGAGTCGTATCGCACTCGCGATCGAGATGTCGCAGCGCCATGGCTCGATCGCGGTCGGAGACAATCGTGGAGTCCAGCAGTCGCGAGCCTTCGCGTCGGCAGGTTCGAACGACGAAGACACGCTCATGCCAGCGATCGACGATCTCGTTCGCGCGGCGGCGCTCACTCCGCAGGATCTCGGTGCGATCATCGTCTCGATTGGTCCCGGTGGCTTCACCGGTCTCCGTGTTGCGGTGACCACTGCGAAACTGCTCGCTGAGTGCCTCGCGATTCCACTGGTTGGCGTACCGAGCGCACTCGTCGCAGCGGCGGCAGCTTCGAACTCGGGACCAAGAATCGTGGCGCTCGCGTCGAAGCGAGATTCCAGCTGGTTCAGCGTCGTCGAGGGTGACGGTGCCAGTGTGCGACTGCGGGGCACTCCACAGGTCGTCGATGCGACGAGCGCCTTCAAGTTTTTTTCCGACGTCCGCACGCTGCTTGCTGACGAGTACGTCCCGGAACCGATCGTCGACCTAGCGCGCCGCGCCGGGGTCCTCTTGGAAGTGCCGCGATTTGAGGCGGAGGCCTGCCTCGACGTTGGACTGGCGATGCTCGGACGCGAGGAACTCGCCGATTCGGCTCAACTCACACCGATCTACCCGCGCGAACCCGAGGCGGTCACGCTCTGGCGCGAACGACACGGTTAGTCCGGTCGTGACGTGTGTGCCTCCGTGTGATTGCTCCTGACCGCGCGATCGACCCGATCGCTGTGCTCCGCGTGACCGTGGTCAGCGGAACCGCCCCACGACGAGAAGGAATCCTCACAAGAGATGCGATGCAACTCGGTCGATGGCCGTCGGTCGGTTGGCATCACGATGGGCGAGACGGAGAAGGATTGTCGTCTGCGCGCTCTCGGATGATGTGTGAGTAGGAGAGAACCACGCTTCGGCGTGAGCTACGCCATGAGGCGCCAGGGAGGGATGAATGGCGGTCGATCGCTCGCAGCAGCAATCCGAGCGGGGCAAATGGACGGGGAAGCAAGTCTTTACGACTGGCGAAGCCGCCGACATCTGCAAGGTCTCGCAGCAGACGATCATCCGCTGTTTCGATAGCGGGCGACTCAACGGCTTCCGCGTTCCGGGCTCGCGCTTCCGCAGAATTCCGCGCTTGGAACTCGTTCGCTTCATGCGAATGAATGAAATTCCACTCGACTCTCTTGGCGACGACCGGCGCCGGATCCTCGTCGTTGACGACGACCCGCAGATCATCGCCCTCGTCGAGGACTGCCTCAAGGGCGAGCGCTTTGAAGTGCGAAGCGCTGCGACGGGATACGACGCCGGGATCCTCACTGAGCAGTTCCGACCCGACATTATCCTGCTCGACTACATGTTGCCCGACATCAACGGATCGGTCGTCTGTGATCGGATCCGCGGCAACCTTGAGTACACCGGCACTCGCATCATCTTTGTATCGGGCGTTGCGGACGACGAAGAAGTGCAGCGCCTGCTGAAGAGTGGTGCCGATGCGTTCGTGCGCAAGCCATTTCGTGCCGACGACCTGCTTCGAACAATCGAGAGACTTCTCGAGACTTGAGGCGAATGTCCGACGTGCCCGTAGTTGCCAACGTTCAAGCACTCCTTGAGCGCATCGATACGCTTCCGTCGCCGAGTGCGCTCGCGCTGCGCCTCGTCACGACGGCGAATGACGAGACGAGCGACGTGCGCGATCTCGTCGCGATTATTCAACAGGACGCGGCTCTCGCTGCCAAGGTACTCTCGTTATGTCGTCGAGGACCGCGAGGCCGAGCGCTCGATGTCGCGTCACTCGATCGCGCCGTGGTCCTACTCGGATTCGGTGCCGTGCGGGCCGCGGCGCTCGCAGTCGAGTTCATTGGCTCGTTTCCTGCTAGTGGCGCAATGGCAACGTCGGGGTTCGACTCGATGCGATTCTGGCGCCACAGCGTCGCCAAGTCCATCGTCGCGGAGGCCGCTTCCAAGTTCGTGCGCGGGGCACCGGGCGCAGGACGTCCATCCGTCGTCGGCTTGCTCCACGACCTCGGTGCGCTCGCTCTATCGAGAGCGCTGCCTGCGCTCTGCGACCGCTGTTGCGACGAAGCCGAGCGACTAGGGCGCGACTTCGACGACGTTGTCGCAGACGCTGTCGGACTCTCAGCGTCAGCGATCGGAGGGCGCGTGGCGGCGCGGTGGAGTCTTCCGGACGAGATCACCGAGTCGTTGCGAATGCGCGGCGCCTTGGCGCTCGCGGCGCAGGGACCGCACCGTCCACTTGTTCTCCTAGCGCAGTTGGCAGATATTGTCGTGCGACAGCGACATGTCGGCGGCGCGGGTTTTGGTCCGGGTGCGGAACCGCTCCCACCACTCTTCGACGCGCTCGCTATTGACGCAACGCGATTCGCTGCTGCCGTTGCTAGTCTCTTCGACGACCTCGCGGCGCGAACCGAGGCGCTCGGCTTTGCGTCGCCGCCTGGTGCGGCGCTCGCAGCAGAATCGCTGGACCGTGCGAATCGACGACTCGGACTCGCGCGCCACAACCCCGACGCCACGTTCGCGGACATCAGCGACGAGCTCGCGGCGGCAACCGATCCGGCGAGCGTCCTTTCGTGCATCGTTCGACAGATTGGTCGACAGGACGGGCGACCTGCGGACGCCGACGCGCGAGTTCTCGCGGTGTCGCCCGCCGCAGAGGGCCCCGGATGCGAAGTTCGCGAATTTTCGCGCGATGGGGCACTCGTCGCGAGTCGCATCGCTGGTGAAGGTGACCTCGATGGAGCGGTGACTGTTCGTCGGTGGTGCCAACTTCGGGCACCCACGGGAACTCCACGGCATCTCGCGGTCGCGCAGCGCGGTGCCACGCTGGTGACACTCTACCGAGCGGATGGCGATGTCATACCCCTAACCGTGCTTGATCAGATGCCCGTGGCGATATGGGCATTTGCTCTCGGCGCAGCGCTCGATCGTGAGCGGGCCAGACGGGCTGCACAACGTTCGGCCGACGCCGCGAGACTCCTAGCTGCCTGCCGTGACAAGATCGCGAAGGACCGCGCGCTCGCGAGCG